>CAMTVF010000042.1:0-64602 GCA_947085115.1 uncultured Opitutaceae bacterium | reverse complement strand
ACTTGAATTTCTCCAAATCTACGTTGCGGCCTCTTTCCCATTTTTGGGGTGGTAGCTCAGTTGGTTAGAGCGTCTGCCTGTCACGCAGAAGGTCGCGGGTTCGAGTCCCGTCCATCCCGCCATTAATTACTGCATCCCTTGTGGATGCAGTTTTTTTGCCCAAGAAAAAGGCCCGGCCTTGGGCGGTGATTTCGGCCTCAATCGAGGCAGAGCGCGATTTGCACGCCGGGGCCGTGGACGCCTTCGATCAGGATTCCTTCGACGTCGGCGGTTTTGGAAGGACCCGTGACCCAAATGACGTTAGGATCTGTCGGCAAGGCGGCGAGCGCGGCGGTCAGGTCGGGGTGGATTTGGGCGCGCTGCACAACGGCTACATGCGCCCACGGCGCGAGGGCGGCGAGCCGTGACGACGTCTCGGCGTCCGTGAAGATCAACGTGCCGGTTTCGGCGATGGCGCCAGCTGCGCGGGTGATGCCGAAAGCGTAGTCGTCGATGCGGGTGCGATCGAAGGTGCTCTTGACTTTGAACGAGACCGGAAAGGCGTCCGCGAATTGCGGCCAGAGTTCCGGGTCGCAGTAGCCTTGTTTCCAGCCGTTCTTGTCGAGCAGGGCGATCAGCTCAGCGATGGACGTCAATGGCACGCCATTTACCGCGGCGTTGCGTTGGGCAAACAAGCTCCAAGGGTCGTCCGTCGGTTGCGCCTGGCGAATGCGGATGAGCTCGGATTCCCACGCGGGCGCGGCGGCACGCGCGGGCAGCGGGGCGAGCGCCGCGCGCACTCGCGAAAGAATCCGGTCGCGCTCGGTGCTCATGGCTTGGGGCGATTTTTCATCCATTTTCTAAATTCGCCGCCGCGCCACACGGGCAACACGCGCTTCTCTTCCCACGCGCGCAAGGCGGGAACGGGGATGAGTTTGGTCGGCAGATAATTCAAGACCTTGCCGCCGAACAGCGCGGCCTTCCACGCGGTCGGCTGCGTGGCGAGCAGGGCCCATGCGCCCATCGGCGGGGTGCCGACCGAGGCGAGCGGCGCGCCCTCGGCCTTGCCCTTGGCCCGCAGGCGCAGGAGCAGATCGGGAATCGGGATATTGACCGGGCAAACCTCATGGCACGCGCCGCAGAGCGATGAGGCTTTGGGCAGATCGGCGAGCTCGGGAAACCTGTCCTTGGCCAACAACGGCGACAACACCGCGCCGACCGGACCGGGATAGACGCTGCGATAGGCGTGTCCACTGGCCTGCCGGTAGACGGGGCAGACATTCAGGCACGCACCGCAGCGGATGCAGCGCAGGATTTCGCGACACTCGGAGGCGAGCACCTCGGTGCGGCCGTTATCCACAAAGATGACGTGCATCTCTTCCGGGCCGTCGGGCTGGTCAGCCGATTTTGGCCCCGAGATGAATTCCGTGTAGACCGTGAGCTGTTGCGCCGTGGCGGAACGCGCCAGCAGATTCAAGAGCAGCCCGAGGTCGCGATCGTGCGGCACGAGCTTTTCAATGCCGACAAGGGCGATGTGGCACTTCGTGGCCGCGAGACTGAAGCGGGAGTTGCCCTCGTTGGTTACGACGACCAGACGGCCGCTTTCCACCGAAACGAAATTGGCCCCGGTGAGACCGACGTCGGCTTCGAGATATTTGTGGCGGAGAAACTGGCGCGCGCGCCGGGTGATCGTTTCGGGATCGTCATTGTAGGCGCCGAGTCCTTCGCGCTCGAAACTGCGCGCGATTTCCTGGCGGCTCTTGTGAATGATCGGGCGCACGATGTGGCTCGGATGGTCGCCGTCGATCTGAACGATGAACTCGCCCAAGTCGGTTTCGAGCGCCTCGATGCCGTGCTTTCCCAAGAACGGCGCGAGCTCGATCTCTTCGCTCACCATCGTCTTGGCCTTGACCATCTTGGTGGCACCGCGCGCTCGCATGATGCGCAGCACAGCTTCGCAGGCCGACTCCGCCGTAGAGGCCCAGTGGACGTGTGCGCCGTTGGCCTGCAATTTTGCTTCGACCGCCGGCAAGTAGGTGTCGAGATGCTCGATGACGTGCTGTTTGATCTCGCCGGCGATCTCGCGGAGCCGATTCGGATCTTCGAATTGATCAAAAAGCAACTTGGTGCGCTTCTCGTGCGTGCCCTTCGTGCTTTGATAGACCGACGTGCGCTGCGCGGCCGGGAGGGCCGCAGCAAAATCGTCGATGGGTTGGCGTGCCATGGCCGTCAGGAGAGCAAGCCGCCGTTGCGCAGGGCATCGCGCAGGACTTGAGCGAGGTGTTGGGTCTTGATTGGTTGACCCTCTTTCTGGGCCAGCCCGCTCAGGTGCATCAGGCAACTCATGTCGCCGGAGACGACGAGGTCGGGCTGCACGGCGCGGAGGTGCTCCAATTTGAGGGAACCCATTCCGGCGGAAATATGGGGAAAGCCCACGGAGAACGTGCCGCCGAACCCACAGCATTGCTCCGCTTCGCCGAAGGGCACCACGGTCACTCCGTCGATCGAATTCAGCAGGGCCAATGACGCCGCCTCGCTGCGCGTGCCGCGATTGTGACAATTGCGATGAAAGGCGATGGTGGCCTTGAGTCGGCCCGGCCAAGTCGTCACCCCAAGTGCGTTGACGAGGAGATCGGCGAATTCCCACGTGCGTTCGGCGAAGGCCTTGACAGCGGGCAGGTCGGACTCCTTTTCGAACTCCAGCGCGGCGCCATGGCGAATCATGCCGACACACGAACCCGACGGCAGCACAACGGGCACGTCACCAGCAAAAGTTTGCAGGGTGTGCCGGACGACCTTGCGCGAGGCGGGCCAGTCGCCGGCGTTGAAGGCCGGTTGGCCGCAACAAGTCTGGCCTTCCGGGAACTCGACGTCGACCTTGAGGTGGTCGAGCACCTCGACGGTCGCGCGGGCGACGTCGTCGTAGAACGCGTCGCACAGGCACGTCGCCATCAATTGCACCCGCCGCGGGGCTCCGGCAACGAACGGACTGGGTCGGGAGTCATGCATCAGTGACGGGGCAGGTAAGTTTTGGCGTCGAGATGCCGGACGAGGCGAGCGCGGAATTCCGCCAGATCCCTCACCGCGCCGAGGGCAATGAGTTGACTGGCGAGATTTCCAACGGCGGAGCCTTCGAGAGTGAAGGAGAGCACGGGCAAGCCGCACGCGTCGGCCGTCGCCTGGCAGAGGAGGCGGTTTCGCGAACCCCCACCCACGATCAGAATGCGGGAAAACTTGCGCCCGGAGAGTTTCTCGAATGTGCGCACGGCATCCGCATGGCCGCGGCCGAGTGAATCGCAGATCAGGCGCACGTAGCTGCCCAGATCGCGCGGCGGCCGTGAGCCGTGGCGTCTCAATTGGGCATCGATTGCTGCGCGCATGTCGGCTGGGTTGAAGAGCGCGGGGTCGGCGATGTCGAGCAGCCGACCCGGCTTTGGCGCGCGCGCAGCGGCCGCAATCAACTTCGTCCACGCTGAGACCGTGAGCGGACGCGCGGCGAAAAATGGCAAAATCTGTTCGAGCAACCAGAGACCGAGGCATGAGCGCAACGGCCGGTAGCGTCCGTCGCCCATCCGCTCGTTCGAAACATTGGCCTCGCGGGCCGCCGCACCCAGGACGGGTTTGTCGCTTTCGAAGCCGAGCAACGACCAGGTGCCGGAGCTCAAGTAGAGGTCGGAGCCGTCGGGCGCCGCCGGCATGGCGGTGAAAGCGCACGCCGTGTCGTGGCCGGGCACGAGCACATTCAAAACGCCCTTCAACTCCGGGATGCCCGTGATCGGGCCGAGCTTCTTGGGTGAGAGAGCGGGCTGACTGAACCAGTGGCCCGGGATGCCGAAGTGGGCGAGGGCTTCCGCTGACCAGTCGCGGGTGTGCACATCGAGCAACTGCGCGTGGCTGCAAATGGAAATTTCGTTCTCCATTTTCCCGGAGAGAAGGAAATTGAAGAAGTCCGGCACGAAGAGACATCGGGCCGCGGTGTCGGCGATGCCGGGAACAGCGGTGAGTGTCTCCTGAAGCTGCAGGCTTGTGTTGTAGGGATAATTCGGGATGCCGGTGTGGCCGTAAACCTGCTCGAAGCCCCGCTGCGCAAGCCGCTCGGAATATTTCTGCGTGCGATTGTCGCGGTAGGCGTGGACCGGGTGAACCGGGCGGCCCTGCGCGTTGACCAGCACGTGATCGACGGCCCACGAATCCACGCCGACGGAGGCAAGTTTTGGAAACTGAGCCTTTGCCTTGAGGAGGCCGGTGTGCGCTTCGCCCCAAAGGCAGGGCAGATCCCAATAGGCATTCGGTCCGAGGGCGCGAAATTGATTGGTGAACCGGTGCACCTCGGTGAGCACGAGGCGGTGTCTTGCCCATGTGCCCACAATGACGCGACCGCTCGTCGCGCCGAGATCGACGGCTGCGCAATGCACCGTTTTCATCTTAGCGCAGGAACGCCTCGTGCAGGCCGCCGTCGACCGTTAGGATCTGGCCGGTGGTCTTGCTCAGGCGCTGCGAAACGAGGAGGAAGTAGGCCTCGGCCTGATCGGCGGGCGTGATCGGCGACTTGGTCAACGTCCGGTCTGCGTAGAACTGGGCGAGCTTCTGCACGAGGGAGTCGGTGGGCTCGTCCTCGGCGTAGGGCAGGTTGTATTTCGCCAGTGAGCCAATGACGCGATCACGGGGAAACATGGCCGAGCCCTGCACCACGGTGGCGGGGGCGACGCCGTTGACGCGCACGAGCGGCGCCAGCTCGATGGCGAGTTCACGCACGAGGTGATTCGCCGCCGCCTTCGAGGTGTCGTAGGCAAGGGAACCTTTCTTCGCGACGACGGCGTTGGCGGAGGTGGTGAGCACGAGCTGACCCTTGAGGCCTTGTTCCTTCCACGTCTTGAACGCTTCGTCGGCGACGATGTAGCCGCCCGTGACATTGACGTTGAAGGTGAAGGCCCATTTGTCGTCCGGCACGTGGCCGGTCGTGTCACTCGGCCAGAAGACTCCGGCGGTGACGCAGATGGAATCAAACCCGCCGTAGGCCAGCGCGACCTGATCGAGCATTGTTCGCACGCTGGCGCGATCGGTGATGTTGCAGGCCAAACCGAGGGCCGGGCCGCAACTGGAGATGCCGGAGCCGGCCACGCCGATGCCGAGGCCATATCGGTCGGTGATTTCCTTGGCCGTGGCTTGCGCGGCGTCGGCGTCAAGATCGACACACACGATGTGCGCGCCGTCCTTGACGAGGCGCAGGGCGGTTTCCTTGCCAATGCCGGACCCGGCGCCCACCACGATCACGACCTGCCGCGCGAGTTCCTTCTCGGTCGGCATCCGTTTGAGTTTGGCCTCCTCGAGCAACCAATACTCGATGTCGAACGCTTCCTGCTGCGGCAGGGCGATGTAGGTGTCGATCGCCTCCGCCCCGCGCATGACCTCGACGGCGCAATTGTAGAACTCCGCAGTGACGCGCGACTCGGATTTGTCCTTACCCCACGCTATCAGGCCGACCCCGGGGATGAGAACCACGGTCGGGTTGGGATCGCGCATTGCGGGCGAGTTCGACCGTTTGCATTTCGCATAGTAGTTCGCGTAGTCATTCCGGTAGGCGGCGAGCCCGGCCGCAAGCCTGGCCTTGAGCGCGGCCACGTCTTCGCCCTGGGGATTCCAATCGACGTAGAGCGGCTTGATCTTGGTGCGGAGAAAATGATCGGGGCAGGACGTGCCCAGTTCGGCGAGGCGCGCGACGTCCTTGGAGTTCACGAAGCGCAGAATCCTGGCGTCGTCCTGGATCGTGCCGATGAAACGCTTTGGCTGCGAAACCTGGCCGCGCAACCAGGGAAGAATCGCGGCAAACGTGGCACGGCGCTTTGTCTCGTCGAGCGTTTGATATTTTTGTCCACCGAAGGCCGCAGCGTCTCCACCCTTGGCAGCGTATCTCGCCTCGATGTAGGCGGAAGCTTTCTCGATGCAGTCGAGCGTATGGGTGTAGCAGGACTTGTCGTCGTCGGCCCACGAGATGAAGCCGTGCTGGCCCATCATGATGGAGCGGATCTCGGGCTGTTGTTGGCAGATGGTCTGCATGGCGAGACCGAGCTCAAAGCCCGGCCGCATCCATGGCACGTAGGCCATTTTGCCTCCGAAGATTTCCTGCGTCAGCTTTTCGCAGTTCTTGGAAGCTGCGATCGCGATGATCGCGTTCGGATGCATGTGATCGATGATCTTGCCCGGAATGAAACTGTGCAGCGGCGTGTCAATCGACGAGGCGCGGGGATTGAGGTTGAACGTCGTGTGGGCATACATGCCAACCATGTCGTCCTCGGCGGGCTGCTTCAGGCCCTTGTCGGTGCGCGCGGCGTAGAGCTGCTGCAGGTCGATCAGCTTTTGCTGGTAGAGCGACGAGAAATTCTCCCTGGTGCTGGTGCGCAGGTCGCCGCCGGAGCCCTTCACCCAGAGCACGTCAATCGGCCGCCCGGTGAGCGGATCCTGCTCAGTGAGTTTGGACGACGTGTTGCCGCCGCCCGTGTTGGTGACGCGCTGGTCGCTGCCGAGCAGGTTGGAGCGATACACGAGACGACCGACAGGATCGAGTGACGCAGCCTTGGCGTCATCCCAGAGAAAGTTCACGAATTGGTAGGAAGGCATGGGAAAAGATCAGCGACGTTGAGAGAGGACTTCACGCTCGTAGGTTTGGACGGTCGGGAGCCAGGTGCGGTCGCCGGGAGTGCTCTGGCGGCGGCAATGTTCCTCCCACACCGCGCCGAGCGGGAGGGTCTTGAGTTCCTCAAGGAGGGCGAGGCGCGCGGTGAAATCGCCCGCGATCTCGAGGTCGCGCAGTTGCGAGGAAGGTTCGAGCAGGGCTGCGAGGAGACACTTCAACGCGTTGCGTGTGCCTATGACCCAGGCGGCGACCCGGTTGATGCTGGCGTCGAAGTAATCGAGTCCAATGGCGGTGCGCGGAAGGAAGTCGCCCCGGACGAGTTCCTCGAACAGCGCGCGCGTCGGGTCATCGAAGAGCACCACGTGATCGCTGTCCCACCGCACTCCGCGGCTGACGTGGAGCAGGAGACCGGGAACAAACTGGAGCACGGACGAAATCTTGTCGGCGAGCGACTCGGTGGGATGGAAGTGGCCCATGTCGAGGCAGAGCATCT
This sequence comes from uncultured Opitutaceae bacterium, assembly GCA_947085115.1. Classification (GTDB taxonomy): domain Bacteria; phylum Verrucomicrobiota; class Verrucomicrobiia; order Opitutales; family Opitutaceae; genus Didemnitutus. The sequence goes on along the minus strand of CAMTVF010000042.1, from coordinate 57,496 downwards.
TTTGCCGCGTTGTTGCGTAACCGAGGTAGAACTCATGCGAGCCTACGACATAGCTTTCGGAACCGATCCCGAAGAGCTTGCATTCCACGGCGTCGCGTTGGTGGGCCTCGTCGAGCTTTTCCTTGAAGACGGCATCGAGCGAGGTGGCGAGACGTTGGCGCGGGCTTTTGCGGTCGGCGGGCAGGTCCTTGTGGCCGTCGGGAATCCAGACATTCGTCACCGTCGGCGTGCCCAGCGCCCGGCCCATGGCGGCGGCGATGTGCCGGCAGGCGATGGCGTGCTCAATCCAGAATTGGCGGATGACCGGATCGCGGTGGGAAAGGGTGAAACCGTCCGCGGCGAGAGGGTGGGAGAAACAGGTGGGATTGAAATCCAAACCCATGCCGCGCGCCTTGGCCCAATCTATCCAGCTTTGAAAATGCTCGGGTCCGATTGCGTTGCGTTCGACCTTCCGGCCGGCGAAGTCGCCATAGATGGCGTGGAGGTTGAAGCGGTGTCTGCCGGGAATGAGAGGCAACGCGACATCGAGGTCGCGGCGCAGCTCGTCGATCGAGCGCGCCTTGCCGGGATAGTTGCCGGTGGCCTGAATTCCGCCGCCTTCGAGCGTGGCTCCAGCGCGCTCGAAGCCGCCGACGTCGTCGCCCTGCCAGCAATGCAAGGAAATCGGCGTGCGCACGAGAGTGGCCAGAGCGACTTCGGTATCCACACCGCAAGCAGCGTAGGTTTCCCGGGCAGAGTCGTAGGGGGTGCTGGGCATGGAGAGATGCAGGAAGTGAAGCAGTTAGTCAGGCAGACCAAGAACAGATTGGAGCGGACAATATAGAGTAGAAATGCGGGCTTGGAAATGCACGGGATGACCTTTTAGATACAAAAAATGTCGCAGACAAAGACCCATGCCAATTTTCACCGTTATCTGGCTGATTCTCCGGAGTCAGAAGCTTGGGGCGTGGCGGTGACGGCCGCAGGTAGGCAGAGGAACGCAGCGGGCGCGTCCTACCCGCCGGAGGGACATCCGGCTGATCATGCTTTCTCCTGGGAGAAGGGACGGGTGCTTGCGGCCTGCCAGGTGGTGTTGATTACGGCGGGCCGGGGTCGGTTCGAGTCCCGGGCGACGGGACTCCAGCCGGTCGAAGCGGGAACGGCGATGGTGGTGCTGCCCGGCGTATGGCACCGCTACGCTCCGGATGCCGCGACCGGTTGGGAGGAACAATGGATCGAGTTGCGCGGTGCCGTCGTGGAAAATTTGCAGCGTCGCGGGATTTTGAGCGCGAAGAATTCGCTCATCGCAGTGGAGCGGCGTTTGGAACTGGCGGGACTCTTCGAGGCCATCCTTTCCCGCTTTGGCAGCGACACGGCGGTCGCCTGCGACCCGGAGCGCGCGGCGTTGGGTCTGCAGGTGCTGGCCCTGATCAGTGGCGCGGGAGGGCAGGGCGAGGCCTCCCATTCCATCACCGCGTTGATCGGGCGGGCCGAGCGCTTGCTTGCGGACCGGGTGGAGAGCGCCCCGGTGATGCCCGTCCTCGCGCGCGAACTCGGCGTGGCCTACTCGCATTTCCGGCGGGAGTTCAAGCGGCACACCGGCTTGTCGCCGCAACGCTACCTGGGCCAGTTGCGATTGGAGAAGGCGTGTCGCATCCTGGGCACGACGGCGGAACCGGTGAAGGCGATCGCCGACCGGCTGGGCTTTTGTTCGCAGTATCATTTCTCGGCGGCGTTCAAGCGCCACTTCGGCGTCGCGCCCGACCACTGGCGCAGACGGCACGTCGGGGAGACAATTGCCTGATCGGTCGATTTGCGGGAAACGAACGAAATCTTGAATCTACTCCGGTGGGAAACCGGTGAAGTGTTTGGGATCTTCCGGATCCTGATAGCGCGTGGTGTAGGTTTTCTTGCTGGCGGCGAGTTTGAGGAAGACGTCGAGCGGCACGGTTTCGACCGGGCCTTCGAGCTGGCGCGTGATTTCAACCAGGCTGTTCACATCGTTTGATTCGCGCACGTGCACGAGGAGAAAGTAGGGACGCTTGGCGTTGAGGGCAATGAGTTCGTTGAGGTCGGCGGCGACCTCGGCGCGCGGCCGCTTGGGGTCGATGTAGTAGTCGTAGGAAATCAACGGGCGGGTGTCGCGCAGGTCGCGCGTGCGGGCCGGGCCGTAGCCGTTGATGAACCCGAGCACGTTCGGGAAGGCGGCGTAGTAGCGGTCGACGGTTTCCTTGGTCAGGTCTGCGTTCCCCACGTTTCCGTCCGCGGCGGAGTTGTCCATGATCTCCATGATGCGTTGATCGAGCAGTTCCATCATTTCGCCGGCTTCGCGCATGAGAATGGCGAAGCGATCGGCGGGAATGTGGTTGGGATACATGTAGCCCGGGCCGGAGAGGCCGCCGATGAAGTAGTCGTTTGCGGTTGCGCTCTCATGGAAATACTCGAGGGCGGCGGGTGAGAAACTCGACCAGTTCATCGTGACCTGCCATCCGAAGGGCAATTTACCACGTCCGGGCTTGGTCCACACGCCGATGCCGATCGAGTCGGACTGCACGAAGGAGAGATAGACTTTCTCTCCGGCGACGAGTTGGGCGTCACGGTCGACGCGGTGGTTGTTGGTGAATTTGAAGCCCGGGGTGAAGGTGAACTGGCAGTTGAAGGAGAGGTTGGGCAGATTGTGCAGGCCTTCCATCTTCAGGCCATACATCGATAGCAGCGTGGTGTATTGTTCCTCGGTGTCCTTGGCGTAGGAGTGCCAGCCGAAAACGAAGCCCCCCGGAGTCATCTCGCGGAGCAGGCGGCGGTTGAGGGCCAACTCAGCCGGGTGGGAAGGATTGGCGGAAAGGTCGTGAAAGAACATTTGCTCGCGCACCCCCCAGTCGGCCATCGCGGGCTGACGCACGGCACCGGCGTGGCCGCCCATGAGCATGATTTTGTCCTTGTTGCACCGGTCCCAGTAACGGGCGTAGGCATCGGCGTAGATCAGGTCGTCGGTTTGACCGGTGTAGCGACCGCGAAGATCGTCGAGCGGGCGAAGCCCGTGGCGTTCGACGAGCGGGATCAAGGCCTCGGTGACCACGACGGCGTCGTCGAGTCCCGCGATGGTGAAGGCAACGTTCATGGTGGCACTCACGGTCGGGTCCCAGACGACGTAACCCTTGGCGTGCTGCTTGAAAAGCGCGAGGGCCTCCTCGGCGGACTTGAGTTCGGTGAAGGCGACGTGGTGCTTGCGCTGGTAGAATTCGAACAGCGGGCCCGTGATCTCCCACTGGAACTCCGGCGGGTGGACGATATAAAGCCGGGGTGTGTGCCGGTTGGCCAAGCCCTGGAGACTGACGAGCAGTGCTTTTTCGGGCAGACCGCCGGCGACCTTCCAATCGAGGTCAAAGTGCATCATCCACGCGGCGCGGACGGCGGGCTGCGTCGAGGGGTCGGGGTCGGCCGCGAAGGCGGAGGCATTGAACATGACCAAACCGGCGAGGAGAGTGAAAGGAAGACGAAGAAATTTCATGGGTTGGCCTCCGTGACTTTACGGAAAACGTAAATGAGCGGACGATTTCGCGTGGAATGCAGTTCGATGAGGGTGAGCAGATCGCCGGTCTCGCTGAGGCGATACTCACTGGTGATCCGCATGAAGACTTCGCCCTGGGAAACCTCTACCGGAGTGAGCGCCTCGGTGCGCAGCGTGCGCAAGCCGTCGATCCATGTTGCCGTGCCGCTTGTGACTCCGCCCTTGGCCGGATAGACGGCCATGTGGCGTTGTTCGACGCGGAAGAAGCCGCGCATTTCCACCGGGGCGGTGGTATCAAAAATATTCGTCGCCTGCAGCTTGGTGGAGCGCCAGGTCATGTCGTGGGTGAGGGCGACGCGCGTGCCGTCGAACGCGACCACGAGGTCCATCTTTTGCCAACCGTCGAGCGCGGTGCTGAGGGCGGGGTCGAGGCGCCAGCGGCCGGCGAAACCGGGATTGGCTTGGGCCGCGATCGCGAGAGCGGCGAGCAGTAAAAGGCGGATGAGGTGTGACTTCATGGGAAAGGTTCAGGGGCCGAGCAACACTGCGCCGGTTTGGGCATCGAGCACGGTGGTGCTGCGCGGTGGCAGGGTGATGGAAATCGATTTGCCGCCGGGAAGACACAGTTCACGCGCGCCTCCGTCCAGCGTATGGATCATGAGCAAGCCATCGCCCATCATTGTGGCGTCGTCGTGGTTGTTGATGACGTGACAGCCCGCGCGTCGGCCAAGAGCCCGCAAGAGGGCTGGTTCGACGGGTGCGACGGCAAAGGTCCACCACGTTGCCGCGGCGTCGGTGCGCCAAGCCGCGCTCACTCCGCCATCGACCCACCGACCGACAACCTGCTCGGCAGCGGCTTCGCAGACCGGCACGTGCTTTGGTGCCTCGAGCACTTGTTCCTCGCTCGTGCCATCGAGGCTGAGCCGCGAGGTTGGGGTTGTGGCATCGACTCCCGCAGTGGTAATGCCACTGAGCGCCGTGGCGAATTCCGCTCCGACGGAATGCAGATCGCTCCAGCCCGTGTAACCGGTGAGAACGAGATGACGCCCTTGCTGGGCGAGTTGTTGCGTGACGAACTCGCGTTGCGGCCCGTCGAGCACGGGAGTCGTGCCAAAGATAATCAAGCGATACGGCGCCAGATCCATCCGGGGCAGCTCCGAGATCAGCGCTTCGTCAAAGACGAGGCCCGAATGGTAGAGGCCCTCGATAAGACCATCCATGCCCCGCGCGGCGAAGGGATCGGGTCCGATCGGTGGTTGATCGCCGAAGGCGAAGCCGGTGGTTGGGATCCGTCGCGCCACGGTGTGGGCAAAGGACCAGGGGTCGTGAATCACGAGCGTGTCGGCGGGGCGAATGAAGGTGTGTTTGTGCCGTGCGGTGGCGATCGCGTGGATGGCGGCGATCTCCGTCGCAAGAATGGGATCGTCCCACCAACCGACATTGCCGCGCGACGCGAAGTCCGGCGTGCCCGCCACCATGCCGAAATCATACCACCACTGGCCGCCGCCGCGCAGCACGGCTTGGAGTGAGTTGCGCCGCAGGTAGGCAATGTCGTCCGCCGGAGTGGTGTGGAATTTGCGATCCCAAGGGCAGCCGACCTGGGCGGTGCCGTGATCGTTTTCGTCGAGCCAGAGTTTGCCGGCGCGACGCACCGCGCCGAGAATGCCCCGCGCGTGCCCCGAGCCGCCCATGGCCCGCACCCGTTCGGTGTAGGATTGGGGCGAGCACAGGCAATCAAGGTAGGGCGACGCGAGCACCTTGTCGAAGGCCAGATGACTCCCCGCGGCGTTGCGCCCGAATTGACCATAGAAATAACCTTGGAACGCCGCAGTGACGATCGGGCGCGGCCAGAATTCCTTCACCGTTGCCGCGAGACCGAGCAGCGAGTCCGCCATCGCGGTGTGCAACCAGAGAAAGTAATCGATGACGTGCTGTTGGGTCTGCGGATCGCGCAGGGGGCCGACCCCGCTTTGTTCGCGCGCGGGAGAGTCCGGTGGTTTCACTTCGTCGCGGCGAATGCCGGGCTGATGCCACGCGCGCGCCAAGCCCTCGTCGTCACCATAACGAATATTGAGCCAGGTGCGGAACGAGCGCGTCGCGGCGACCCCGGTGTCGGGGTCGTGGTGCATGAAGCCGAATTGGTGCCACTCCCCGTAGAGCCCGTTGGCGATTTGCAGGCAAAACACCGCGCCGCCCTCGGGGGTGTTGGCGAGCTGGGTGCAGAAATCCTGCAAGTGGGCCGTGGCCCAATCCTGCCACAGGCGCGAGGCGAAGCTGGCGCGGATCGGCCGGCCGCCGTCGGTGGCCAGTGGGCGGCGCAGGCTCCACGGTTCGACTTCGTGCGGAGTGGTGTCGGCGTAGGCGACGCATTCGTCGGGATGCCGGTCGCACCACCACATCGGTGCGTTGACGTGGAGGCGGAGCATCACCGCACCTTCCGGGCACTGCGCGAGCACGCCGGCGACTTGTTTCCGGGCGAGGGTGATGTCGATGCTCGTGCCGGGCTGCAGCATCTGCTCGAACCAAATGTCGCACTGGAAGAGCCGCACGCCTTGCTGGCCGAAGAGCCAAATGTTGCGCGAGGGCACTTCCTCCCAGCTCCAGCGTGCGCCGGGGCAATCGCTCAGCGCGTAGATCAGCGGCGCGTGCGGCACATCGTTGAGCAGGAGGGTTGGACGGCCATCGCGAAGCGCAACGGAGGCAGCGATGGGGTGTTGCATGGGGAACAATAAAACAGCGGAAGCTACTTGGACGGCGGGGGCGGCGGGGCGAAGCAGGTTTGCCAAAGGCCCACGATGAACTCACTTCCCATCGGGACGAGATCACGCTCCCACCAATAGTCCGCGGACTTGCCGCTGAACAAACGGTGGTAGCCTTCCCTTGCCTTGAACAACAGGTCGCCCATGCCGACGCCCATGCGCTTCCCGAGCATGTCGCCACCCTCGTGGGAACGCCATTCCCCAAGGAGCTTGAGCGTCGTGGCAGTGGGGATATCATACCAACGTCCCTTAATAAGTAGACTTTAGGTTGGTGCGCCAGCGTTTAGTCCATCGAGCAGCCAACCCTGGCCAACCAGCCCGGCGACTTTGGTGCCATCGGTGCGCCAAGGTCGGAGGGCCCCGATGATGCGGTCCTCCAGTTTGCGCAGGGACGGATAGAGGCGGTTGCAGACTTGGTCTTTCACCAGATCGCCCAGTTTCTCCACCGGATTGAGTTCGGGGCTATAGGGCGGCAGCGGCAGCAACCGCACATTGGCGGGCAACCTAGGATCCGTGGCTCCCACATGAAAACCGGCCTGGTCCTGGATGATGACATGCACGGCGTCCGGCTCGGTCTGGCTGATCTGCCGGAGGAAGAGCACATGCACGTCCTGATCGATGCAGGGAGTGAAGAGCAGTTCCATGGCGTTGGCCCCATCCACTTCCATCGCCTCGTGGAGATAGCCCCATTGGTAACGGGTCGCATACGGCGCATGCACCCGGACGCCCTTCAACGCCCAGCACCGGCGGATCACCGGCAACAGGCCATACCGGTGTTCATCGAGCACCCACAGCCGCACCGTCTGGCCGGCCCGGGCCGCCGGACCGGCGAGTTCCTCCAACTTGGCCGGCAATTCCACTTTGAACGCGGCGGCCTTGGCGGGATCTTTTTTGACGTGGCTCTTGCGCGGCACCTTTAGTTTCCCGCCCAGTCGGCGCAACACCTTGCGGACGCCGCTCTCAGTCAACGTCCGGCGGGTCCGTTTCTTGATCCACGCCTGGGCGTCCTTGGCCCGGCGGAACTTGCCCGCCGCCAAGTGCTGGAGGAACTCCGCTTGCACCGCGCCCCGCACGGCGGGTCGGACCCCAGGAGCTTGGCCGCGGCGCAACAACCCGGCCACGCCCCCGGCGAGGACTTTATCCCGGTAGACGAAAACCGTCTGCCGGCAGACATCCGCCGCCCGCATGATCTGCGCCACCGTCATCTCATGCTGGGCGATCAAACGCACCACCAGCAAACGTCGGCGGGCCCAGTCAGGCTGGCGCTTGGCCCAAGCCGCTTCGATTTCCGCCACCACCGCTTCACCCAATTGAGGAAGATATCTTGCCATGCCCTTTCCTGACTCATTTCGGACTCCTTGTATAGTCTATTAATCTCGGGATGTTGGTATCAATCATCACGCCCTCATAGGCGTAGGTGAGGCTGCTGCGGAGTCCGCCCCAGTCGGGGCTTTCAAATTCATGCAGCATGCCCATCTGGCCTTCCCAGGGCGACTCGGTTGCTGCGCTCGTGCGATTGAGTAAACGCGACGCGACTTCGCCTCCATGCACGACGCGCGTGCGCACGGCCTTCGAGTAGAGCTGCACGGCCTGACTCCGGTGCATCACCCAAGGCTCGTTCAAGGTGATCCCATCGAGCGTGAACGCGTTGCGCACCCCCGCGCCGCGCGTGACGACGCCTTGCGCGAGAATCTGCGTCGCCGGGACCGCAACGGGACCCCCGTGCATCATCAATCCGCGAATCTCCGGACTCCAGGTCCAGCAGCGCTTGATGTTCTGGAAATTTGCGGCCTTGAGTCGCGCGATGAACGAATCAAAGTCGAAGGCGAGGAAGCGGGCGTTGAGCTCTTCGGGACCGAAATAGAGCGAAGCCGCGATGATCACCCCGACATAACCGTCGGTGTGGTTGGGATTCCAACTCTTGTGGAACAGGGAAAAACCATCGAGGAGCAGGTAATAGTCATTGTCGTCGTCGAGGCGGAAGTGGGCGGCGAGAGCGAGCACCTCCATCAGCAGGTCGGCGCGTGCGTGCTCCTCGTCGGAGAGATGTTCCCAGGCCGCCGGGGTGCGTTTGGCGAGCAGGAGGCTATGGGCCGGGACATGGTGCGACCAACCTCCGATGCCGCCCTGTGCCTCGGGTTCATGCGTGGTGCCGTCTGGATCGACGGCAGGCGTGACGAGGAAGGAACGGATTTTCTCCGCCAGATGCGTGGCAAGCGACTTGCCATCAACCCTGGTCTCGGGCGATTGGAAGGCCGCCGCAGCCGTGACCTGAAGCGCGAAGGTGGCAGGAAGCTCCCGGTAACGGTTTGGATCGACAAACTTCCAGCGCGGAGCAGGCGTGCGCACGGCTTGGGTGATCAGATAGATCGGCATCAGTGGCAACGGAGCGGCCGCGGCGCACGTGCTGCCGATCGCGAGAGCAAGAGAGAGTGCGATTGATCTCATGGACCGGGAATTCAGGAAGGGAGCCGGAGAATTGCGCTGTAGAGGGCCACGGCTTGCGCCAGCGCGTCGCGCGCGAGCCATTCGTCGCGCGTGTGCGCTTGCGTGATGACACCCGGGCCAAGCACCAGGACGGGAGCACCGCCCGCCGCATAGTGACTCGCATTGGTGGCATACGGCGCGCCGACCGCAGTGCCATCGAGCCCGACGGCAGCAAACGCGGGTTGCATCCATTCGTGCAAAGCGGCGGAACTGCCCGGCGGCAGGGGCGGAGCCAGGTATTGACCGTCGTGCTCGACCTCAAGTCCGGCGAGCGCGGCGTCGCGCTCCGCGAGCGCCTGTCCAACGGTTTCGCCCGGGACGAGGCGCCGGTCGCAGATGATTTCGCAGTAATCGGGGATGATGTTGTTCGCCGACCCGCCGCTGATGACGTTGATGCTCGCGGCGGCCCGACCGGTGAGGGGGAATTCGCGCCGGGCGAGTGGAATGAATTTCTCTTCGAGCGCGGAGATGACCCGAACCATCGCACTGATGGCCGAGCGACCCTGCGAGGGATCGGCCGAATGGGCGGCGACACCGCGCGTGACGGTGCGCCAGCGCAAGGCGCCGTTGTGCGCGACGACAGGGCGCAGTTGGGTCGGTTCGCCAACGATGATTCCGCGCAGGCGCTTGAATTCCGGCAGTTCACCGTTGGAAAACGCGATTGCGCCCGTCATGCGCGCCTCTTCGTCGAGGGAGAAGAGAACGCCGGCGTTGCGCGTCCGCTCCTTGGATTGCGCGTAGTCGCGCAAAGCCCAAAGCATGGCCGCGCCCGAGCCTTTGGTATCGCAAGCGCCGCGACCGTGGAGCCGGCCGTCCTTGGTGGTGAGTGCGAATGCCGGAACGGTCATGCCGTCGACGCTCACGGTGTCGAGATGACTTTCGAACAGCAGCCACTCAGCGTCCAATGCCACCTCGGAGGTGATGAGCAAATTGAAGCGATCCCCTGACACGGTGCAGCGACGCGAGCGCAGCCCCCAGCCAGCGGCGAGAGCTTCGAGGTGGCAGGCCAGCCTGGCCTCGCCATTGACCGGTCCGCCGAAGTTCACATTGACGGTCTCAATCGCGACCATCTGTGCGAGGAGATCCTCGCAGGTTTGTGGGAGAGCGGCATTCATGAGAGGGGGTGGTGACAAGCGTGTCCAAATCCACCGAGGAACATGCGATGCGGCCGACCGGTGGCAAATACAGTGGGGGACAACGGACTCATGAAAGACCAAGGGGTCGAGGCCATTTCCTTTGGCCCAACGCCCAATGCCAAGTGAAAACCCGATGAATATTTATCGATGTCAGACATAGCGGTCGCTTTTCCTTGACCAACCCGGCGCACCGGTCGCGGTCCAACCCGGCGCATGCGGAAAAAACGAGGCCGAAACATTGCGGAAAACAGGTCGGAGAAGGAAGCGGGACTGGTCATATCTTGCTATGAAAATTCAGCGCGATGCGCAGTGAATGATTCATAATCTCCTTTGCATGCGGAAGCGAGATTACAGAGTGAACGCATGCAGCAATTGTCCGAACTCACCACCGCAGTCGCTGGCGGAAAACGCGCCGAAGTGGTCCGCCTCACGCAAGAACTTCTCGCCGCCGGGACGTCGGCTCTGCAGGTGGTGGAACAAGGTCTCGTGCCGGGCATGGCGATTGTCGGAGAGCGTTTTCGGCGCAATGAGATCTTTGTGCCCGAGATGCTCGTGGCCGCCCGCGCGATGAAAGAGGCGTTGAAGGTCCTTGAGCCCCTGCTCGTGCAGGCCGGCATCGAACCGAAGTATACGGCGGTAATCGGCACGGTGCAGGGCGATCTCCACGACATCGGCAAGAACCTCGTCTCGATGATGTGGCGCGGGGCAAATTTCAAGATCATCGACCTCGGCACCAACGTGGCAGCCGATCGTTACGTGACGGCGGTGCGAGAGAACAAGGCGCAGATTGTCGGCCTGTCGGCGTTGCTGACCACGACGATGGGGGCGATGAGAGACACGGTGCGCGCGCTCCGGGACGCCGGACTGACCGAGGTTAAGATCATGGTGGGAGGCGCCCCGATCACAGCGGAATTTGCGAAAGAGATCGGGGCTGATGCCTATGCGGCCGACGCCGGCACCGCGCTCGAGATTGCCAAGACGCTTGTTGAGGCTGCCTGAGCGACAATCCGGATTGAAACATGACCTCGCGCGAAAAAACACTCGCTGCCCTCAACCATCAAGCGGGACCGGTGCCGGTTGATTTCGGCAGCACGGGGGTCACGGGCATCCACAGCAGTTGCGTGGCGGGTTTGCGGAAGCATTTCGGTTTGACCGAGCATCCGGTCAGGATCTGGGAGCCGTTTCAGATGTTGGGAGAAATCGAACCCGACTTGGTGGAGGCACTCGGTTCGGATGTGATCGGAGTGGGCGGGCGCGGCACGATGTTCGGTTTCCCGCAGGAAGGCTGGCACGAGTGGCGCACCCCGTGGGGTCAGGTCGTGCTGGTGCCGGGAGGATTCCGCCCGCGGGAGGACCCGACCGGGGATGTTTATCTCTTTCCGGAAGGGGACGCGACGGTCGAGCCCAGCGGACACATGCCGGCCGGTGGTTACTTCTTCGATGTGATCGTGCGCCAGCCGCCGATCGACGAGGGGCGACTTGATCCGCAGGACAATTGCGAGGAGTTCAAACTGCTCGCACCGGAGGATCTGGCGCATTGGAAAAGCGAGGTCGCGCGGGTCAAGGGAGGCCCGTATGCGGTGCACGCGAGTCTGGGCGGCACGGGCTTTGGCGATATCGCACTCGTGCCCGCAGCGTTCCTCAAGCACCCGCGTGGGATTCGCGACATCAGCGAGTGGTATGTGTCGTTGATCGAGCGTCCGGACTACGTGCATGCGATCTTTGAGCACCAGTGCGGGATTGCCCTGAAGAATCTGGAAACCTTCGCGGCGATCGCGGGCGATTCGATCGATGTGCTCTTTGTCTGCGGCACCGATTTCGGCACGCAGGCTTCGCAGTTTTGTTCCAGCAAGACCTTCGACGAGTTGTGGGCGCCGTATTACCGCCGCGTCAACGACTGGGTGCACCGGCATACGAAGTGGAAAACCTTCAAGCATTCCTGCGGGGCCGTGTTTCCCCTGATCGAGCGTTTCGTCGACGTGGGATTTGATATTCTCAATCCGGTGCAATGTTCCGCGGTCGGTATGGCGCCCGAGCGCCTGAAGGCGGAATTCGGCGACCGGATCGTATTTTGGGGCGGAGGGGTCGATACGCAGAAGACCCTGCCGTTTGGCACCCCGCAACAGGTGCGCACCGAGGTGCTGGAGCGCTTGCGCGTGTTTTCCCCGGGCGGGGGATTTGTTTTCAACACCATCCACAACATCCAAGCGCGCACGCCGGTGGCCAACATTGTTGCGATGGTCGACGCGCTCCGGGAGCATAACGGCCCGCGCTCCTGATTCTGTTTTTCCCATGACGCCGCGCAAACGATTTGATGCCTGCATGAATTACCACCCGGTTGACCGGGTGCCGAACCACGAGGTCGGCACGTGGGTGCAGACCAAGTTGCGGTGGCGCGAAGAAGGACTGGCGACCGACGATCTCAATTGGGACTGGTTCACGGGCGAACAGCGCTGGGCCATGGATCCGCGCGAATACATCGATGTGCGTTTCGACATGGTGCCGCCCTACGAGGAGAAGGTGCTCTCGCGCGACGGCGACACGGAGATCATCCAGCGAGCCAATGGCGTGATCAGCAAAGCGCTTGTGACCGGCGCGGCCGAGGGCATGCGCGCGAGCATGGATGAATACCTGAAGTTCCCCGTCGAGACGCCGGCCGACTTTCAGGAGTTGAAGAAGCGCTATCGTTCGTCGTCGTCCAACCGTTACCCGGCCTACTGGCGCGAGTTCGCGCTGAAGGGCTGGGAGCAACGCGATCACGTGCTGGTGCTCGGGAAGAACTGCAGCACGCTCGGCTTTTACTGGCGGGCGCGGGAGTGGATGGGCACGGAGAATCTCAGTTACGCGTGGTATGACGAACCGGCCATGATTCACGAGATGATGGAATTCATCGCGGACTTCACGATCGAGACCGCACGGCCCTTGCTGGAGGCAGGGGTGCGACCCGACTATCTTTTCCTCAACGAAGACATGAGCATGAAGAATGGACCGCTGCTCAGTCCCGACACCTATCGCACCTACATTTTCCCGCACATGAAGCGGTTGGTGGCGTTTTTCAAATCGAACGGCGTGAAATGGTTTGTGGTCGATTCCGACGGCAACTGTGAACTCCTTCTGCCGATGTTGATGGAGGCGGGGGTGGATGCGATCTGGCCGCTTGAGCGGGCTGCGAACATGGATCCCGTGGACCTCCGTAAAAAGTTCGGTCGCGATCTGCGTTTGTGGGGCGGCGTGGACAAGCGAGAACTCGCCAAGGACTTTACCGCGATCGACGAGCACCTGCGCACGATGCAGCCGTTGATCGCCGAGGGCGGATTCATTCCCACTGTCGATCACCTCGTGTCACCGGACGTGTCCCTCGCGAACTTCGAGCACTACATGCGCCGCAAGCACCAGTTGCTGCGCGGAGAGTCCTTCTGATTTCGGGGCGACGCCGTCGGGCGTGCTCCGGAGGCTTGGTTCAGCGCAACCAGTGGTCGCGATGTTCGGCAACAAACGCGTCGTCAATCAACTCCGGATAGGCGGCGCACACGCGGTCGAGCTCGGCGGCTTGTCCCGGTGAGAGCACCTCGTCCGGGTTGAGGCAGCAGTTCGTTTCCACCAGACCTTGGCGGCGCAAGACCTCGAGGATGCCGGGAATGCAGCCGTGAAAATGATTCGCCGCGTCGAAGAGCGCTGCGTTCATGTCAGTCACCGCTGCGGCCCGGCTCAACCAAGTCGCATCAAGCGTGGTTTGGCCAGCGGCGGACTGGATTTCGCGGAACAGGCCGACCGCGGAACGCGTCCAAACACCCCAGTGGCCGAGTAATCCCCCGACGAATCGGCGGGTGATTTGCTGATCGCCCTGAGCCACAATGAACGGGGTGAGCAGATCGGTGATGATGGTGTCATCGTTGCCCGTGTAGAGGGCGATGTCGCTCCGCCCCTCCGCGACGACCGCCCGCACGACATCCAAAGTCTGGTAGCGGTTAAAGGGAGCGACCTTGATCGCGACCACGTTGGGGATGGCCGCGAATCGGCGCCAGAAATCACAGCTGAAGACGCGTCCTCCCACGGCGGTTTGAAGGTAGAAGCCGATCACGGGAATCGCGGCCGCGATTTCGCCCATGTGCGCCAGGATCACTTCTTCCGCATCGGTCTTGAACGCGGCCATGCTGACCAGGCCCGCATCGTAGCCGAGCGAACGGGCAAGGGTGACTTCGCTCATTGCCTGCGCGGTGCGTCCGCAGATGCCGGCGATCAGCGCGAGGTCACGCGGGGATGCTTTCAGTTCCGCGCGGGCTGCTTCGGCAGCAAGCTCCAACACGGGTTGAAAGAGACCGTGCTTGGCGTCGCGAATCTCGAATTGCGTCGAGTGCACGCCGACGGCGAGACCACCGACGCCGGCGGCGATCTGATAGCGCGTCAACGCCCGCTGAGATCTTTCCGAAAAACGCCGGTTGGCGTCCAAGGCGAGGGGATGCGCGGGGATCACGTGACCGGCGAGCAGATGGGAACGGAGATTCATGGTCAGAATTTGCCGCTGCGGGATTCGAAGTGGGTCGGTTTGCCGAGCAGGCGCCCGCCTGCTCCGACATAGTCGATCACCCAATCGATCATTTGCGCGAGCGGAACGGTGGGAGGGCCGAAGAGGTGAATGGACTTGCTCGCATCCGCGAGCCACGCACTGGCGGCCTCATTCCCGGCAAACACCGGCGGGCGTCCGAGGCGCCTTCCGAATGACTCGGCCAGTTCGCGCACCCGGAGTTTCTCGGGCCCCGTCACGTTCAGAAAGCGCGGTGGACTGGCGGTGTATTCGAGGCACTGGATCGCCCGGGCGCAGGCGTCGCCCTGCCAGATGCAATTGAGCCAGCCGGTCGAGAGGTCGATCGCCTCGCCCCGCAAAACTTTGGTGGCGATGTCGACCAGCACGCCGTAGCGCAACTCGACCGCGTAATTCAGACGGTAGATGAGCGTCGGAGTGCCGTTCAATTTCGAGAAATGAGTGAAGACTCTCTCGCGGCCGACGCAGGAGCTGGCGTATTCACCCAGAAAGGCAACCGGCTCGCTTTCCTGCGAGCCGGGGCCATCGACGGCAGCGAAGGGGTAGACGCAGCCCGTTGAGAATGCAACGATCCGGGATTGCCGGAAATGCTGCGCAACCAGCGCGGGGACGACGGTGTTTTGTATCCACGTCAACTCCGGTGCGCCGTCGGTGCCGAACTTCTGACCGGCAAGGAAGAGCACGTTGGGCGTGGGCGGCAAGGCGGCGACTTGGGCGGCATCGGCAAGGTCGCAGGACAAGGTGCGCACGCCGAACGCCTCCAACTCCCGCCGCGCCTCGGGACGGCTGAAGCGCGAGACGCCGGTCACGATCGCATCGTTGCGCCCGGCCTCGTCGAGCGCGCGCCTGAGGATCACCGCGGTCGTGGTGCCCATTTTGCCGCCCACGCCGAGCACCACAAAATCGCCCGGAACGCGCTTGACCGCCGCGATGACGCCCGGTGTCGGCGTCGAGAGCAGAGCTTCAATTTCGTGGTCGGTGTGGGGCGGGGTGGACATGAAATTTCAATCGGCGGGAAGAAGAACGAAGAGGGCGCTTGTCACGGGAGATTCGCGACGGCAGCGTGCCTAAAGCCAAGCGCAAAGCAGCTGAACATTCATGCGAATCATCGACGTCCATACCCATCCGATCTTGCGCCTTGATCGACGGGGGCGGAAAGGGGCGGCGCAAATGCTCGCGCGGGCGCGAGAGCATGGCATCGAGCATGTCGGCGTGCTCGGCGATGTGCTGGCGTATGGTCGGTCGCCAACCGAGGCGCAGCTTCGGAAAATCAACGACGATACGGCGTGGCTCATGCGCGAACACGCGGGGTTTGTCACCGGATTCTGCCACCTGAATCCCACGCTCGGTGCTGCGGCCGTGCGGCGCGAGGTGGCACGCGGCGTGGCGCGGGGCTTTCGCGGGCTGAAACTGGAGCTCGCCAACAACGCGAGCGATCCCTGCATGCAACCCCTGATGGAAGAGGCCGAGCAACATGGACTCGTCTTGCTGCAACACGCGTGGAGCATGACGAAGATTCGCGAGCGCAGTTTTCACACTGATCCGGAGGACGTGGCGACGCTGGCGCGGCGCTTTCCCCGCGTGCAGATCATCATGGCGCATCTCACCGGTTGCGGCGTGCGCGGCGTGCTCGCGGTGAAGGACTGCCCGAACGTCGTGGTCGACACCTCCGGCGCCGCGCCCGAGGTGGGCATCGTGGAATACGCGGTCGCGCAACTCGGGGTGGAGCGGGTGCTTTATGGTTCGGACGCGCCGATTCGCGACTTTGGTGTGGCGATCACACGAATCACCGGTTCGCAACTCACCGAGACGGCCAAACGCAAGATTCTCAGTGAAAACACCCGTGCTCTGCTGCGCCTGCCATGAACACCTTTGATGCCAACTCCTGGATCGGACGCTGGCCCTTTGCGTTTGTCGCCGAGCACACGGCGCAATCGCTGAGCGAGGAACTGCGGGAACACGGGATCGGGCGAGCGCTGGTTTCCCCGTTGGATGCGGTGTTTGCACCCGAGCCCGGGCCGGCCAATCGCGCGCTGTTACACGCGACGCGGGCAACACCGGGGCTCGAACCGGTGCCGGTCATCAATCCCGTGTTGGCCAACTGGCCCGAGGAGCTTGCTGCCGTGGCAGCCGACGAACGCGTGCGAGCCGTGCGTGTGCTGCCCAGCTACCACAACTTTCGCCTCACCAGCACCACCTTGGCGGAACTCGGTGCAGCCCTGCGCGAGCGCAAATTGAAGCTGATTGTCCAAGTGCGATTGATCGACGAACGCCATGAGTTTCATGCGCTGAACCTGAAACCAGTGTCAGTCGCGAACCTCACCGCGTTCTTGACGAAGTCGAAGGGCGTGCCGCTGCTGGCATGCGGTATGTTGCGGTCCGAAATCCTGGAGCTCGCGCCGAAGTTCCCCGAGTTGCACGCCGATACGGCCTTTGCCGAATGGCACGACACCTTGCCACACTTGCTCACAAAGGTGCCGGTGGGGCAGTTGGTCTTTGGGTCGGGCGCACCGCTTCTGATCACCGCAGCGTCCCTCGCCAAGGTTGCGACCGCCAAGGTGGCTGCGCGAGTGCGCGCGAAAGTCGCCGCGGGTAATTTGGAGAAATTTCTCGGTCGGCGCGGACCTAACGCATGGAGTGGCGTGCGACCTTGGTGAAGGCCGCGGCGGTCTGGTCGATGATCTCGTCGGTCAGTGCAGGACTGATCTGCAAGGAAATGCCTTCGGCCAGCATGGCCTCGGCGGCCGGGCAGCAGACGGTGCGATAATCCATGGTTGTCAACCCCGCGTCACGCAGCGGCCAACCACCGCCGAAGAAATTGTGATTCTGGAACAACGGGTAGCCGTAGACGGGTTTCGGAATATAACCTGCGGTGGCCGTGACCCCTTCGGCTTTGAGGGCGGCGACAAATTCGTCGCGGGTGCAAGTGAACGCCGCAGGATCGAGCCGCAGAAGGACGAACCAGAAACTGTGCGTATCGCGCGAATCGATTTCCGGCAGCCCGATCCCCGGCAGCGCCAGTTTTTCCAAGTGCCCAAGCAGCCGGGCGCCGAAATGAATATGGGCGTCGATGATCTGCGGGAGCTTCGTCATCTGCGCCGCCGCGACTGCCGCCTGCGGTTCCGCCATGCGGTAGTTGGGGGACAGTGTCTCGGGATTGCGACCCCCCGTGACGCGATCGTAGTGCTTGTCGCCCCATTTGCAGAGTGTGGGCCCGAAACGCTCGTCATTGGTGCCGACGAGCCCGCCATCGCCGCAACTGATGTGTTTGTATTCGTTGAACGAGTAGCACGCGATCTGTCCGAAGAGGCCAACGGGTGTCCCGCGGTAACGCGCACCCCACGCCTGGGCGCAGTCTTCAATGACGATGAGATTGTGCTCCCGCGCGAGCGCCATGAAAGCCTCCATGTCGCACGGATTGCCAGCGAGGTGAACCACCATAATGGCGCGAGTTTTCGAGGTGATCGCCCGGCGCACCGCTGCGGGATCCATGTTGTAGGTGCGTGGATGGATGTCGGCAAACACGGGCACGCATTGCTGGTAGAGGATGCCGATGACGGAACCCATGTCGGTGACCGGCGAGGTGATGATCTCGGAGCCCGGGGGCAATTGCAGCGCGGAGACAGCGATGTGCAACGCGGCGGTGCCGGACGAGCACGGCATGTTCCATTGGAGCGGGTAGGTCTTGCGAAATTCGGAGACCAGCGCAGTGGACTGCGGACCCTGCCAATAGAACAGCGAGGTTTGATCGACCATCGGCGCGAGCCGGGCCAGTTCTTCGGCGCCCCAACGATGATGTGGCGGACGGGTGGCGGTGACGGCGGGAGTGCCGCCCTGAAGAGCGAGGGGATGCTCGGTGTTCATGGTGCGGGGGAGGAAGGAGTGCCAGTGGGCAAGGCGCGAATGAAATCAGCGCAGGCGAAGACGAATCCGAATTCGAGCGCGACGCGCCAAAGGGCCTGTTGTTTCTCCAGCTCGCGGGCGGCGGTCTCGCGGTTCTCCACGGCGGTGGTGGCCTCGGCGATGGTCGAGCAGAGACAACCGTGTCGGGCCATGTCCACCATGCCGCCGGGCGACATCAACAGGCACCAATTGATTGCGAAGCCGATGTAGACGAGATGATTCACTCCGTGCGCGCGGCAAAGGGCGGCGAGCTGGCCCGCATTTTCGGCAATGCCTTCCGCGCCGACGGGCCGCGCGGTGGGGGCAAAGTCGAGTTGGGCGAAGCCCGAGGAGACATCGGTCGCGTTGTGCGTTCCCGGAAAGCCGTGCGCCCGCCGCAGGGCTTGGAGTTTTTCGTAAGTGGGTTCCGGGGAAACGGGCGACGGTGTCGGACCCGGACCGGAAAGCGCCGCCGCGCGATGGTAGCCGGCGAGATGCCGGAAGTAATCGCGTTCGCCACCCACGACATGAAAAACCGGCAACGGCGAGCGCCGCACCGCGGCAAGCAGGTGCGGAAAAACGTCGGCGAGGATGCGGCGGGCGCGCGGTCGGTATTCGACGACCCGATCCCAGCCGGGAAATTGTCCGGGCTGGTTCGGATCCCATGCGTGCATCACCACCAGGGCCGTGTGCGCAGGATTGAGGTGAACGTCATGCGCCTGCCAGCCGCCGTAGGATTCAGCCGGCACCGGTTGCGCGGGGTCGGCGTCGAACTGTTGATAAAGGCGGGCAGGGAGACGCATCTTACGAGGCAGCGACAGCGCGAGCGGCGACCCGGCGCAGGCCGAGGCCGATCAACAGGAGCAGCAAGCCAGCGACGAGGTTGTGCGAGGCAGGTGCTATGGGCGAGCCGGGAAGCGCCGCGCAGGCAACCAAGACTCCACCGAGCACGATCGAAATATTGCCGATCACCCCATAAACGGCGAGACCGCTGGCCGTTGCGATCGGCGCGTCGGGCACCGGAGTGCGCAGGTCGGCGTCGAGCTGAGCGAGTCCGGCGTGCCGAGGATCATCCGCGCGGAACCAGAGGGCTGAGATCGCAAAGACGAGGGTTGCGACCACTGCTTCGCTGAGAACATTGCGTGCAAAAGCGTTCTCGGGCCAGACGTTCATCACCATGAGAGTGATCGCGACGATCAGGGCCGCAGAACACGAGGCGATGCCGGACCACCACGGCGTGCGCCGGAAAATCATGCCGAGCGCGACCGGCATCATGAAGGCGGAGACGAGCGAGTAGTATTGCAGGGCAAAATCAAACGCACCACCGAAGCGCGGAATGTAGAACGCCACCGTGATACCGAGCGCACCGACGATGAACATCGTCAGCCGCGCGATGTGGAACTGGTGACGGTCACCGGGAAGGGCGCCTCGCAAGCGGCGGTGCATTGGAGCGTAAACGTCGCGCGTGATGGTGGCCGCGAGCCAGTTGAACGCATCGTTGGCCTGACCGAGCGTGGCGGAGAGAACGGCGGAAACGACAAAGCCGATCAGTCCATGGGGCAGGAGCAGCAGCGCGAGGGAGACATACGAGGCTTCGGTGGGTTCCTTCAATGTCGGCCAGAGGGCGGCCATGTCGGGAAAGATGACGCGCGATACCATCACGGGCAGGATCCACAGGAGCGGGCCGACGAGAGAGAGAATGGCGCACAGCAGGGCCATCTTGCGCGCGCCGCGCTCGTCGGGCACGGAATAGTAGCGCTGTGCGAGGTGCCACGCGACGTTGTAGCCCAGCACCACCGTGATGAAGTAGGCGATGAGAAACCAGACGTTGCCGGACGTGCTGTTGAGCGTGGTGAGGTAGTCGGCCGGCAGCTCGCGCAGCAGGCGTTGCATGCCGGCGAGGATGCCATTTCCCTCGCCCAGGTAGAGGTAGGAGACGGGGAAGATGATGATCGACATCACGACAATGATGATCGACTGCACGGCATCCGAGAGCACGGCGGCCCACAGGCCCCCGATGACCGTGTAGACCACCATCACAATCCCGACGACGAGGATCGAAAGCTGCATGCCGTCCAAGGTGACGCCGGCGAAGGAGAAAGTCTGGCTGCCAAACCCGAGGGCGGTGGAAACGAAGATGCAGAGGATGTAGAGACCCTGTCCGATGCCGACTATTTGCGGAACAATGGCCGTGACCGAATAGAAATACGTGGTCGAGGGCGAGTAGCGGCGGGTGAGAAACTGCAGCGGGGTGTCCAGCCGCGCTCGTCGCCACATCTTGGCGAAATAGAAGTAGCCAAGGAGATAAGCCCAGGTGGCAGACGTGAAGATGAGAACCGCCCCAATACCGACTCGGTAGACGTAACCGGCCGCCGCGACGAACATGAAGGCCGAGAAGCCTGACACCCAGTTCGAAACTCCCGCCAGCGCCCACGGCACCTGGCCGCCCGCCTTGAAATAATCGTCCGTGTTCTTGTTTTTTCGGGCGGCATAAACGCCGACAAAAATGATGATGACGAAGTAGAGTGCGATGAGACCGTAGTCGACCGCGTTGACGGTATTGAAAATCGGCATGGGTCAGAGCATCAGGCGGGCGGGTTCGCCCGCGACCGCCGTGAGAGTAACCCGCACACTCTGGCTGCGGTGGCGACCGGTGATGATCCAACCCTCTTCGATGGCCCCCACTTCCAACTTGCCGTGATCCGAGCCCTGCGGCGCGGCGGTCGAAACCGTCAACAAGGTGTGATCGGTGGCGGCCGTCGAGGTGACTTCGACGTAGGGGAAGATGCCTTCGTCGGCGGGCAAGACGAGTTGACCGACTGAAGCGGTGACGGGCCCGCGGGCTGCAACGGTGGACTGCAAGGTTGCGAGCGGACGCTCGATTCGAAAGCGCGAGCCGTCAGAGGTGGCGATGCCCCGGCCGTCTTCATTGAAGACCTGGAAGCGCGCTTGGACGGGCGCCGCGTGCCTGAGTCGCACGCGATCGAGCAGCACCAGCACGTCGGGTTTAAGCAGGACCACGGTGCGGGAGACGTGCTCGACGTCAGGCAACACCAAAGCGTAGGCTTCGGTGGCGTCGCTCGTTACCATCATCCAGCCCGGGCCGGTGCGGAAGTCGGTGACCCTTGCGCTGGCCCAGGAGGAATTAGTGCCTTCGCGGCCATCGTGATATTGGTGGCCGTGGCCGTTGATCAGGACGGCAGTGTGCGCCTCGGTCTGGCGCAAGAGCCAGCGCGGACCGGTCGATGAATAGCCGGCCTTGAAGGGATCGTGAAACAGTCGATCACCGTGCGCCTTGAAAATGACGCTGTTGCGATCCGCGTGCTCGTGATTGGCGGGTCCACCACTGCGAAAAGCGACGACAGTATCCGCCGGCGTCCAACCGGTGCGGGAAATAACCCAATCGTTGCTCAGCCGGACGTCGTGCAAAGCGGCGGTCGGCGGTTCGGTGGGCGCATCGTCGTGAAACCACGCGACAGCTTGGAGGTGTTTGAGCGCGCCGGTATGTTTGGCGACATGATTGCTCAGCGGATCGTTGGCCACCTGACCGACCCACGGCGCGATGGAGACATCCATGCCCGCGCTGCCATCGGAAAAATTCACAATGTCATCGCTGGGTTCATAGCCGCCCTTGGGGACCGCGTTGTAGGCGGTCTTGAGCGTTGGGTCCTCAATCGCCTCGCCGCCACAGGGCATCGACATGGCCAGCGCAAAGCGCACGGTGCCCGGGTAGTTGATGAGCCGGCGATCATCGATCCCGAGCCGGCGGTGCAGCGCATCAGCGAACATGGCGAGATGCATCGTGGTGTAGCCCCAGTAACCGACGCCTTCATCGTAGGAACCATCCTGACCATACATGACCGAGAACGCCTGCGCGCTTTGCCGGGCGAGGTCCATCCACCTGGCCGCATCGGGGTGGCGGCCGTGGAACCGAATCGCCGCGAGACCGAGACCGCAAATGGGGATGACCTTCAAGTTGGTCGCGTTGAGGATGAGCGGCCAACGACTGAGATCAAAACGGAAACCGTAGTCGTCTTCCGGATCGAAGCCCCATCCGCGCACCCGGTCGGGATACTTCATGCCATAAAGCGTGCGATAACAGGCGGGCGCGCCCTCGTTCACGATCTTGTCTTCGACCGCGGAGAGGAGATCTGCGGGAACTTCGTCGCCGAGCCACTCGAGTGCGTAGCAGGTTGCGATGGTCGACTCGGGTGCCCGCTGGAGCCCGATGGTGTCCTTGCCACCCTCGAGGAAATAATCCCAGCGCTTGTAATCACAGAGCCGGCGCAGTGCCAGGAGTGCGAGATCGCGATGCCGCGGGCTGCCGGTGATGACGTAGGCAAAGGCGTTGTTTTGAATCAGTTTCCAAGCCCGCATGAAATCGGAGACGTGGTTGTTGAGGCGAAGTTCCACAAGCAGGAACTTGGTTTCAGCCGCAAAATCGACGTCGAACAACATGGCGCGAATGGTCGCAAAGCGGGGCAACTCGAGGTTGGCGCGCATGCGTGGCAGATCGGTCGCGTCGAACAACAACCCGCGAGCTGAGCCGCTGGACGGGCCGGCGGGCGCGGTGGGTTCGGTCGCACCGAGTGGGAGTCGCAGCAAGGGCAGCGCGGCGGCGAGGGTGGCCGAGGTCTTGAGGAAGGTGCGGCGGGTGGGGTGGTTCATAGGAGTGACGGGGTGGAAAGCCGGTGGCGGGCGATGGCGACGGAGGCGTGGCTGCCAATTTGCTCGCCGAGGGCAGAGGGCAAGACGCGACAGGCGGCGGCACTTGGCCCCAGAGACTCTCGGGCAATTGCCGCCTGCATGGTCGGCGCAATCCATTTCTCGCAACGCGCGTAGATGCTGCCGATGACAATGCGCTCGGGATTGAGCACATCGACGAGCACGGCGAGCGCCTCGCCGAGGCGGGTGCCGACCTCGGCCCAAAGCGCGAGGGCAAATTCATCCCCCGACGCGGCGGCGCGACCAACATCGTGCGCGGTAAGTTGGGAAAGCGGCGATTGCTGCAACACGGAGTCGCCCGGATGGGCGGCGAGGCGAGTGCGGGCGAGTTGCGCGATGCCGCCCCCGGAACAGAAGCCCTCGAACGAACCCGCTTTGCCGTAGCCGACGGGACCATCGGGAGCGAGGCGCACGTGGCCGACTTCGCCGGCGTCGCCGGTGGTTCCCTCGTAGATGCGGCCGTTGAGAATCAAGCCCGCGCCCATGCCCGTGCCCATGGTGAGGAAAATCAGGTTGCGCGCGCCACGACCGGCGCCGCTTTGCCACTCGGCGAGCGCGCAGGCATTCGCATCGTTCATCAGGAACGCGCGACCCCCGAAACGGGCTGTGAGCTGTTCGCAAATTGCAACGTGATTCCATCCCGGCATGTTGGGTGGAGAAAGAATCAGACCGCGTGCCGCATCGAGCGGGCTGCCGCAGGAGATGCCGAACACGACGTCGCGCGCAGGTGCCAGGATGGCGATTTCGGTGACGAGGCGTTGGAGGGTGGTTTCGGGCGTCCCGGTTGGGAAACGAACGATCTCTCGCACGCCGCCTGAATTGTCGGGCACGCTGACCGCACACTTGGTGCCGCCAAGATCGATGCCGATGATGGGAAGATTGGTCATGGGACCGAAACGCCGGGAAGGAGACACGAACGAAAGAGTCGTCGCTCAGGGATTGCGATTAACGGGGTCGGAGGGCTGCTGATAATTGGTGCGGTAGGTTTTCTTGTCGGCGGCGAGCTTCAAAAAGACATCGAGGGGCACGACCTCCACGGGCTCGGTGAGGCGTTCGAGTATTGTGGCGACCTTCTCAATGGTGTTCGACTCGCGGACGTGCATGAGGAGGAAGTAGGGACGTCGGGGATTCATCTGAATCAGTTCTTCAATGTCGGCGGCGGCTTCGTCCACGGGACGGTTCACGTCGAGGTAGTAGTCGTAGCTGAGGAACGGGCGGGAGTCACGGAGATCAAACGTGCGCGCGGAGCCATAACCGTTGATGAAGCCGATCACGTCGGGGAATTCGTGGTAGTAGCGCGTGACGAGTTCCTCGGGTAGGTCGGTGTTGCCGACGTGGCGGTTGCCCTCGGAGTAGTCCATGATTTCCAGAGCGCGCAGGTCGAGTTGCTGCATCAAGCGGCGACCAATGGCCATGAGCGGCGGAAATTTGTCAGCGGGGATGGCCTTGGGATACAGGTAGCCCGGACCGGAGAGGCCGCCGATGAAATAGTCGTTGGGCGTTTTGTCCTCGTAGAAATACTGCAGGGCGGGTGGGTTCATCCACGCCCAGTTCATGAGCACTTGCCACGTGTAGGGAATGCGGCCGCGGCCCGGCTTGGTCCATGCGCCAATGCCCATCGAGTCGGTGGCGACCGCACAGAGGTAGACCTTGTCTTCGGTGGTGAGTTTGGCGTCGCGCTCCACGCTGTGGTTGTTGCTGAACTTGAAATCGGCGGTGAGCGGGATTTGCGAGGTGAACGAAACATTGGGGAGATTGTGCAAGCCCTCCATGATGAGGCCGTAGTTGCCAACGAGGGTCGTGTGCTGGCCTTCCGTGTCCTTGGCGTAGGAATGCCAGCCCAGCACGATGCTCTGGGGGTTCTGGCGGCTGAGGATGAGTTTGAGCAGGGCCAGCTCCTCGGGGTGCTTCGGATTCGACGAGAGATCGGTGAAGAAGGCACGCTGCTGCACGCCGAAGTCGGCGATGCCGGGCTGCATCTCGGCACCGGCATGACCGCCGAGGACCACGTAGTAGTCCCGCGAGCAGGCTTCGAAGTAGTGATCGTAGGCCCACTGATAAATCGTCTCGTCGGTTTGAGCGGTGAATCGGCCGCGCAGATCAACGACGGGCCTGAGGCCATGTTTTTCGGCGAGCGGAAGCAGGTCTTCGCTGATGACCACGAGGTCCTCGACTCCGGCGATGGTAAAGGCGACGATGAGCGAAGAGCGCACGGCCTTGTCCCACACGACGCAACCCTTGGCGTGGTGGCCGAAGCGCGCGAGGGCGGTGTCCGCATCGTTTAGCGCGAGGCGGTCGAATTGAATACCGTGACGGCGCTCGAGGAACCCGATGAGCGGATGCACGATTTCCCATTGCCAGTTGGCGGGATATTCCAGGTAGAGGTGGGGAGCGGCGCGATTGGCGAGGCCTTGCAGTGAAATGAGCAGGGCATGCACGGGCACATCGCCGTCGATCCGCCAGTTTCCGGAAAGCGGCAGCAGGGTCGCTGTGGCGGGCGCACGGGGGACCTGGGTGAGCGTGGGTTGGGCGGGAGACAGCGGAGCGCAGGCGCACGCCAGAACGATGACGAGAGCAAGCTCACGAGGAAGGGAACGATTCAGGGCGCGGAGCATGGCAAGGGGGACGGGCGCTAGTTCGCCCGGGTGAAGACGTAGACGACGGGGCGATTACGGGTGCTGCGCAGCTCTGTGAGTGTGAGTTGGGCACCACTGGCGGAGACCTTGTAGTCGCTGAGAATGTTGACCTCGCGCGGACCCTGCTGGGTCGCGAGGGTGAGGTCGGTGGAAAGGCGGAGGATGCGGCGGTCGTCCAGCCAGGTGGCGCGGCTGCGCTTGATCTGGTCGCCGCCGGCATAGGCACCGAGGTGGCGGTTGTCAGGCCACCATGCGACAGGCACGAGGTTGAGGTCGCGTGAAAGATCCAAGGAAATGGTCTCGTCAAACTGGCGACGGCCGCTGCTGAAAGCGCGGTGCAGGATGACGGTGTCTCCGGCAACGGAGATGGTGAGGGTGAGATCGCGCCAAGGAGTGAGGTCGGTGCTGAGCGCCGGGTTGATCGTCCACGTGCCGGCCAGCGCGACATTCGGGTCGGCGCGAGCGGAAGGGGGTGCGATGAGAAGCAGCAGGAGCAGGAGGAAGCGAAACGGTTGGGACATGGCGGGAAACGGCGGGAGAAAAAAAGGGCGGAGGCAGGTGCCTCCGCCCTTGGGACGAATATTTTTCCAGGGCGGTTCGCTTAGAACTTCATGCCGAGGGTGAACATCCAGGAACGCGGGGGCGAGAGGCTCACGCCGCCTTCCGAGTGGTCCTTGTCGAGCACATTGTTGACGTTCAACGACGCCGACATCTGGTAACCAAAGACGTCCATCGGGTAGCTGAGGACGGAATCGAACACCACGTAGTCGCCAGCGGTGAGACCGCCGCGTGCGGCGTTGTAGTTTACGTCGTTCGAGATGATGATCTCGCTCGCGTAACGGGCACCGAGACCGACGCTGAAGCCGCGACCGTGCTCGCCAATGAAGTTATCGGTGAACGTGTATTTGTTGAACAGGTTCAAGCGGAACTCAGGGGCGTGCGGGATGCGGTTGGCGAAGACGATTTCGCGCAGGATGATCGTGGCGGCCGTGGTGGTCGGGGTGATCGCCAAGCTCGGGTCTGACAGGGTTTCAGCCTGCCACATCCACGAACCGGAGACGACCGCCTGATAGTTGCGCTTCGGAGTCCAGATGACTTCGAATTCCGCACCTTCGGTTTGTTGAAGGGCGGACGCGCTATACCAGCGAACGATACGACTAAAGGCCCCAGAATTGCCCGGGCCGGTCCAGTTGAGCGGCTCTTCAAACTGGCGCTGGGTGTCGTCGAGGACGCGGTTTTCACGCGAAACCCGGAAGACCGACGCCGTGCCGACAATCTTGTTGTCGTTGAGCGCGACCTTGACGCCGAATTCGGCGTTCTTTCCGGTCTCGTTCTGCACTTCGGTCATGCCGCCTTGTGTGACCAAGCGGGCGAGTTCAGTGGTCGGGGTGAGGCCGAGTGAGGTGGCGCGGGTCGAGACCGTGTTTGGATCATAATCGCCGCCGAGGAAGGTCACGCCGCTGGGCAAGAAGGTCGTCGAGTAGCTGGCATAAAGGTTCACGTTTTTGACAACTTCGAACGAGATGCCGGCCATCTTCGATTCACCGTTGATGGTGCGTGGGCGTGAGAAGATCGCGCTCAGGCCGTATTTGACCCACTCCGATTCCGGAATGTTTCGGAGGGCGAAGTCGCCGACCACGAACCACGGTGGATTGGCCTGCACCAACTGACCCACGGTGGAGGTTTTTTCTTCGCGGTAACCCACGAAGGCAGTCAGCCGATCCTGTAGGGCCGAGGTCTGGAGGTTGATGTAGTATTCCTCCCGCTTCGGACGACTGGAGTCGACCAAGCCACGCGAGACTTCCGTAATACGACGGATGTCCGGGTTAATGTGCACACCGGGATCATATTCAGTGAAGATCTGCTGTGGTGTGATGATCCTGCCGTTGCGATCGCGCACGTATTGGAGAGCGACGCCCCAAGCAGCGACCGGGTGGCGGAAGGCCGCCGGGATCGGTGAGACGTAGCCTTCGTCCGGCTTGTCGTAAGCACCGGGGAGGTAGCCATAGGCCGGGAAAAGGTTCGCGTGAGTCACGCCGCCAGTGAAGAAGTTGGTTTGTTCGCCAGCAAGACCGCCGACGAGGACCTTGTTCTTGAAGTCACCGACGTCGATCTTGAAGACCGCGTCGAGCTGATTGTAATAATTGTCGATCGCGTAGCCTTGCTTGATCACGCCGGCTGTGTTGAAGCGGACGCCGTCAGCCCAAGGAGAAGCCGTCGAAATCACCCGGTCGAAGCTCGAGATGATTTTCGTGTAGTTGTGGCGGATGTCGACCCACTCGGTGGGCGAGAAGTCCGTTGTAACGGAGAAGGTTTTGTTTTCCTCGTCGGAGGAGGAACCCGAGCCGTAATAGCTGAACTTCGGATTATAGACCCGATTTCCACTCTTGTCGGTGTAGTAGGCGCCGTGCTCCATCGGGGAGGTCCAGAGAGCGATCTTGGGATCGCCCGCGGCGGTGCGCACGTCGGCAATCCAGTTGCCGATGCTCGATTGGATGCGGGTGCGATACGCCCCCACAGGATCAGCATTGCCGGAGAGTCCGGCAGCAGCAATGAGCGCGGCCGGCGGACTCTTAAAGGCGTCGAACCAGCCCTGCGGGAATTGCCAGGAGCTGTCGTCCTGATTGCGCTGCCGCTGGAGGAACTCACCTTCCACGTGCACGCGCAACTTACCGCTCTTGAGCGGCACCAGGGTCAGGCCGGTATTCACCGAGAAACCGTCCTGGAACTCGAATTGGCGATCGCCCAACGCGTTGTCCCAGGCGCCGACGACCCGGAAGGCAGCCTTGTCAGACAAGACAGCATTGTGGTCGAGGGTGACGCGCTGCGAACCCATGCGGGTATCCCAGCCGCCGTAGGAATAGGTGATGGACGTCGGGATTTTGGTGAACTTCGGGGTCTTGGTGACGTAGTTGATGACGCCGCCAGGGAAGGCATTGCCAAAGAACACGGCGGCCGGACCCTTGATCACTTCAACGCGTTCGACGTTGTCGAGCGAGTAGGCGTTGTAACGGATAAGGCCGTTACGCAAACGCGAGTTGATGGGGAACCCACGTAGCGACATGTTGCCGGAGGGCGTAAAGCCCGTGGCAGGCTGGAGCACACCCATGCGGGTATCGCCGGCCGAGGAACTCTGGTAGCGGAGAATATCTTGGATGTCGGAGAAGTTGGCGTCCTTCAGGAATTCCTCCGAGATCACGGAGATGTTCAGCGGCACTTTTTGGATCTCAGTGCCGATGCGCGTGGCGGTGGCGGAGTTGATCTTGAGGTAGCCAAAGTCCCTGTCGCTCTTCACATCGAAGGGCGAAAGGATGGTGACGTCCGGATCGACGCTCAGTCGCGGCGAGGGAGTCGCAGCGGTGGACGGGGAGGCGGCTTGGGCTTGGGCTGCCACGGGAGCGGCAGGTTGAGCGTTGGTTTCGATCAGGGCGAGGCGCTTGCGCAGGGCAGCATTCTCTTCCTGAAGTCTGCGCAAGGCGTCGCTCTCCGAACTCTGCGCGGACGCAGAGACCGTGAGCAACGTCGCGAGACCGATCGCCAACGCGGACCGAAGACGGTCGGCGGTGCTTTTCGGGATTCGTTTCATGCTATGTTTGTGTTGTAGTTTCGGTTCTTGAACGCCGGAACTGGGTTCAAAGGGGGTGGGACTAATGGCTGCGTTTGCCGGCCATTTCGGGAGTGAGGAGCCGGGGGGAGACACTGACGCCGATGCGGCCCGCGACGCTTGGGTTTTCGATGCGCCAAAGGAGATGATCGATCACCTTGCGCACGAGCGTGCCCAGGTTGATGTCCACCACCGCCGGCGAGTGATCGAGATTGTGGTAGATCATCGGGTTGTAGTTCCCGAGGACGGCTTCGACGTCACGGCCGGGGTGGATGCCCCCCTCACGGAGGGCGCGGAAGAACGAGCCGCAGAAATGGTCCACCGGCAGGTAGAGCCCGGTCGGCCGGACGGGAATTGCGGTCAGCCGCTTCACCAGTTCCGCGCTTTCGGCGTGCACCGGAGTGATCTCAAGGTAACTGACGCCGGGATTGGCACGACCGAGGATCGAGTGGACCTGCAGGCCGATCGCCTCGGCACGGCGCACAAAGGCCTCCGTCCGGCGCACAATCGCGCTGTATTCGGGATCGGTGGAAATGACCGCGACGGACTTGTGTCCGCGCTCCTTCAAATAGTTGGCGGCCATCCGGCCGTTTTCTTCGTTGTTCGGCTCGACGTAGTCCCCGGGGAAGGCGTCCGAGCGGCGGGTCATGAACCAGACGTGTGGCAGTTCCCTCAACTTCACGAGGCACTCCGGTGTCGGTTCCATGCCTTGAATGATGACGCCGTCGAGATGCTCGGTCGCGAGCGAGCGGGGCAGTTCGTCGGGGGTGTTCGAAAAAAGCATGCGCAGGTCGACACGATAGCGGGGGTCGGTGGACTGCACCTGCAGCAACTGATCTTGAAACCAACTCAGATTGGGATTGTTCGAGCGCGCCCCGACAAACCAGACGCCGATCCGGCGTTGTTCGGGCAAACGGGCCTTCGGGCCCCGACGCCGATTGAGGGGAGCAGGCACGTAGTTGTGCTCCTGCATCACGGAACGAATGCGAGCCAAGCTCTCCGACGCCACCAGTTGGGGTTGGTTGATGGCGCGAGAAACCGTTGCTGGGGAGACGCGGGCTTTGCGGGCGATTTCGGTGATTAGCATACGGAGGGGTAACCCGTCATGAAACTTTCATAAAAATTAATGAAAATACCCTGCAAAAAGTCAAGCCCTGTTTGAAAAATACTGCGACCTTAGTCTGCGGATGGTTCGGGACCACGCCTTGATCAATTCGGTGCGGCAACGGATTGTATCCTGCCACACGGGAGGAATTGTGCTGACGTGATAACCCCCGGTGGTCCCGAGCTCGGGACAAATCCAGAGTTCGCCCCGTGGCGCCGGCCCGTTCAACCATACCTCGAACAGATCTTCGACGAAGCGGAGGTAGTCCAGAAACTCCGGGGTCAATTTCCCGTGCCCGTTGGTTACCGGCACTTGGGCATGCTGGCCGCCGAAGGGGCGGCAATGAAACAGGCGGGAGTGCTGGATCAGTTGCGGCTGGTCGAACAACCGGCGGGAAGATTCCGCAGGTGATAGACGCTTGCTGACGGCGAGGTGGGAGTGATCCCACGTGACGGGCAACAATTCGCCGGTTTCACTCTGATAGCGTCGGGCGATCTCCGCGAGTTTTTCAGGCGTTTCGGTGCAAGTATCGCGGTGCGTTTCGAGATGTGCTGACAGGCCAAGGGCGCGGGCCTGCCGAACCGTTCGGATGAAAATTCGGGTCGCCACGGCCCGGCGTCGTATCATGTTCGCCCAGCATGCAATTCACGTAATGAGCGCCGCCTGCAGCCTCAATTTTCAGCAGCGATTCGGTATCGCGTCCATCACGCGAAAAGAGGCGGCCGCAAATCTTCAATCCGTGGCGTCGCAGGCGGGGGGCAAACTCAGGCCGAAACATCTCGGCGATGCCGTCAAAGCCGGCCTCCTTGATCAGCCGCATCTTGGTCGCCAAGGACCAGGGCGTCGCGGATGAGGTTGCCCCTCCATCGACCAAAATGCAGCGCAAACGACGAGGCGAGGGGTGTCTGAAACAATTTTCATAAGACGGATGAAAATAAATGAAAAGAGATATTGAAAAAGACGGTGAAGCCAGTTCATTTTTGAAGACCGTGCTGTCGTTTTCCGACGACAGGGCAGGCTATCCGATGTCGATCTCCGCTCCCCACGAATTACCCCTGTGCGGTTTTTCGCCGTGTTACCCGGGCTGTCCTTGCCAGCCGAAGTCTGCCTAGCTGTAGCGCCATGAGTGGGGTCCCCTTCATCAATCGCTCTTCGTGGATTTGGTCGGCTGAGGGCTCGCACGCCTTCGCTGCCCCGGGCGAGTCAACCCCGTCGCACTATCAAGTCCGACTGTTCCGGCGTTCGTTCACGGTCGACGACCCGACTGTCGCCACGCTAGTCGCTCACCTGAGCGGGGACAGTCGATATCTGGTCTATTGCAATGGCTCGCTGGTTGCTCGTGGACCGGCGAAAGGCGATGTGCATCACCATTTCTACGACACGGTCGATTT
This sequence comes from uncultured Opitutaceae bacterium, assembly GCA_947085115.1. Classification (GTDB taxonomy): domain Bacteria; phylum Verrucomicrobiota; class Verrucomicrobiia; order Opitutales; family Opitutaceae; genus Didemnitutus. The sequence goes on along the minus strand of CAMTVF010000042.1, from coordinate 25,738 downwards.
TCGGCCACTCCTGCGCTGCGGGTCCAACGTCATTGCCGCGCTGGTGCTCGATATGTCGCGGGTGGCTCATCGGCCGTCGGCCTTGGGGGCACCCTGTTCCGTGATGACTGAAACCGGCGGCTTTTTGTTCGAGGCCGATCTGGTGGCGGCGGGCTCGGTGCAGCGGTTGGACACGGGCCTCGATGGCTGGAAGGTGCGGGTGGATACTGCTCATCGCTTCCAGAATCTTGGCACCCGGTTTGAAGGGTATCACGGTTACTTTGAACATCGGCTATCCGCCGAGGAGCCGGCGAACTGGCGGGAAACCGACTACGACGACTCGGCGTGGGCACCCGCAGCGACGCTCTATGCCGCCGAACGTCACGAAAACCGAGGCGATCCCTCCAGCCCCTATGGCCTGCTGCCGCGGATTATTCCGGCGTTGGAGGAAGGAGCACCGGATTGTTTCATGGATGCATTCATCCCAGGCGGGGGGGGGGCGAGCGGCGCGTGGTGCACTTTGCTGAATGGCGGTGCACCCTTGATCGTGCCGGCCAACTCCACGGTTCGCGTGGTGTTGGATACAGGCAAGTTGACGACGGCTTTCCCTGTTCTGCGCACCAGCGGTGGCGGCGGGTCGCGGATGGCGCTGACCTATGCGGAGGCGCTGCGACTGCCGTGGGCGACGCCGGACGCGAAGTTACTCGGGAAAAAGCAATCGTTGGCGAACCTCGCCTCGCATTTTGCGGACGAATCGAGCGGTTGGACGTTTGACCGGCGCGGCACCGTAAGCGGTTGGTGTGATGTGTGGGAACCGGCCGGTCGTGCGCGCGAATGTTTCGAGCCGCTCCATTGGCGGGCGTTTCGGTATGTCGGGCTGGAAATCACGACCGGGGCCGAAGCGCTGACGCTGCACGGAATTGAGCATCGCTTTTGCGCCTATCCTTATCGAATCCAGGCGTCGTTCAAATCGTCGGTCCCGGAATTGAACCGGATTTGGGACGTGGCGCTGCACACAATGCGTCTGTGTTCGCACGAGACCTTCGAGGACTGCCCGCACTACGAGCAGATGCAGTATGCGGGGGACACGATGATCACCTCGAAGATAGCCATGCTCGCCACGGGGGACTACGCGCTCAGCCGGCAGGCGTTGTTGCAATTTGACTGGTCCCGGTTGCCCGAGGGAATCACGCAGAGCCGGTTCCCCTCGCGGCTGGTGCAAGTCATCCCGTCGTGGTCGTTGCACTGGATCACGAACGTGCGCGACTACACCTTTATCACGGGTGAGATGGGCACCGCAAAGGAAGTCATGCCGGGGATGCTGGCGGTGCTGGATTGGTTCCGCCGCCACGGGGATGCCGACGGGCTGCCGGCGAAATTGCCTTTTTGGAATATCACTGATTGGTGCCCGTGGTGGCCGCGCGGGGTGGTGCCTGGTGCGGACGTCGGTGCCACGTGCATCATCAGTGCCCAATTCATCCAAGCCCTCGCGGAGGTGGCGGAAGTGGGGCGGATCACCGGTCGCATTGTGCTTGCCGCCGAGCTGGAGCGGGAGGTCGCAACCCTGCGGAGTGCGCTGCATCGGCGTTTTTGGTCGGAGGAACAAGGATTGTATTTCGACCGACCGGGTGGACCGGAAGTCAGTCAATACGGCAATGCGTGGGCCATCGTTTGCGGTGCGGCCGACGGGGCGGCGCGGGCGCGCATCATGCAGCGTTTCCCCCACGACGCGGCGCTCGCTCCGGGATCATTCTTTTGGTGGCACACCGGATTTCGCGCGCTCGAACAAGCCGGTCAATATGAACGAATGCCTGAATTTTTGGGACCGTGGCACGACTCGGTGAATCACGGGCTCGACACCTTTGTGGAGGAAAACAGCTACTGGCGCTCGCTGTGCCACGCGTGGAGCGCGCACCCGGCAATTGAATTCCTCGAGCGGGTGCTCGGCGTGACGGCGAGCCGGCCCGGTTTCGCGGAGATATCCGTCCGCCCGCATCTCTGTGGTATCGACGAAGTGGAGGGCAACGTTTGCACACCGCGCGGACCGGTGGCGGTGTCATGGCTTTGCGCGAACGGGAAGTTGAAGTTTCAACTGGCGTCCCCGGCGAATACTCCGGTCGCGATCACTTTGCCCGGCGGAAACAAGTTCACCAGCCCCGGCGGAAACTTTGCTGTGGAGATTTCCCTGTCATGAGCGACGTATTGCAACTGACCACGATTGACGATCAAGCGATCGAGATTCGGCAACCCAACGGGGCGCTCCTCATGCGCTATGTCTTCCGTCCGGCCACACCCGCCGCCGAGGCGCCGCGGCCCTACGCCCACCCTGTCAATTCAATGGCAGGAGAGGTGTTGACGAATTTCCGTCCCAATGATCACCCGTGGCATCACGGGCTGAGTTTCACGATCACGAGCCTGGCAGGGCGGAATTTCTGGGGTGGGGGCACCTATCGCTCCGGTGAAGGCTATCAGGATCTCAAGGATCAAGGAACCCAGCTCCACGTCGAATGGCTGTCGCAAATACCGGAAAGACTCAGCCATGTCGTTGAATGGCGGGCGGGGGACAAAGTCCTCCTGCGCGAGGTCCGAACCCTCTCGGTGCGCGTGGAGTCTGCGCAGGCCTGGACACTCCGCTGGCAGGCGGAATTGGTGAACGTCTCCGGCCAAACCCTGGCCTGTGCCAATTATCACTCCGGCGAGGGCTTGAACGGTTCTCACTATACGGGTCTGCAATTCCGTGGGGCGCGCGATTTGCTGGACGAGCACGGCGATGAAACCATCGGAATTTTTGCGCCGCCAAATCTGAAGGGAGAGAAAGCCGTGCATGGCGTGGCTGCGGAATGGCTGGAGTGGCGGGCGCGCAAGGACACGACCCTGCGGCGGGTCACACTGCGCTTCGCCAATGCCACCGGCCCGCTGCATTGGTTTGTTCGCCGGCACAATCCACTCGTGGCCTTTCCCTTCCATTACGATCGCAACCACTCGCTTCCGGCAGGTGCGACGCTCCGGCTAGAACACTCGCTGACCTTCACGGACCAATGAGGATGGATCGCTTGCAGTTCATGCGGACACTCGGCCTCGGGGCCGGCTGGCTGGCCACGGGACACGCGGCCGCAACCGAGACGTCCGCTCCCGGGGCGTGGGCCCCGGTCCACAACACCGCCAGTCCGCTCAATTCGTGGGCCGATGTGCGGGCGCAATACTCCATCAGTGAAGAACTGGTCTATTTGAACTGCGGCGGCCTCGGACCCTCGCCGCGGCAAGTGCTCGACATCCAGAATCTCACCAGCCGCGCCTTTCAGCACCGCGTGGAGACGGGGCATTTCTATTTTGAAGAGGCGCGCGAGATTGTGGCCGGCTTTGTGAACGCCGATGGGGAGGAAATCGGTTTCACCCGGAATGCGACTGAGGGGAATTCAATCATCGCCTCGGGACTCGCGCTGCAGGCCGACGACGAGGTGATCTTTGAAACCCATGCCCATCCGGGAGGCTCTTTGCCTTGGGTCAATCGCGCCAAGCAGACGGGGATCAAACTTTGCACCTTTGCGCCGGATTCTGACACTTGGGAGGGCAACCTCGAGCGGATCGCGGCCTTGATCACGCCCCGCACCCGGGTGATTCAAGTCAGTCACATCACCGCGCCCACCGGCCTGGTGATGCCGGTTGCCGCCATCGCCCGCCTGGCGCGCGAACGCGGGATCTGGTTTCACATCGACGGTGCCCAGTCACTCGGAATGGTGCCGGTGAATTTAACAAGCATTGGCTGCGACTCCTATGCCGCCAGCGGCCACAAGTGGCTCGGGGCACCGCGCGAAACGGGGCTTCTCTTTATCCGCCGTGACAGCATCGAGCAGATCGCCCCAATGGCAGTCGGAGCCTATTCCAGCGCCGATTTTGATTTTCAGGGCCAGTTGACCTATGCGCAAGGGGTGCGGCGCCACGAATACGGCACGCGCGACGCCGCGTCGGTCGTGGCGCTGGCCGAGGCGGCGCGTTTTCAATTGGCACTGGGACGCAAGCGAATCGCCGCGCGCTGCGCCGAATTGGCGACCCGCCTGTTCGACGGGCTCTCGTCCCTGCCGGGAGTGACGGTCCTGACTCCGGCCCGGGCGGACGCACGCGCCGCGATGGTGACGTTCAGCGTCGCCGGGTTTGATGCGAAGACCCTCTTTCGGGAGCTCTTGGAAACGCACAAACTGCGCTGCCGACCGGTGACCGAAGACGGGCTCGAGGCGCTCCGGGTCTCGCTGCACATTTTCAACACCGAAGACGATTGCGACCGGGTGGTGTCCGCCGTCCGTCAATTGACCGCGATCTAAGTCGTGATGCGAATCTGCCTACTCAAACACCTCCGCGATCAAGTCGATCTCCACGGCCGCATTGAGCGGCAGCGCGGGGACGCCCACGGAGGCCCGCGAATGTTTGGCGAGGTCGCCGAACACTGCTACCAACAGATCGGAGCAACCGTTCATCACCGCGGACTGTCGCGTAAAGTCCCCGGTGCAGTTCACGAATCCGCCCACGCGCACAATGCGCTTTACCCGCGACAGTTCGCCCAACTCGGCTTTGAGCGTGGCCACCAAGGCCAGCGCCGTGTGCTGCGCGGCCACAACCGCCGCTGCTTCGTCGAGGTCGCGACCGACCTTGCCGGCGATGATCGTGCCGTCGGCCTTGCGACTGATGTGACCGGAAAGAAAAAGCAGGTTTCCGGTTCGGACAGCCGACACGTAGTTGGCGACCGGCGCGCTGGCCGAAGGCAAAGTAAGGCCCAGTTCCGTCAAGCGCGCTTCCGGCGTGGCCGCGGAAGTCGCGGCGACCAGCATCAACCCCATCCCCAAACAGAAAAATTTCTTCATGCGGCGAAACTCGAATAGTCCTCTCCCCGGTGCAATTCGCAAAGTGCGCGCGCGTGCCGGAATTCATTCCGCCCGGGTTCGCTGACCGACGGAGGAATCCATTGTCACCGCTCGCGGCGTTGCCCCAACCCCTTTCCTGTCATGCAAAAAATCATGAACCTTCTGGCGCTCTTTGCGCTGATGGCCGGTTTGGCGAACGCGTCCGATGCCCCCCGGCATGACCTGTTGGTCGTTGCGGCGATCAGCAACAACTTTGTGGTGGGCTCGAAGCTGACCACGCTCAGCGGCCTCTACCGGCGGGGGGACGACGGTTCCTACCGGCACTTCGGACTCAACTTCCCCTATATGACCAGCGTGGCCGTGGATCCACGCGACCCCAACGTCCTTTACATCGCTTCGATCAACGGCGTGCTGTGCAGCATCGATGGCGGGCAGAACTGGCGCATCGGCACGAGCTGGGACATGACCGAACCGAAGGATGTTTTTATCGATCCCCATGCCCCTGATCAGGTCTATCTCGCCTTGCCTGACGGCATCGCCGTCTCGCCTGACCGCGGGCGCACCTGGCCCCGCCGCGAGCAGGGACTGCCGGAACGCGGCAAATACACCCAGGTGGTCAAGGTTGATCGCACCCGTTCCGGTCGGGCCCTGATCGGCTGCGAATCCGGCATTTATTTAAGCGAGAACGCCGCCGGTTCCTGGCGCCGCGTTTTCCACGCGGCGGCGACCGTGACCGATGTGCGCCAATCGCCACACGATCCGCAGCTCTGGCTCGCGACCACGCAGAGCGACGGTGCGCTCATCTCGCGCGACGGCGGTATGACCTGGCGGAAATTCGCAGGCGTGCCCTCCGCCGAGGCGCACTACAATGTCGTCTTTGACGGGAAGAATCCCCAGCGCTTCGCGATCGGTGGCTGGACCTACGGCGTCCTCACGTCCGAGGACGGCGGGGAAACTTGGACGGCACGCAACGACGGCCTGCCGGACGGGCACTGTGTCTTCCGCATTGGTCTCGATCCTGATTCCGGCCGGCTCTACGCCAACGTTTACCGCGACGCGGTGTTTGTCTCGGACGACTTCGGACGGACATGGCAGAAGGACGGCCTTGAAGGCTCGCAAGTCCACAACTTCATCTTCGTGCCCCGGACCGCGAACCAACCCGCCCCCTTCCCATGAGAGTTCAGGCTTTTCTCCTTTCGGTGTTCACTGCCCTCCACGCGGCTTCTTTGGTGGCGCAACCCGCCTACGAAGCGCCCGTGCCGTCCCGCGCGGTCGTCGAAAACACCGACCAGCGGCGCGCGGAGTATCACGCGCGCATTGAGGAAGTGCTCACGTGGCGCGCCGGCTTGGCAAAGCCCGGCGCGTTGCTTCCGGACATGGCAGTGATTGCCGCAAAGCTCGCCCGACGGGAAGACGCCGACCTCTGCTCGCGCAGTGTCATCGAGTTGATGAAGGAGCCGGGCAGCGGGCCGTTCTGGATGTTCCCCGTGGTCAATGTCGCGTTTCTCGGACGCGACCAACTCACGCCGGAGGCGCGGCGGGCGATCCGCAGCGCATGGAGCCGCGTCATGCAGATCCGCGGCGACACCGAGAACCACTGGGCCATGTATTATGCCTCGCTCTACCTGATGTCGGAGCTTTATCCGAATGAACCAGCCGAGAGTTGGTATTCCGGCAAGAGTTCCGAGGAGAATCTCGCCGAGGCCCGCGACTATTTGGTCGAATGGATCAACCTCGCGACGACGATCGGGCAGGGGGAGTTTAACCCGACCCACTACATCGGCGAATACGCCATCCCGCTGCTGTTTCTCGCGACTTGGGCGGAGGACCCCGCCATGCGGTTGCGTGGCCAGATGAAGCTCGACTGGCTGTTTGCCGATCTGGCACAGAATACGCTCGACGGCGTGCTGCGCGGAGCCAATGCGCGCACCGACGACGTCTCGGTGATCGAACGGTGGAACTCGCTTTCGTCATTCTTCAGCTGGCTTTTGTTCGGCAACACGCCGCCGCCAAGAAGCTACGGCGGCTGGGGTCTGTATTTCGCCACGGTGGCGAAGCAGTATGAGCTCCCCGAGGTTATCTACCGCATCGCCGTGGACCGCGGGGGCGACTACCTGCAACGCGACCTCAAGCGCACCCGGCGCCGCTGGCGCAACAGCGACCTGCTCATGGCGCCCATCTACAAGACCAACTACACGCGCCTAGACTATGCGGTCGGCTCCTATCAGGGCGGCATGGCGGACCCGATCCAGACGCACGTGTGGGACGTCACCTGGGCGGAGCCGGACCCGCGCGGCAAGCACAACACGATGTTCTCGCTGCATCCGATCTCGTCCGGCTACGACATGCAGGCGTATTTCACGGAGTTGCCCGACCAGATGATCAAGGGAGTGACGAAGGAGGGCAAGGCGTCCTACGATTCGCCCGACAAGTTCCTCGGCGGCTCCCGCTTTGAGCAGGTCTTCCAGGACCTGGATACGATCATCGCGCTCTACGACATCCCCGAGGGCACGCGTTTTCCGCACATCAACGGTTTTTTCTCGAAGGACCTCGTGAACCTCACGCTTGATCCGTCAGGTTGGATCTTCGCTCAGGGTGGCCAAGCCTACCTAGCCTACCGGCCGCTGGCGGCGTATGAATTGCAGTCACTCGCCCGGATCAGCTCTCATTGGACCGGCGAACGCAGTGACACCGGCGACAAGCGCCTTTACAGTCCGCACCTCAAGAATGGCACGATTCTGCAGGCGGCGAGCGTCGAAGAGTTTCCGGACTTCGCCGCCTTCCAATCCGCCATTCGCGCTCTGCCGCTGGAGTTTTCACTCACACCCGTGCCGACGGTCAAGTTCACGACGTTGCGGGGCAAGGCGGTCGTTTGCGCCTTTGGCGCGGCTCCGATGGTTGATGGGCAGGCCATCGACTATTCGAAATGGAAACTGTTCGAGGGCCCGTATCTCAACGCGGAGAAAGGCTCGCGTCGCTTGACGCTCACGCACGGCCGGCTCGAGCGAGTGCTCGATTTCAACACGCTCACGATAACGGACCGGGTTTCGGGCAACTGACTTGATGGCATGAGCCTTCCCACGGTTTCCTCGCTCTCCTCCCGGGTTTCCTTCGATCGGGGGTTTCTCGCTGATCGGGCGCGTTTGGTGCGCGAGGTGGTGATTCCGTATCAGTGGGAAGCGTTGAATGACCGGGTGGCGGGCGCCGAGCGCAGCGGCACCGTGCACAACTTCCAAGTCGCCGCAGGTGAGAAGCCCGGCGAATTCCACGGACTTTGGTTCCAAGACTCCGACTTGGCGAAGTGGATCGAGGCAGCCTGCCACCGGCTGGCCACTCATCCAGATGCAGCCCTCGAGGCCGAACTCGACGCGCTCATTGCCACGATCGCCAAAGCCCAGCAACCGGATGGCTACCTCGACACCTACATCCAGCTGGTGGAGCCCGCCAAACGCTGGGCCAATCTCCACGAGTTCCACGAGCTCTACATTGCCGGCCACTTCATCGAGGCGGGGGTTGCCCATTTTGAAGCGACCGGGAAACGCACTTTGCTCGACGTGGTGTGCAAGCTCGCAGACTTGATCGAGCGGACCTTTGGCCTCGGACCAAAGCAAATTCCCGGTTACTGCGGCCACGAGGAGATTGGGTTGGCGCTGGTCAAACTCTCCCGCGCCACCGGGGAGCGGCGCTACCTGCAGCTCGCGGCCTACTTCATCAACCAGCGCGGGGCCGAGCCCAACTATTACGAAGCCGAGATCGCGCGGCTCGGGATCAAGAAACTGCCGCCGTATTTTTACCGCGATTGCTGGGCCTACCTGCAGGCGCAACAACCCGTGCGCGAGCAGACGGAGCCCGTCGGACACGCGGTGCGGGCGATGTATCTCTACGCGGCGATGGCCGACCTCGCCCGCGAGTTGAACGACGATGGGCTGCGGCAGACCTGTCGCACGCTGTGGCACGAGATTCACGCGCGTCATCTCTACGTCACGGGCGGCATCGGGGCGGAGTGGATGGGAGAGAAATTTGCAGAGCCCTACGACTTGCCGAATGATCGCGCCTACGCCGAAAGCTGCGCTGGCATCGGGCTGGTGTTCTTCTCGCGCCGGATGCTCGATCTCGAGCTGAACGGCGCCTTCGGCGACGTGATGGAACGGGCCCTTTACAACAACGTGCTCGCGGGCATGGCGCTCGATGGGAAGACGTTTTTCTACGTCAATCCGCTGCAGGTGCGACCAACGGAAGCGCACCGTCGCTACGATCACAGGCACGTGAAAACCCAGCGTGTGCCGTGGTTTGGCTGTGCGTGTTGTCCGCCAAATATCGCGCGCACGCTGGCGTCGCTGGCCAGCTACACGCACGCGGTCCAGCCGGATGGCATTTCCCTGCATCTCTACGCCGCTTGCCAAATGAGTCTCGTCGTGGCTGGCGCACCGGTGAAATTTGCGCTCGAGACGGATTACCCGTGGGACGGAGAGGTGGTGCTGCGGGTCAATCCGGACCACCCGACTAAATTTGCCTTGCGGTTGCGCCTGCCGGGTTGGTGCACCACGCCTGCGGCGTCGCTCAACGGCGAACCGGTCGACTTGGCGACAAAGGTGCAGTCGGGGTATTTGGCGGTGGACCGGGAGTGGCGGGCGGGGGACGTCGTCGCGCTCAGTTTCCCGATGCCGATCGAGCGCGTGCGGGCGCATCCCCGGGTGCATCACAATGCCGGTTGCGTCGCATTGCAGCGCGGGCCGCTGGTGTATTGTCTCGAGCAAGTGGACAACGACGCGCAACTCGACCAAGTGCAACTGCCACGCGCCGCGACGTTCACGGCGAAGTTCGAACCGGACTTTCTCGGTGGAGCAGTCGTGATTGCGGCGGAAGCTCTGCGGATCAAGACGACTGAGGCTGCGCTCTACAGCACCCGCGTTCCGACCACCGAGCCGGTATTGCTCACTGCCATTCCCTATGCCTTGTGGGCAAACCGGGGTGAGGGAGAAATGAAAATCTGGGTCCGCGAATGCTGATTCGAATCCTTATCTGGGCGTCCTTGATGACCGCGGCGAGCGCCTCGGTCGGCGCGGAACCGTCTTTTGCAGCGTCGGGGCGCGCAGCGCACGCCATGCTGTCGCGGCTGTGCGATGACTTCGGTGGGCGCTTGACCGGCTCTGCCGCCAATCGCGGGGCGATGGAGCAATTGGCGAGCGAACTTCGCGCGCTGGGTTATGAACCCGAGATGCACACCTTCACGTTTCCGGGCTGGGAACGTGGTGCCGACCATGTTGAGTTGATCGAACCATTCGCCCGGCCACTGAGAGTGGCGGCGCTCGCCTACACCCAACCGCACGCTGCCTTCGAAGCGGCGGTGGTGGATTTGGGAAATTTCGACTTGGAGAAAATGCCGGCAGGGCTCGAACTCTCAGGCAAGGTGGGGTTGCTCAGTCCGACGACGACCTTGACCACCCGCGACTTTGCGCGGCTCGCCGCCGGGCAGGGTCTGCGGGCCGTGCTGTTCATCAATCGCGAGGGGGGCGGGCAGTTGCTGGCGCGCACGGGCAGCTTTGTCGGCGAAGCCCTGCCGGTGCCGGTCTACTCGGTCACACAGGAGGAAGGGCGCTGGATGCAACGGCTGCTGGCGCGCGATCGTCCGGTGCGAGTGCGGATGGAAACCCGTTCGCGGTGCCGCGACGTCGAAACGGCGAATCTGGTCCTGCGCCTGCCGGGCCGTTCTCCCGAGCGCGTGGTGGTGGGGGCACACTTCGACAGTTGGGATCTTGGCCAGGGCGCGTTGGACAACGGTCTCGGCACGGCTCAGCTTTTCGCCTTTGCGCACGCGCTGCGCGGTCAGGCACTCGCGCGCACCATTGAGCTCGTGTGGTTCAATGGGGAGGAGCAGGGGCTCTGGGGCTCGCGCCATGCGGCCGCGACGCTCGGGGACGCGCCCGTGGTGGCGATGATCAATCTCGACATGGTGGGCGTGCCGATCGCGGCAAACGCCCTGGGCGATGAATCGCTGGTGCCGGCGCTCGAACGATGGGAGCAACAACGGCCACAGAGGATGCCGAAGGGCGTGCAGAATATCAACTGGTTCGGCAGCGACCATACGCCCTATCAGTTGGCGGGGGTGCGCGCGGTGACGTTCAATGCGCCGCTCCCGCGCGAGTCGGTGCGCTATTACCACGACCTAGCCGATACGATCGACAAATTGCCCGAGAAGATCGTGATCGAATCCACCGTGATCATTGCCGAGGTGATGCTGGCGCTGGTGAATGACGCAGAACTGGGTGCGTTTCGCCGGACCCCGGCCGCGACCGAGAAACTTTTCACTGATTTTGGCCTTGAGCCACGCATGCGTGCGGTGGGTTTTTGGCCTTTCCGATAGGCCACGCGACCACCTCGCTTATCATGTCTGCCCTGGGCCCCAATGATCGTTTTCGCTCAACGACTGCAAAATGGATGGGTCGTGTCGTTCTGGTGTTGCTGGCGCTCGGGTTGTCGCCCGCGCGTCTGGCAATAGCGACGGAGCATTACACCTCGGACGCGGCTTCGGTGTTGATTGCCGGCGGCAGCATGATGAACGGTGATCATTTTGCCGATAGCACCCTCGAGGTGATGCGTCAGCATTATGCGGGCAGCCGGAAGATTGCGCTGGTGCTGCATGCGACGCATCCAAACGAACGCGGTCGAATGGAGGCGCGCTTGCAGAAGGCCTTTGAGCACCTTAACGGCGCTGCGGCCGAGTCGCTGCATCGCCACGATGCTGCCGGTCAAATGGCGCTCCTCGCCGCCGCTGACGGAATCTTTGTGGGCGGAGGGGAGACCTTTGTGCTGTTGGGTGAATTGCACCGCACAGGCCAGCTCGAGTTGATCCGCCGGCGCGTCGAGGCGGGCATTCCCTATGGCGGTTCCAGCGCCGGTGCGAACGTGGCCGGTCTCCTTATTGGCACGACCAACGATTTTCCGGTGGCGGAAATTCCAACCCGCCGCGCCCTCGCGATTTTCCCGGCCGTGATCAATCCGCATCACCCGCCACCGGCCGCGAAGGCTGAGTTCGAAGGCCGGAGGGGGAAGATCAGGATTTATCTCCAATTCAATCCCACTGAAACCGTGGTGGCGCTCGGCAACGCTTCGATTGTGCGCTGGCACGGCGGGCGGGCAGTATTGGCCACCGGTGATGGCTGGCTCTACCAGTCCGAAGGGATCAGGGAATTGAAATTGAACGAACCAATATCCGAACTGGCACCGTGACCCATGTCCTCCGTCACTCGAAGCACCGGCTTGCCTCGCCGCAGCCCGAAGGCGTAGCAGGGACGGGCCGCCGGGGTCCGTCCGCGAACGTCCTTGCGGCGCGCCCAACGGACACGACTTGAACGCGCTTTTCCGCGCGGTGCCCGTCGGAGTGTCTGGCTCAAGACCGTCTCAGGTCGTGGAACGCCCGAAAGTGTAGCGGAGATTCCAGTCCCGCGTCTCCCGGGGAGCGAGGTCCAGCACCTGGTAGGGTTCGATTGAAAACGTGTTGCCGTTGCCCCACACGAGACACTCACTGGGGACGAAGGTGGTCGCAAAATCAATGTGCGTCAGTCGCGGGTGATTGATGCGACATTGCAACGGCTGCCCGGCGGGCAGGTGAAGAAAGTCGAGGTGGCCATCATCCTTGCCCACGAAGGTGCGTTTGAATGCGACTACGCCGGCGTTCAGCACAAAACCGGGATTTTCGGCCATCGTGGTCTCACTGGGCAGTTCCATTCGGATGCGGCCGTTGGTCAGGGTGAAGAACGGATGGGCAAACCACTCGAGCCGGAGCGGCGTGTTACTGCAATTGGTCAACCGTGATGTTGAGCGGAGTTCGCGGTCAAACAGTCCGAGGGTGCGTTCGAGTTGATAATCGATGTCGGCGACTTGCTGGTGCGTGCGGAAACGGATCCCGCAACCAAACGGCGTGATGTGCCACGCGCACGGAGCAACGACGACCGTGTCGTCGGCCATAGCCGCGAGTTCGCCGATGCCCAGCGCGACGCCGCGATCATCTTGCCACGTGAGCGGGCGCCCATCGCGAGTGCGGTGCCGAAAGGATTCGGGCAGTCCCTGGCCGTTGAAGGGCAGGGGTGCAGTCTCGGGCCACTCCGGACCTGAGAACAGCGGGCCGGCCATCCGGTCATGCACCTGCCAGATGTAACCGCCCCATCCGTAGCGGGCACCGAGTCGCGCACGATCCGCGGCAGGGTCCAGCACGTCAACCCGAAGCGAATCGTTGGCGATTTCGAACATGGATCAGCGCACGCGAATCACGCGCAGCCCGGTGGACTTGCCATCGATCACGAGCGCGAACTGACCGTGGGGGCGGGCCTGGATTTCAATCTCCATGCCGGGCAATTCGTAGGGGATGGCCTCAAAGCCTTCCCATATCTGGCCGTTTTCGAGGCGAAATTTGTTCCGCGACTCCCAAGCGGTGACCTTGGCGCGCAGCGGTGGCGTGGACTGCCAGTCGGCGTCATTGAAAAAAGGGAGGCCAAAGCGATCGAGGAGGCCGCGCTTGCGTTCCGCCCCCGGTGCGCTCGACGCCCCGAAATCGGTCTGGGCGCGGGCCGCCTGCAGGTCGGCCTGCAGCGCCGCGGTCGTGGTGCGCGCATGGCGGATCAACGCGGCGTCAATCACGCCGATCTGGTCGGGCGTGAGCTGGTCGAGTCCGGCTCGGTGCCACTCGACCATCGTGAGAATCGACTTGAGGCCCGGGTGGGCCTCCTGGGCGGACGCCAGAGGCACAACGCAGACCAGGGCCAGAGCGAAGAGGCGGATTTTCATAGGATGAGATTTAGGAATTAGATGAGTCCATCGCGAGAATTTTGTGCGCTGACGAGTCGGGTAAAAATTCCCCCGCGCGCGGAGAGCGTGGCGAAACGTCCCCGGCGGGCACGGCGCTATCGATCACGCGTTGGAACGGCCACGGACAGGGTGCGACCGCGAGGGAGCGGGCAAGCGCCAGCGCAAAACCCCGCCACAACAGCGGCGGTTGGTCCACAGATAACCGGAAGGGTGCGGGCGGTTAAGCCCTCGCGGTTCATGGTGCGAAGGCTACCCGAGTTCGGGCACTTGTCCCTTGGTGCGCAGTGGCGCGCGATTGCCATGCAGCGCCGTGTAGAACGAGTCGCCCGGCTTGATCGAACCGCGCTTCACGATCTCGCCGGTGAAGGCCGATTTGTAGATCGCCGTGAGAAACTCGAGCGTCTGCTGGGCCACTTCCCCCGAGGTGAGCGGGCGGCGATTGGCATCCATGTCGGCGACAAAGGCATTGAGCTGCGCGCCGTGGGTCGAACCGACGTCGAGCGGAAAACTCTGCCACGCCTGCATGAGGCTGTCGTTCTCGACCGGCGGCACGGGGGTGAGTTTCCAGTTGTCGCGCGTGTAGCCGTAGAGGTGGGTCAATTCCAAGGTGGCCCGCTGATAATCGAGGCGAAGGTAAGTTTCCTGCCGCGGGCTGAGCGCGCTGTTCACGATCGATCCGAAGGCGCCGTTCTTGAATCTCACCAACGCCATCGAGATGTCCTCCACTTCAATCGCTCGGTCGAGCGTGCCAGCCATGGCCCGCACCTCACTCCAATCGCCCATCAGGTGAAGAAAATGGTCCATCGCGTGAATCCCAAGCCCCATGGTTGGTCCACCGAGTTCGGTTTCCCAGCGACCTCGCCACGGCACGGAGTAGTAGGCGACGTCGCGAAACCATAGGGTATTGCAGATGCCCACGAGCGGGCGGCCCATCTGGCCGCTGGCAGCAAGGCGGCGAACGTGCGCCGTCGAGGAACCAAAGCGCATCTGAAAAATGCACGCTGTGTAGCGGCCGGTGCGCTTCTCCGCTTCCTGAATCTGATCGAGTTCGGAGAGCGACCCGCAGAGGGGCTTTTCGCAAAGCACCCACGCGCCCGCTTCCATGGCCGCAATGCTCATGGGCGTGTGCTCGGCCGGCGGCGTGGCAACGAGCACGATGTCCGGCTTGTCCTCGCGCAGGAGCATGGCGAAGTCGGTGTAGGAGCGCGGCACATTATGGCGTTTCGCAAACTGGGCCACGCGCTCCGCGTCGATATCAACCACCGCGTCGAGTGTTACCCGGCCGAGAGTGGCTTCGACGGCGTTGACGTGGGCTTCGCCGATTGAACCAGTGCCGACAAGTGCGGCGCGATAGACTTTTGGGATGCTCACTGCTGCCCCAAGAAGAAGGGGTTATCGGTCAGCAGGCCACAGGAATTTTTATGAAAACGACTGAAAATGCCGGGAGCGCGGGCAGCCGCCCGCCGCCGGAGATCACTCAGCGCCCGCCACCACCGGAGCCAGGCGCCGGGTGTAAATCGTCAGGCCAAGGAGGGACTGGCCGGGGGCGGGGAACAGATAGCTGGTGGCGTAGCCGATGGTTATGCAGGAGAGGTTGGCGATCACGATGTAGAAGTAGGGATGCACGAGGTTGAGGATCCACGCGGTGAATGTGAGCACGAGGCTTGCGCCCACGCCGATGAAAGCCCCCTGCCAGTTGGCGCGCTTGGTGAAAATTCCGAGGGCGTAGCAGCCCGCGAAGCCACCGCCGAGCAAGCCAATGAGCACGAAGGAGGTGTCGAGCGCGGACTTGATGTCGGCTGTGGCAAGCAGCAGCGCGGTGCCCATGCCGATGAGGCCGGCCAAGATACTGACCTTCTCGGCCAGCTTCACGCTCTTCGCGGGCGTCGCGTTCCTCCAGAGGCGTTCGTAGAAGTCTACCGAGACGAGGGTGGCCACGCTGTTGATGCAGCTCGACAGGGTGGACATCGAGGCGGCGAAGATGCCGGCGATGATGAGTCCGGTGAGCCCCACCGGCAACTCGGCGGCGATGAACTGCGGGAAGGTGGCGTCCACGTTGAGCATCGGGTTGAGGTTGGCCGGATGCTGCTTGTAGAAAACGTAGAGGGCGGTGCCGATGGCGAAGAAGGTAAGATTGCCCGGGATGACGATCGCGGCGAGGGTCCAGACGGACCAGCTGGCCTCCTTGTCGGACTTGGTCGAGAGCACGCGCTGCATCATCACCTGATCCTGCGGATAGGTGAGCATACTGAGGAGGGCGACGAGCAGAAAGCCCCAAACGGTGGCCTTGGTGAGGTCGAAACTCCAATCAAAGGTGTGAAACTTCTCGTCGGCTGCCGCGATGCGTAGGAAATCGACAACGCCGCCATCCACCTTGGAGATCATGAAACCGATGGCGATGAATGCGCCGCCAAGCATGACGAAGACTTGGATGAAGTCGGTCCAGATGACCGCCCGCATCCCGCCCATCGCCGTGTAGGCGATCGTGACGAGCCCCATGAGGAGCACGCTGTAAACAACGTTCACGCCGGTGACGGCCGACAAGGCCAGCGACGGCAGGAAGAGCACGATGCTCATGCGGCCCCCGAGTTGGAGCACGATGGCAATGGCGCTGGCCAGGGTGCGGATATTCGGGTGAAACCGCATCTCCAAATAGTGATACACCGACATGAGGTTGAGTCGCCGGATAAGGGGGACGATCCAGATGGCGACGAAGATGGTGCCGATCATCCCCACGACATTCGCCGCGAGATATTGCCAGTTCTCGGCGAAGGACTTTGCGGGTGTGGCGATATAGCTGATTGCGCTCGTGCCGGTGGCGTAGAGGCTCACCCCGGCGGCCCACCAAGGAATGGAGCGACCGCCCAGAAAGAAGTCCTCGTTGTTGTGCTTTTTCTGCCGGAGCAAATAGTAGAAGCCAATGCCTGCGGTGAATCCCAGATACACCACGATGATCAGCCAGTCGATCCAACTGAGCAGGCGCTTGGTGAGGACAATGGTGAGCCGGACGTGGGTTTCGACGCCGACGGGATCAACAGTGGTGACGATGAATCCGTTGCGGATCGGGTGGACGCCGACGATAGCACCGGTGAGCACAGCGGCGCCCATGTCGGCCCACGCGTTGGTGATGGTGTGGTAAGAGTGGATCCGGGCCGTGCTTCCGGCGTCCACGGCGAACGCCAGCACGTGGGCCTGGCCCCCGGGGTGCAGTTCGGGCCGCAGGTCGGCGGGGGGCGCCGCTTTTTCAATCCAGCCGACAGCGGGGTTGTGGGCGAACCAACGCAGATTGGCCGAGGAGTCTCGCGCGAGCAGCCAATGGGAGCCATTGTGCCCGATCAGGGTTAGCGGAACGAGTCCGGCCGGAGGCGAAGTTCGCGAGCGCCATCCTTCCTGTGCGGTGTGTTCCAACCACTGCAGGGCTTCGTCGGTATCCCGGGCGATCAACCAGACGGAGTTGCCGAGGGTGCTGCTCGCCAGCGGAACGAGACCCCGTGCTTCTCCGCTCAGTTTGGGCAAGGGCGGCGCAACGGGTGAAGGCATCGCGCTCTCTGCCTCTGCCGCACTCAGGATCTCGACCTTGAGGGAAATGAGACCATCGGCGCGTGCTGCGGGCAGGCAGCATATCAAGGCGACGAACAGCAGGGCGCACCGTTGTCGGAGGGATTGAAGCATCGCGATCATATCCAGTGAGACCGGAATGAAATTCAAGGTCTATTCCGTGAATATTCAGCCAACGACTCGTGACAAAATGCGCGGCTCCCTGATTGTGCGATGCGAAGTCCCACCGGGCCTTGAATCAATTTTCGGAGGCGAGTTTGAGAATCTTTTTGCCAGTAAGTCGCTGGTCTTGGGGAAGAGAATGTGGAGTCTTGCCACCGTGAATCGTGGCGAGCTCGACGAAGCGGATCTGAGTCGCCTTGACGAATTCGTCCACCGGACGGGTTTCACCGCAGAGAGCCATGATCTGCGGGAGCCAGTGATGGCCGTAGCGGACGTGATTCTGTTCGTCGTTGCGGTCAAAGGCGAGCAGGGTGTCGGCCTCGAAATCGTTGAGTTCGCGCACGCGGTCCATCACGAGGGCCTTGGTCGGAAAACTGCCGGCTTCGAATTCCATCGTCATCATGGCGTAACGCTCATGCGGCGCCATGTGCACGAGGATGTTGTAGAGATCGAGCGAGTGCTCGAGCGTCATCAGATCGACCCCGAGGCGGGGAAGTTGGCGGTAGCCGAAGGCGCTGTGCCGGGATTCATCCCACAAGTGGCGCGCCAAATCATGGTGCAGATCGAAGGGCGCGGTCGGCGTGTCGAAAAAAACGGTGGCGAGATAGTCCACGGCATCCAATTCCATCATCAGCCAGACATAGACCATGAGCCGGATGACGCGGGCGTCCGTTTTTGGATCGGCCAGCCAGTCTCGCACAATCGGCGTTTCGGTAGGGTCCTGACTGAAGACGCTGGAGCAGACCGGATACCTGCCCCGGTTGCAGGTGGTGGGGTGCGCGTAGGGGCGCTGCGTCGATTGCCAAACAAAGTCCGGCGGCAAAGGCGTGTGGGTGCGTTCTCCGAACAGACCGCCGTGCGCCGTTAGCACGATCTGGAGGTGAGCGATCCAAGCCGCAGCCTCGATGCCCACGAGGAAGGATTCCATCTCGGCGGCGTGCCGTTCTTCGTCCAAGACGAATTCCTCCACCAAGCGGCGCGACGGCCAGTCGGCGAGATGGTGCGTGGCGCGCAAATAGTGGCGATAGGACTCCAGCAACGCGGGCTTCAACACGCGGTAAAATCCGGCCAGCGCGACATTGCCATCGGCGGGCATCACCGCCTCGGTGAACAGCTGCGCGAGACTCTCCCTCACGTTTTCTCCACTCCCAAAACCGCTCATCTCGCGGCCGCGCTCGCGCAGGAAGCGGGCATGGCCCGAGGCTTCCCAGAGGTGTTGGCAGAGCAGATACTTCAGTTCGGGCTCGCCCACCCGGTAGATCAAGGTTGACGCGGTGCGGAGAAACTCGCGTTCGACCTCGAACAACAGGCGTTGGAGGCGCGCCATTTCCTGGACGGCGGCGAGACGGCCGCCGGAGCCGGAGGGGGCCGGAGGCGTGGGGGAATTCGGGGCGACCATGGCGCAGGTTAGCAGATCCGGCCGCGTTTGCCAGCGGTCGTGTGGCCCGGAGGAGTGACGCCGACCCAACGCTCGTCGATCGGTTCGCTGGCGCGCTGGTAGCGGGAATCGCTCGAAATTCGCAGGCGGTTCTCGGTGCGGTTGTCCAACGACGCGTGCACGAGGAACATGCCGAAGGTGAGGAAATCTCCGGCTTGAAAATCGGTGGTGAGCCAGCGGCCGCCGAATTTGTTGCGCAGCTGCGGAGGGTTGTGGGAGAGCGTGCCGGTGAAGGTCCACTTGCCCGACTTGGCCTTCTCGGCGTCCTGAGGTTTGTTTTCGCAAAACGCATCGACGTCGCGATACACGTAATTCTCGAGCAGATCGGTGCGCTTGTGGGATTTTTCCAGAACCATCAGGCCGCCGAGCTCAAAGGGAATGTCGCCATAGGTCATCCAGCACGTCATGTGACGATGCGTGCCGCGTCCCATGTAAGGCAGATCGCAATGCGGGTTGGTGCCCTTGCCCGGGCCGATGGCGCGAAGCCACGTGAAATCGTAGTGGCTGATCGGTTCGCCGAAAAAACGGGTGTAGAAGTCAACGATCCGGCCGGAGTAGAGGAGTTTTTGCACGGCTTCGTTGCCATTCGTGAGCTCGGGTTTGAACACATAGCCCGAACCGGGTTTGCAGATGCCGTCGAGGTGCGGATGGGCCGGGTCGAGCACGCCTTCCGCCGCGAGCCGGGTCGTGAGACTCGCCCGGGCTCCGAGCACCTCATCGCGATCGAGGAAGCCCTTCATGTAAAGGTAGCCGTCTTCCGCCACGCGGCGGCGCAGCTCATCAACGTCGTCCGCGGCGTCGATGGAATCGCGGAGCCAGCCGACCTTGTCTTCGCTCATTTCGAGCGCGTGACCATAGGAGTATAGCGGGGGCAGCGCAGTCGTGGTGCTCATGTGCACCAAAATACACGTGAATCGGTCCGTATAAAATGGTTGAAGTGGGAGAACTGATGCAATTTCTGGTAGTCGTGCCCACGCCCCAAAAATACCGCGCCCAACCCTGGCTGGAAAGCCCGCTCCGCACTCCGGTGGGAGAGATCAAGATGGCGGGTCTGTTGCACGACGTCCCGGGCATCGATCCGGTAAAGATGCGAATTTTGAGAAGTTTCACCCTCATGCTCATGGTGGAGGGTCGCGGATACTATCGCGACGAGCGGGGCACGCAGACCGAACTGCTTCCGGGTGACGTCGTGTTGGTGTTCCCCGAGATCGCCCATGCCTATGGACCCTTGGAACGTCGGGAGTGGAAGCAGATCTACTTCGTGCTGGAGGGGCCGCAATTCGTGCTCTGGCGCAAGCAGGGTCTGCTGAATCCCGACAAGCCCGTGCTGCGGTTGGGCTCGCCGGATTACTGGAAGCGGCGGCTGGCTGATGTGTTGCAATCCGATGCGTTGCCGGGATCGGGCGCGCCGATGCGGGCGATGGGACGGTTGTTGCAGGTGATCGCGGAGATGCTCGCGACCCAAGGTGAGAGCGTGCATTCCTCAAGTCGGGACGCGTGGTGGGAGAAGAGCCTCCGATTGCTCGGCGACCGCGCCGCAGGTGGTTGGCCGTCGCCCCAGGAGGTCGCGCGCCAGGTGGGACTCAACTACGAAAATTTCCGCAAACGCTTCGCCCAACTGGGCGGTGAGTCCCCCGGGCGTTACCAGAAGCGCCGCCGTCTGGAGTGGGCCTGCGCGTCAATCTACCACGGGGATCTCTCGTTCAAGCAGATCGCGGACGAACTCGGTTTCTGCGATGTCTTTCACTTCTCCAAGGCCTTCAAGCAGGAGATCGGTGCGACGCCCTCGGAATATCGCCGGCGCGTGCGCGGCCATTGATCTGCACGGTGAGCGGGCGCAAAAAACCGCCTCGCCAGAAGAGTCGCAGCAAACGATCTTTGAGCGAGGCGGTCTCCCCAAACAAATCACGTCGTCTTGTCGCTCCAACCTTCGGGCCACTGCGTGCCGGGAATGGGGCGCCAGAAGATGTCGCGGTCAATCCGCGGCGGGTGATGCCGGTATTTCCCGGTCAGGACCAGCTTGGTCTTGAGGTGGCCTACGAGGTTTTCCCCGTAGAGGAAGGTGCTTTCGCCAACGCCGGAGAGCACGAGCACCTCGTGCGGTGAGGTTTCGAGCAGCTCAATCAGGCCGCGAATGTTGGCGAGCTCGAGATCGATCGCAGATTGCAACCTCTGCACGCAGGCTTGCTTCGTCGCCTCGTCTTTCGCCTCCGTGTAGCCATAGACGCATTCGCACCAGGCGCAGACATTGCGCAGGCTTGTGATCCAGTGCAGGTAGGCGCGCACGCGGTCGCGGAGATCGGTGAAAACCGCCTGCACGTCGGCGTTGACGGCCGTGACCGTCTCGCCGAGCGAGCGGAGCAAGGTGTTGAGCCGGCCAATGACCTCGCGATCCATATCGGCGGCCATCTTGGCGCCGGACTCGCGGGTGATGAGATCGAAGAGAACGTCCTTGCCGAAATCAATCTTGCCGGGGTTGTTGTGCTGGAAGCAACCGTGACGCTCGTAGTATTCGCGCTCGGCCACGGGCACGGCCTCGAGATCAGGCACGAACGGACGATCCCACGTGCGTTGCCAGCAGAACCCAAAGGCGCAGTAGAGGCCGACCATGGGTTGCCAGCTCAGGGCTTCTTCAAATGCGTCCCATGCCTGCGTGAGCGTGGGGGCGTGTTTCGGACCGACGAGGGTCGCGGCAAACTCACTCAACACCTCGGCGACCGGTTTGGCGGGGAAGAATTGCACGGCGCGAATCACGACCGGATTCGGCCAATACGGAGCCATCGCGGAGTTGGTCAAACCGCCGAGCGCACTGATACGGTTGAGGCCGGTCTCGCGCACGGCGGACAGCTTGGCGTGGATCATTTTCGGGAAGGGCAAGCCGAGCAGGGGCTCGTGATTCATGACGCTCGTCGCCGAGTAATGCAGCACGGGATCGACCCCGCCGGCGCGCGATTGAATGAGGGTCTCTTTTTCGGAAGCGTCCATCCCGGTGTGGAACAGCGAGCCGGCGACGGCCTGATTCTCCGGGTATTTCGGATGGTTGTAGGGCACGTGGTAACCGCGCACGAGGAGCGAGGGCGCTTCCCAAGTGACGTGGCCCCCCATGCCTTTCTTGATCGTCTCGTGTTCCACCTTGAATGGTTCGATGCGCAGAATGACATCGAAGTCCGGATTGATTTCCGCAGCGGCAGTCTCGAGGTTGCGGAGGTAGCGCACGATGCTTTCTCCGGCGGTCTGCGCGATCTTCTCGTGGTTGCGCCATTCGCGGATCATGAAGGGCCCGCCGTTGCGACCGACGTAGAGCGAAGCGGTGTGTTCGAAGCCGGCGCCGCTGTCATTCGTCCAGACGGACATGTAGCTCAGGTCCGGCACGGCGCGCATCAGCTTTTGCAAGGCCTCGCGATAGTGGCGCTGCACGATCGGGTGGTCCTGGGCCATGGTGTAGCGCGGCAGGCGGGAACGGAAGGGATGATCGACGCGAGCACCCCGAAGAGTGGGGAACTTCGTGAAGAAGCGCTCCGGCATCGTGCGCGGCTCGAACATGCACACTCCCGGACGCAAACCGTAGCGGCGGCCGGTGTCGGCCAGCTTGCGCAGGTGATTGAGATTGGCGTCCAGATAGAGCGCGGGCCAGATCCCCTGGGTGAGCGGCGTGTCGACGAAGTGATTGAAGCCCGGCGCGTAGGAGTAGAATTGAGGGTAGTATTCCCACGCGACCATGTCCTCGAAGGGCATGTGCGCTTGCAGACCGTTCACCTCGATGTGTGTGAAGCCCGCTTCGGCGAGGGACGCGGCATAGCGGTCGTGGTCGAAATTGCGCGCCGAGCGCCAGTATTGCGTGTAGCAAGCGTCCCAGTGCGGACGATGCCAGTTGAATGTCGCGGGCAGCCAGAGCCCTGCGGCGAGTTTTTCGCGCGTGAGGTCGCCCAGACCGGCCGACAACAGCCGCACGGCGGCGTAAAGAAACGAAGCGTGAGTCGCACAGATCTCGCCCGTGCCCTCGTCGGTGATGCGAAGCCACATCCACGCTGGCGCATCCGCCGCTTTTGCGGGAAGTCCGCGAGCCCAGCCGTGCTTGGCGAGACCGATGTTTACGCCGACCCCCGGTTGCGCAGTGGAACTGATCGTGGCGCCCGAGAGACGCGCGAGTTCGGTGGCGGCCGTAATTTCACCTGGCTCGGCGCCGGCGGGGTGAAATACAGCGTTGAGTTTCAACGAGGGGAGCGGGGAAGTAGACATGGGAACAACTGCGACAAGAATTCCACCGTCAGACGACGCAACCGCAATCCGGTGCCAACCCCAAGAGACACCAAATAAATCCCAAGAAATGCATTTAGCGCGAACCTGCTTGGGGCTTGCCCTGAATGGGCGGCGCTGATCGACCCAAAAAGCGCATCCTGTTGCGCGGCGCCACGGGCGTATTACATCGACGAGGCTCGACGAGTTCCCACCAATATGAGAACCAAGGGTAGGGCGTTTTCGAGACAGTTTTTATTTTCCCACTGCTTTTCACCCAACCCCATCGATCCATGTGCTCATCCTGCCCTCCGTCTTCGTTGCCTGCGAAATCAAACCGTTCTGTCGCGGCCAGCGCGGGAGTGGGTCCGGCGGCCGTGAAGACCTCGCGCGCCCCGCAGGGGAAAATTCCGCGCCTGCCGCGCATCCTCACGACGACGGTTGGCTCCTACCCGGTGCCCGACTGGTTGGCAGCGTTGCCAAGCGAGCAGGCGGTGATCGACGCGACACGGGTCGTGTTCGACCTGCAACGGCAGGCCGGAATCGATCTGCCGACGGACGGCGAACTCTACCGCTTCGACGTGAATCATCCGGATACGAACGGCATGATCGAATATTTCATTCGTCCGATGGCGGGCATTTCATCGGTGGTGGGGCGGTCGATCACCGAGGAGTTTGCGCGGCACTCCCCGATGGGATTTCGCCGGAAGCCAGCCGGGGTCGTTACGGGCGCGCTGGCCGAGGGTTCATTGAATCTGCTGGCGGATTGCCAGCGTGCGGCGGCGGTCGCGGGTGGCCCATTCAAATTCACGGTCACGAGCCCCTACATGCTGTCGCGCACGTTGCTCGATCACCACTACCGGGATTTTGACGCGCTCACGATGGCGGTGGCCGACGTGATTGCAGCCCAGATGCCGGACTTGCCCGCCGCGTGCGTCCAGGTCGATGAAGCCAATATTCCCGGCAATCCGAAAGACGGTCCGCTGGCGGCGCGCGCGATGAACCGGGTGCTGGATGCCATCGGCAAGGGCACCGAGCGCGCCGTGCATTTCTGTTTCGGCAATTACGGCGGCCAGACGATTCAGTCCGGCAAATGGGCCGCGTTGCTCGAATTCCTCAACGGCCTGCATTGTGACCACCTCGTGTTGGAACTGGCGCATCGTCCCGCGTCGGACCTCGACGCGCTCAAGCGGATCGACAAAAAAATCACCCTCGGGGTCGGGGTGGTTGACATCAAGGTCAACCACATCGAAACCCCGGACGAGATCGCGCGACGGATCGAGGCGGTGGAAAAGAAAGTCGGAATCGGTCGGGTGGGCTGGGTGCACCCCGACTGCGGTTTCTGGATGCTCAAGCGCTCGATTGCCGACCGCAAGGTCGAGGCACTCGTTCGCGGCCGCGACCGGTATCTCGGTTGCGTTTAAGCGGACCGAGGCTGGAAACCGACTGAGGAACGCCGTTGCCTACCAGTAGAAGTAGTTGGTGTCGTCGCTGAGAAAACGCTCGCTCGGCGGAGTGTAACAGACCCGCCAGACATGGGAAAAGCGCGACCACGGGCCGCGGATTTGTCCGTCAAAGACCAGGCGCGGCGCGAGCAGCGGCCGTTTCACCCGCGTCCGGAGGCGCTCGAGAAAAAACTCGTGTCCCTCGGGGGTGGAGAAATACAGGCAGCGTTTTTCGATCGGATGAGCCGAGGGACTGAGCTGGCGGGTGAGGCCGGCGGGCACGAGTGCGGTGAATCGGATTGCCGCACGATGCCGTTCCAATTCCGCTGCGGCCCGCTCACAGGCCTCGGCAAAGGTTTCCCCGGCGGCGTGGCCGTAGGAGGCCTGGCCGTCAGGATACACGCGAAACAGGATCACGGTGATACCGGGTGCATCGGAGCAGAGGACCGCCGCGCGCACCCCGGGGTAGGGGGATGCGCATTCCGCTGCAGAGAGCCGACCCTCCCACCAAGAGAGCAGGTTGAAGCGCTCGGATGCCTCCATCCGGGCGGCGACGCGCGCCTGCCGCGCGCGCCATCCGGGGAAGGCCGCCATGCCGTTGCTCGACGGATCGACGTCGAAGCCGTAACGCGCCCCGTCCCCTTTTGAAATCACGGCCATCTGCGCCCAGCGTTCCATCGCCTCTGACACCGCCTTGAAGCGGGCGATCATGGGCGACGCATCGGTGCCGGAGCCGGTGGCCGCGGAAAAGAGTTCGCCCCCTGTCTTCCATGCGACCAACTCCGGTCGCAGGAAAGCATTGGCCTGGAACTGGCGGTGGCCTACCACCGACAGTTCCGTCAGGTCAATCCGCTCGATCGGCCCGCCGGCTGGCGCGGCCGCATTGCGGTATCTCAGGGAGGCGAGGTTGAGCATCGGGTTAGTGCTTCGGCTGCCAGTTGGTCGCTACGCAAAACGTTGCCGCCGGCGAGTAGTCGCGCAGGGTGTCGCTCCCCTTGAGACTTTGGCGGAAGGGATCGAGACGGGTGGCGAGGGACGAAAAGCCGCATGCCAGCGCGAGGCTGGACGCGAAGCCGCGAATTAATGCAATGATTGAGTTCATGCGCCGATACTATCCCGAATGCGGGCTTTTGCCGTTGCTGAATTCAGCCTCAATTGAGGTTCCGATCAGGGCCGAAAAGGGTGCCTGGGGAACCTTAATCTAGGTGTTGCCCGTGCTCGCCGGTCCCGCAGGATGCGTCAACGAATCATGTTTGTGT
>CAMTVF010000041.1:0-44333 GCA_947085115.1 uncultured Opitutaceae bacterium | reverse complement strand
TTCCATGACAGCGAGGAAGGCCGAAGCGTAGGGTTCGTAGGGCTGACCGACGACGTCAAGGTAGTTGATGGCGGCGATGAAGGTGACGGCACTGACCGAGCCGTAGTGCGCGGCGATGGCGGCGGCGTCCACGGACGGGAGCCGCCCTCCATGACGGAGCACGGGGTAGGTCCACAGCGGGATAAGGGCACCCAAGGTCATCGCGGCCAGCGCGGGAAGCCATACCCTTGAAAGACCGGCCTCGGCGAAGGCGACGCCACCCTTGAAACCGATGGCGACCAGCAGATAGATAGTCAGGCCGATATAGAGTGGCTCCGGAAATTTCAGGTCGCTCTTGACCAGTGCGGCAAAAATGCCGAGTGCGAAAAAAAGCACGGCTGGCGAAAGCAGGTTGCTGCGAACGGTATCGAGAATTTCCATGCTGGATGGCGATCAGGCCGGGGAGTTTCTTGGAATATTGATCCTCATGGACAAGGGGTATTTTGTGACTCCGCCGGGCATTGCAGTTCGAGGTGATGAGGGAGTGGTGGCTGGCGGGAGAAACTGCGGGGGGCGCCGCAGATGCGTTTCTGCAAGCACTACGGTGACAATCACGTTTGGAGACGCGCTCCAAGTCGATTCATCGACTGCGGTCGGGCTTTTCAGCGTTTCCGTGCGCGGCGCCGCGCTCATGCCACCGACCAGCTGGCCTTCGGGCCGGAGTGCCGCGCTTGGCGGAAAACTGTCCATGCTAATGCGGCCGTGAAGCAGATGGATTTCCTTTGGCCGGGGTATATGGCTCGTTGTGCGAACCTCACCGGTCGATTATCTGGTAATCACTGCGCCCATGAATCCGATTGCCGGCACTGCCCCCGCCGTGACGCACCGGTTTGAAGCCCTGCGCCACATGGGGGGCAACACCACGCTGCTCGCGGTGCGTTTTCGGTTTCGCGGTTCGACCCGCGTGGTTTACGCCAAGGCGGAGAACTTCAACATGACGGGCAGCATCAAGGACCGCATGGCATTCCATGTCCTGCGACGCGCCTATGCAACGGGTGCCATCCGCCCGGGGGGATACGATTGCAGAAGCGACCAGCGGTAACACGGGCATCGCTTTCGCCGCAGTGGGTCGGGCGCTCGGCCACCCCGTGGTTATCTTTATGCCCGATTGGATGAGCCGCGAACGCACGGACCTCATCCGCAGTCTCGGCGCTCGGATTGTGCCGGTGTCGGCCGAGCA
This sequence comes from uncultured Opitutaceae bacterium, assembly GCA_947085115.1. Taxonomy (GTDB): domain Bacteria; phylum Verrucomicrobiota; class Verrucomicrobiia; order Opitutales; family Opitutaceae; genus Didemnitutus. The sequence continues at coordinate 43,114 of CAMTVF010000041.1, read as the reverse complement.
CGGTGGGTTCCTCGGCAGCATCCGTCTGGCCGAGGAATACTCGCGGGAACATGGCGCATTTTTGCCCCGCCAGTTTGCCAACGAAGCCAATGCCGAAGCGCACGAACGCACGACGGGGCCGGAACTCTGGTGGCAACTCGATGAGCAAAAGGTGACACTCGATGCCTTTGTCGCCGGTGTGGGGACGGGAGGCACGGTCATGGGGGTGGGCCGTTTCCTCCGGAACACCCGCCGGGAGATCCGGGTCCATCCGGTCGAGCCGGTCGAATCGCCGACGCTCAGTGCCGGACGCAAAGTTGGGCGCCACCGCATTCAGGGGATTTCGGATGAGTTTGTGCCTCCCATTCTGAAGCTCGATCAACTCGATCCGGTGCGCGCCGTCAGCGATGGCGACGCGATTCTCATGGCGCAAAAGTTGGCGACGCAACCTGGCCTCGCGGTGGGTATTTCCTCGGGTGCGAATTTCCTCGCCGCGTTGCAAGCGCAGGAGCTCATCGGACCCAAGGCAGCGGTCGCGACGGTGTTCAGCGACGACAACAAGAAATACCTGAGCACGGACCTGTTGCGCGAAGAACCCGTGCGGCCTGGCTATGTGACTCCGGAGACCGAACTTCTGGATTTTGAGAGCCACAAGCGAGTTTGCGCGACGTGCCTGGACGCAGATTGTGATCTGCGCCCTGACTGAGTCCGGGAAAGCAGACGCGACAAAACCCGAGGCATTCACCGCGGGCTTTTGTTTTTCCTCAACGAGCTGAGCAAAAGAAACTAGGCGCGGCCCATGTAGGTGCCGTCGAGCGTGCTGACGCGGATGACTTCGCCTTCCTTGATGAACAAGGGGACCTGCACCACAAGGCCGGTTTCGCAGGTGGCGGGCTTTTGCACGTTGGAGGCAGTGTCACCCTTTACGCCGTCGGCACTCTCGGTGATCTTGAGCGTCACGGCCGTCGGGAGATCAATCGTCACCGGGACTTCGTTGATGAAGAGCACCTCGGCCTTGCCGTTCGCGACGAGATAATTCTTGGAGTCGCCGATCATGGTTTCGTTGAGCTCGAATGACTCAAAGGACTCGGGATCCATGAACGTGTAGGTATCGCGGTCCGCATAGCTGAACTCCAGGGTGCGGCGATCGGTCGGCAGGACTTCGACGGTATCCGAGGAATTGAAGCGCTGCTCAAGCGTCTTTCCGTAGCGCAGATTGCGCATCTTGATCTGCACAAAGGCGCGCAAATTACCCGGCGTGCGATGCTGGGTCTCCATCACCAGGTGAGGCTCGCTGTTGAACTTGATGACTTGGCCTTTGCGGATGTCGTTGGCTGCTGGCATGACGATTTCAGATACGGAGTTGAAGTTGGTAAGGGGATAGGAATACCGGGGCGGTTTTCGCACTGTCAACAGTCGTCTCTTGGCTGGAGCGGCCTTGGGCTTCGCCTTTCGACTCAGCAGAGCGACCAGATCCCAGTCCTGGCTGCGATTCGAATCCCGAAAACCAGGGTGGCTATCTCCAAGCTTGTCATTTCCAACCTGTTTCCGAGACTTCGCCACAATACAAATGAAGCAGCGCACCCTCTTGCGCGAGGTCTCCATCAAGGGCAATGCCCTGCACACCGGAGACGCCGTGCACATGATTTTCAAACCTGCGGTGGTAAACCACGGCATCGTGTTCAAGCGGATGGACCTCCACGGCCATCCCGAAATCAACCCCCGGGTCGATCTTATCACCGATTTGGTCCGGGCAACGACCATCCAGCAGGGGCACGCCAAGATTCACACCGTCGAGCACGTGCTCAGTGCGTTGAGTGGCTGCGGGATCGACAATCTCCTCATCGAAATGGACGCCGGCGAGCCACCGATCATGGACGGCTCCTCCCGGGAATTCGTCAAAATGATCCAGCAGGGCGAACCGCTCGAACAGGACGCCGAGCGGGAATACTTCACGCTGACCGAGCCAGTCTCCGTCTCCCGAGGCAACTCCTCCATCATCGCCCTGCCGTTCGACGGCCTGAAAATCTCTTGCACCAGTGCGGACGATCGAGGCATCCATACCCAGCACCTCTCGCTGACGATTGACCCCGACGTCTATGTCACGCAGGTCGCGGCTGCGCGCACCTTCACGATTTACGAGGACATCGAGGGGCTGCTCAAACTCGGCAAGATCAAGGGCGGCTCGCTTGACTGCGCGGTGGTGATCAAGGGCGACAAGATCATCTCCAAGGAGCCGCTGCGCTTCCCCGACGAGTTTGTGCGGCACAAGATTCTTGATATCGTCGGGGACATCACGCTCCTCGGCGCTCCCCTCAAGGCGCACATCGTCGCCACGCGACCCGGGCACGCGATCAACGCCGAGCTGACCAAGCTGCTCTTCGAAAAACTGGAGGCTTGGAAAAAGGGCGGCAAGAAACCGACCAAGCCCGCCACGCCGAGGGCCGAGATCACCACCGAGACCACGCTCGACATCCGCCGGGTGCTCGACACGTTGCCGCACCGTTATCCGTTCGTCATGATCGACCGCGTGGTCGAGCTGACTGACGACACGTTGACCGCGATCAAGAACGTCACAATCAATGAGCCGTATTTCCAAGGCCACTATCCGGGCAATCCCGTGATGCCCGGCGTGCTGCAAATCGAGGCCATGGCGCAGGCGGCCGGCATCCTCCTGCTTCGGCGCACCACGATGGAAAGCAAGACCGCGCTCTTTATGAGCTGCGACAAGGTGAAGTGGCGCAAGCCGGTCCGGCCCGGCGATCAACTCAGCATCAAAGTAAAGCTCACCAAGCTACGCGGCACCATCGCCTGCGCGGAGGGCGAGTGCAGTGTCGGTGGCCAAACGGTTTCCTCCGGTGAACTGATGTTCGCCCTGGTCGATACAAGCCAGATGGATTGAGTCATGGCGCAACACATTCATCCGACCGCCATCATCGAGGACGGCGCGCAATTTGGGGACGATGTCACGATTGGCGCCTATGCCTACGTCGGTTCCAAGGTCGTGCTGGGCAACGGGTGCACCTTGCATCATCACGCCAATGTGGAGGGCCGCACTCGCCTCGGGCAGAATTGTGAATTGTTTCCTTTCACGTGCATCGGCACGAAGACGCACGACCTCAAGTATGTCGGAGGCGAACCCGGCTTGGTGATCGGCGACCGCAACGTCTTTCGCGAATACGTCAGCGTGCACGGCGCGACCAAGGCCGACGAAGATACCAAGATGGGCAACGACAACGTCCTGCTCGCCTACGCCCACGTCGCGCACGACTGCATTATTGGCAATTATCTCGTGATGAGTGCGCAATCGGCTCTCGCAGGCCACGTGGTCGTCGATGACAACGTCAACATCGGCTGGGGCACCGGCGTGCACCAATTCTGCCGTGTTGGCTCGCATGCGATGCTCGGCGGGATGTCGAAGATTGTGCAGGACGTGCCCCCGTATGTGATCGCCGACGGCAATCCGGCCATCGCGCGTTCGATCAACAAGGTCGGTCTGGAGCGCTTTGGTTTCTCGATCGGGCAGCTCGAAGCGATCAAGCACGCATTCCGCATCTTCTACCGCGCCGGACTCAATCGCATTCAGGCCTTCGAGCGGATGAACGGACATCAACTCGCCGACACTCCCGAGTTCAATGCCTTTCTCAGCTTTGTGACCAAGAGCGAACGCGGCGTGATTGCCGGTCGCTGAGTTACAGGGTGCCGTCGGGCGGTCGCGGAATCTCGCCGAGCCGTCGCAACAGCGGATAGGGATACAGGCCCGAGCGATGCCCGTCGCTGAAGTGAAAGCAGATCGCGTAGTTGCCGACCTGTTCCCAACTCCGCACCTCGACTCCGATGTGGCTCTTGGGTGCTTCGCCACCGTATTGGTGGCCGAAGATATCCTGTTCACCGCGCACCTCGGCACTGGGCGAGGCGGCGCGCAAGGTCGCGAACGTAATAAAGCTCTCCTGCTCGTCACTCCAACGAATGGCGACCTCAGGTCCGATGAGTTGCACGTCGAGCGGGCGAATGGGGTCCATGGCAGTCACTCACTTTCCGCGAAAACAGGACGAAGGGAAGCTCGGAAAATCCCCAGCGGCAGGCGCGGCGCTACGGTGACGTGGCGATCAGGGTCGCGGTTTGGGCGGGCCGAAGATAGCGGCGGGCAAACATATTCAACTCTTCGCGCGTCATCGAGCGGTAGTCCGCCGTGCGGGTGGTTGGCAGCCGGACGATCCACGGGTGGGTTGTCAGGTAGGGCAGGACATAGTGGAGCCAATAGGCGTTGTTGCGCAGTTCCTCGTCGAGTGTGGCAATCTTCGGCTGATAGACCTGCTGAAACTCGTCCTCTGTCATGCCGTTGCGGGCGAGATCCTCGCAAACCTCGCGGAGGGTCGCGGCGATCTTGCGCGCCTTGTCTGGTTCGACGACTACGGAGGCGACGAGGTATCCTTGAGTGGGCCACACGGCACTCTGCCAGAAATCGGCAACCGGCGCGTAGGTGGCACCGAGTTCCTCGCGCACCCGGCGGACTACGCGGAGATGGATGAGGTTGCTCAGCATCCGAAGGCGCCGGGGATCTTCGACAGGGCGCTCGACTTGGAACGGCCACGCGACCATCACACTGGCTTTTCGGAGCTTGCTCGTCAGGTTGATTGTTTCTTCGGTCTGCCGGATCAAGGATGCGGGGCGAAGTTGTTCTGCCGGCGGCTGGCGGGTTTCCCGTGGCGGGAGAGACCCCAACGTCCGGGCGACCTCTGCAATGGCCTCCTCGACATCCACGTCGCCGATCACCGAGAGATCGAGCGGGCCTTTGGTCAGAACAGGCTCGATCCAATTGCGCAAGTCGGAGGCCGAGTGCCGGAAGACCATATCCGCGTTCGGCACGCCATGGCGATGGTCACCGCCGTGCAGGAGCCGGGGCACTAACGCGTTCGTCAACTGCTCGGGGCTGCTGACCAGTGCGTCGTAATATCCGCGCAGCTGCATCATGGCGGTGAACATCGGAGGTTCGCGGAACGCCGGATCTTGCACATGGGCGGCGTGCAACTCCACAAGGCGCCGAAAACTGGCTCGTCCCGACCAACCCCAGAACGAATACGCGTCCTCGTCCACCTGAAAGCTCAGACCGAGTGACTCGCTGGCCAGGATGCGATTGAGCGAGGTCTCGTCATGGCGCCCGAGGCCGCCGGCGAGTAGCGTCGTGGCGGCAGCGACGCTGATGCCGGTTTTTTCCAACGGCTCGACCAGTCGGCCGTAGCCGACGCGAGCGCGGGTGTAGATGCGGTTGGCCTCGAAATCGGTTCGCTTCACCGTGAGGCGCACGCCATTCGCGAACTCGACCTGATGAACATCCACGTCGGCGTGGTGGGTGCGACGCACGATTGTCCCGGGCTCCGCCGCGTAATTGTAGGCAAACACCTCTGTGTTGACGGTTTCCTCGTCGGCCAGCGACATGCGGCTGCTACTCAGGAATACCTCGACGATTTCCTTGTCGGCCCCGGGTGCCTCGTCCGTGCCCAGAATCACCAGCTTGCGCGCATTGCCTGGCCACGCGGCGCGAAAGGCCGCCAGGCAGGCCTCGGGAGTCAGTATCTCGACGGCATCTTTCACCACGGCCCAGGTCTCATCGGGTGCAGTCGGCACGAAGTTTTGATCCAGAGACCACAGGAGCGACCGGGCGAGGGCGGCGGAGGAAACCTTCTGGGTGGTGTGAATCGCCTCCTTGTAGTTGGTCTCGAGGCGCCGCTTCTGCTCGTCAACCTCCGAGGTGGTGAAGCCGTGCGTGAGCGCGCGGCGCAACTCCTGTTCAAGAGTGACGACCCCCCCGCGCCACATGCCGGACTTGGTGTCCACCCGCAGGAGACCCACGTCCGCGACATTGAGGAAATCAGTCCAGGTCGCCTGCGCTTGACCGTATTCCACCGGATTGGCCCGCACGACCCGCTGTAGGCGCTCATGCAAGATCCAGAAACCGGCCGCCAGCGCGATGGCCTTGCGGCGCGCGGCGACATTGTCGCTGGGGGAGGCATCGGGGCGGATGGAATAAAGCACCGCCGACGTGCCGCCCGGCAGATGGGTGGCGATGTAGCGTGCCTCGACGCGCTCGGCTTGCTGGATGCTTCCCATCGGCGGTTCGGGCGGCGGTGGTCGGTCGGGGTCTGCCAGCTCGGAAAAATGCTCGGTGATGAGTGCCGTTAATTTCTCGACCGACAGGTCCCCGACGGCGATGAGCGTCATCCGACTGGGACGATACCACGCGGTGTAGAATTCGCGCAGTTGCTCGGTCGTCGCCCCGCGTAACTGTTCGGGGGACCCAAGCACCGGTCGAATGACGATGCGAGTGCCGCCGTAAAGGAAGCGATCGAGTTCCCGACCGATGTCCTTGGCGGAAGTCGTGTAGGCGCGCTGCTCGCTTTCCACCACGCCGGACTCCTTCTTGATTTTCCTGGGATCGAAAAGAACGCCTTCGGAAAACTCCCGCAACACCGTAAACGCCTGCCGGAGCGTGGCGGGATCATTGCGGGGGGCGTCCAATTGGTAGAATGTGGAGTTGTAACTGGTGAACGCGCTGATGTGCGCACCGAGACTGTAGCCGGAGCGCTGCATGGTATCGACCAGCGTGGTGCCCGGAAACTTCCGGGTGCCGTTGAACGCCATGTGTTCGACGAAATGGGCGAAGCCCTGCTGGTCGTCGCGCTCGTGGATCGAGCCCGCGTGCACCCGCAGAATCAAGAATACCCGGGAGGCCGGTTCCGGATTCGAACGAACCGCATAGCGGAGGCCATTGGGCAGACGCCCGAACGTGTAGGCGGGGTCCGGCTGCAAGTCGCTGCTCTCATGCGGAAACAGGACACTGGCGGACGCAACCGCCGCCGACAATACCGCACCGAGGCCTGCGGCCACCCACCGAAGAGAAATGTTCATGTTCAAATGGCGACTTATCTTTCGTCCGCGGGCCCGAAGTGCGAAGAAGAAGAAGAATCTGCGCCGCGTGGCAATCGCAGATTGCCCGAGAACGGATAATTGAGCGGAAGCCCCCGGCGGCGAAGGATCCGCGCCATCGTGCGGGCACTGGGCGCGGCAATCCGGGGCAACTTGTTGGCCCGGATTGCCGCAGGGCCAACGTAGCCGAGTGGATCATGAAGTCGCAGCCAGCGGCGCAAGGCGGCGATGCGCCGCTCCAATTTCCGGGCGGTGCGGTTGGCGGGTTGGGTCGCTCCGCTTGGCCGATCCGTCCAGTCGACCCGATCCCGTCGTCGCCCTCGCGCCCGCCGGACCCCAAAATAAACCGTGCTGGCCGTGCAGAGGAACCTGCGGGCCGCCGTCCGCAGCGCGCTTCTTGGGTCCGCTGCATCGCGCCACGCTGCCACTCGCCGTAATCCGTGGCAGGGAGGATCCGATTGCGGTGCACGCAATCGCTGAGCGACTCGTCCGTGAAAATCCGCGTGCGCGACTCGTGACCGTGGAGGGGGTGGGGCACTGCCCGCAGCTCGAGGCTCCCGAATGGGTCGCGCCGCAGGCGCTGCGTGCGCTCGCGGCGGCAAGCGGAAAGTGAAATAGCTGGCGAACTCGCTACCTGGCCGGACGCGTCGTGCGTTTCTTGGCCGACAACGTGAGCTGGAATTCGGCGACGGGCTCGTCGCCAAATTTCGAGGGCGTGGTGGCGGTGACTCTCATCGGCGCATTCACGCGTTCGCCTGTGCGTATGGCTTCGTCGAAAGCCGTGCGCACCGCCGCGAGGTCGTTGCAAGTGAAGTGGGTGTCGCCCTCGGGGCGCTTCAAGAAGTCGGCATGAAAGTCCTTGAAGACGAAATTCAGCGCGTTTCCGTGTCGGCGATTTTCCATGACCGCGACCAGACCGCCCGCCGCATCAGCACCGATGGCGAGGGCACCAAAATACATCGAACCAAGGTGATTCTTGTTTCGCCGTTTCATCGGCACACAAATGATGCAGCGGGTTTCATCGAGGTCCACGATCCGCACGCCAGCGGTGCCGATAAGGGGAATGTCCCGTGCCGCGATGAAACGGAGCACGAGGTTATACTTGAAGCGTTGGAACGGTGTCAGGGGCATGGTCAAACCTCAGAGAAAGCGGGCGAAAGGGCGGGGACCGAAATCCAGCATGGTCAATCGCCTCGGGGCGGCGAGAGCTTTTGGCTGAGTCCTCGGGGGTCCCCCAGGGTCTCTTGGGATCGATTCGGAAGTGGATGCTGAGCAAGCGCTATACTTTGGACTAGACAAGGGGAGTGATTTGCGCTGAGGTAGGTTGGGATGAAGCCACCAAAATCGCAGGTTACGACAGAAGAAAACATTTCAGCGGAGCCCAGCGGGGCCGTGATGGTGCGCGTGGCCACGGCGGCGGAGATCGCGTGGTTCGACGCGCAGTTGACGGAGCGCCACTACCTCGGGGCCGGGCGGTCCGTCGGGGATTATCTCCGGCAGATCGTGACGGTGCGCGGCCACGTGGCGGCCTTGCTGGTGTGGGGCCCGGCGTGTTACGCCTTGAAGGATCGGGACCGCTGGATCGGGTGGAGCGCCAACCAACGGGTGGAGCGGCTCAAACTCATCGTGCAAAACCGCCGGTTCCTCGTCTTGGGCGAAAAGGGCCGGTCGCCCAATCTCGCCTCCCGGGCGATGGGGGCGGCCTTGCGCGCGCTGCCCGCGCAGTGGCAGGAAACCTTCGGCTACCGCCCGTTGCTCGCCGAGAGCTTCACTGATCCGGAGGCGTATGCGGGCACTTGTTACAAGGCCAGCAACTGGGAGCCGGTGGGCTTCAGCGAAGGCTACAGCCGGCACCGGGCCGATTTTTATGTGCCCAACGAGCGGCCCAAGCGCCTCTGGCTGCGTCCGCTCGATCCGTCAGCGCGCCGGGCCTTGTCGGCCGTCAGCGTGTCCGCCGACTGCGCGGCCGGGGTCATCGCCCCGCCCAACGGCGTGCTGCCGATCACCCAGCCCCAGATGCTCTCGCTGGAGGAGGTCTTCCGCCGGGCCCCCGATCCCCGGGCCAGGAACGCGCGCTTCCGCATTGGTCCGGTGCTCACCCTGATCGCGATGGCGCTGCTCGCCGGCCGCCGTGACATCGCCGAGATCGCGCGCTTCGCCTCGACGCTCACGCCCAAACAGCGCCACCAGCTCGGTCTGCCCCGCAAGAAAGCCACCCAGGCCTTCTATCAGGTTCCCGGCTACGATGTCTTTTATCAAGTGCTCACCCGGCTCGACCCCGAGTCCTTTGCCACCCTGCTGGGCGGGTGGCTGCAAACCCGCGCCGGCCTGCTGCCTCAGGCGCTCGCTTTGGACGGGAAGATGATCCGCGATCACATCGGTCTGCTCACCCTCGCGCAGCACGAGGACGGCGCGCCGCAGGCCGTCGCCCTCTACGACCAGAAGGAAGGCACCGCGCGCTGCGAGCAATCCGCCGCCGCCGCCCTGCTGACCTGTTTCCCCGCGCTGGAGGGCCAGACCGTCACCGCCGACGCGCTGCACTGCCAGAAAACGACGGCCCGGACGATCGTGGAAAAAGGCGGCGACTATCTCCTCCAAATCAAGGGCAACCAGCCCACGCTGCTCGCTCAGGCGGAGGCGTGCAACGCGTAGACCGCCACCCCCTTTTTTTCGCCGTTGATCCCGGCCACGGCCGGGTCGTCAACCGGGGCGTTCACGCCTTCCCGCTGGAGCCGCTCGCGGCCGACTTCCCCTACGTCCGCGCCCTGATCGTGGTGCGCTGCACCCGGACAGTGAAGCGCACGGCGATCACCACCGACGAAGTCCGTTACTACTTGTCGAGCGCCGAGCCCACCGCGCACACTCCGGGGCAATGGCTGGCGCTCATCCAAGGGCACTGGGCCGGCGCGGAGATCCGCAACCACTGGCGCCGTGACGCGGTCTGGGGCGAGGATCGCTCCCGCACCCGCAATCCCACCGCCCTCGCCAATCTCGCCCTCGTCCGGAGCACCCTGCTCGCGCTGCTCCCCGAGCACTTTCCCGATCGCTCCCTCCCGCAAATCAAGGAGCAACTCCACTCCCGTCCCGCCGCCTGCCACAATCTTCTCCGCAAAAAGTGAACTCAAAACAAAAGACCCTCGGGGGTCCGGCAGCAAGCCAGAAAGTCAACAAGCTGTAATAAAGTGCCTCGGGGTAATTTTTGGCGGGCATCGCGGCACCAAATCTCTAATGTGGTAACCAAGCCTGCGGTCGCTGCGTCTCAACGACCAAGACTTGTTCTCCCAGCGAAACCACAAAACGCGGCCACCATGAACCTATTTGTTCGGCGGACTTTGATTGCTCTTCCGTTGTTGATTTTATCCACGGCAGCCCTCGCCCAATCGGTCATCCCGAACAACCAACTGAACGCCGACCAGCTCGCGACCCGCTTCCTCGCTCAAGCGACGTTTGGACCGTCCCCGGATTCCTTGGCCGAATTGCGCGGTCTCAACAACGACTTCAACCTGTGGATCACCCGCGAGGGGGCCAAACCGATCTCTTCCGCCGTGGCCGTGCTCGAGGCCGCCCGCACCGCCGGGCAGATCACCACCAGCGACACCGGCACCAACCGCCGCGCGCGGAACCAGGTGATGATTGCCGGGCCCGATCAACTCCGTCAGCGCATGGCCTATGCGTTGAGTCAGATCATGGTCATCTCGGATGGAGATACCAACGTAGCCAACGGCGGCGACGGCTCCAGCAGTTACTACGACATGCTGGCACGGAATGCCCTCGGCAATTTCCGCACGCTGCTGATGGACGTCACGCGTCATCCCATGATGGGGCGTTACCTGAGCCACTACAAGAACCGCAAAGAGAACATCGCCGCCGGCACGCGGCCCGACGAGAATTATGCACGCGAAGTGATGCAGCTCTTCACGATCGGCCTCTATCAGCTCACGCCGAACGGCAACTACATCTATGACTCCGCGGGACGTCCTCTGGAGACTTATGGGGACAGCGAAATCACCGCTTTCGCCCGCGTCTTCACGGGCTTCACCGATGCGAGCACCAACAACACCGGCACGGGCACGGGCCGTTTGGATTTTCCCACGGCGGCCTTCAATCCCACCGAGCCCATGCGAATGTGGGACCTGCAACACGATATGGCAGCGAAGACGCTCCTGCAGTATCCCGGCGCGCGGAAGCCGAACCTCCCCGCCAATCAACCGGGCCTGCTGGATGTGCAGGACGCGATCGACAATCTCGTCGAACACCCAAGCACGGCTCCGTTCATTTGCCGCCAATTGATCCAAAAACTGGTCACCTCCAATCCCAGCGAAGGTTACGTCGGTCGCGTATCCGCGGTCTTCGTCAACAATGGTCTCGGGGTTCGCGGTGATCTTCTCGCGGTGGCGCGGGCCATTTTGCTCGATGCGGAGGCCCGCAACGTCGCGTTGATCACCGACCCGGAGCACGGCAAGTTGAGGGAACCGTTTTTGCGGGCGACGCATCTGGTGCGCGCGTTTCGTTTCACGGTGGTCGATGGCACCTTGCCCTACAATTTCGGCACCACGATCTCCCAGGCAACGCTCGGACATTACCCCCTGAGCGCGCCGTCGGTATTTAATTTCTTCTCGCCCGAATTTGAGCCGCCGGGGCCGATCGCCGCTGCCGATTTGGTCGGACCGGAGTTTCAGATTCTCAACGCCGTCTTTGCGATCACGGTGCCCAATGCCGTCAACACGCTCATTCAAACCGGCGCGGGCAATTTCCGGTTGAATATCACCGAGCAGGAAACGCTGGCCGCCACCCCCCCGGCGCTGATGGACAACCTCAACCTCATGCTCACGCACGGCACCATGAGCGCACAGACGCGCACGACCATTCTTAATGCCGTCCAAGGCGTCACGCAGGCCATGGTGCCGGCGGGCAGCACGCTGAACCAGACCCGCGCCCGGTTGGCCATCTACTTGGTCGCCCTGTCGCCCGACTTCGCCATCCTCAAGTAATCCCGACCATGAGCGCTCATCATCCCAAATCTCTCAGTCGTCGGGAGTTCATCGGCCAGGCCAGTTGCGCCGGCATCGGCGCCACGTCGCTCTTCTCAACGTTGCTTGGTTTGCGACTGGCGAACTCCCTCGCCGCGCAGTCCGCACCTCCGACGAGCGATTACAAGGCGCTTGTTTGCCTCTTCCTGGCGGGCGGCAACGATTCGTTCAACATGCTGGTGCCGACCACGGGGGGGGAATACGCCTCCTATGCTGCGGTCCGCGGCAATCTCGCTCTTCCGCAGTCGACCCTGCTCCAAATCACCCCGGCAAATCTCAGCGGCCGCACGCTCGGGATTCATCCCTCGATGCCGGAGGTCCGCGATTTGTTCAACTTGGGGCGACTCGGGTTTGTCGCCAATGTTGGTTCGCTCGTCCGACCCACGACCCTGGCAGACCACAGAGCCAACCGCTACCGGCCGGTGTCGCTCTATTCACATGCCGACCAGATCAAGCAGTGGCAGACTTGCATGCCCGATAAGCGCACGGCGATCGGTTGGGGCGGACGCGCCGCCGACATCATCAAATCACTGAATGGCCCGAGCTTGGTCTCAATGAACATTTCGCTCTCGGGACAGAGCGTGTTTCTCAGTGGAGAACAGGCGTTCACCTACAGTATTGGCGCGAACGGGGCCACCGCGCTCACCGGCCACAGCCCGACTGCGGTCAACAACCTCAATGCCCTGCGCACCGCCGCCATCGACAGCTCGCTGGGGGCCGATTACCGCAGTCTCTTCGAAAAAACCTACGGCAAGTCGTCGAAGGATGCGGTCAATGCCTACTACGAGTTTTCCAGCGCCCTGACCGGCGTCACGCTGGCCACGCCGATTCCGGCCGGCAATGCGCTCGCCTCGAACCTCGCGATGATTGCCCGCACCGCGTCCGCCGCGGGCAAACTCGGTGCCAAGCGGCAGGTGTTCTTCGTGCAGTTGGGCGGATGGGATCATCACGACGAGGTTCTCAACAACCAGACCACGATGCTCGCGACGGTCAGTCGGGCGCTGGGTTTCTTTAATACCGCGATCAACGAAATCGGCCTGCAGAACAACATCACGCTTTTCACTGCATCAGACTTCGGCCGCACGCTCACTTCCAACGGCAACGGCTCGGACCACGGGTGGGGCGGCAATCAGATGGTGATGGGTGGTGCGGTGCGGGGAGGAAACGTCTTCGGCAATCGCGGCGACGGCTTCTATCCCAATCTCCAGAATCTCGCCGCCTTCGACACGGGCCAGGGGCGCTTGATCCCCGGTGTCGCTGTGGATGAATATGCGCGGGATTTGCTGTCATGGTTCGGAATTTCGACCGGCGACATGGACTATGTTCTTCCCGGTTTCAGCGGTCGGTTCGGGGGGCGTCCCTCGCTCGATATCATTGGCAGCTCCTCTCCCGCGACCAGCCCACCGCCGACGCCAACCCCCCCACCAACCCCTCCTGCGGCCACCAGTCCAACCACCAACGGGGGTGGAGGTGGTGGGTCAGTGAGTATTCCCTTCCTCGGCGGCGTCGGAGCTTTGGCGCTCCTGCGCTGGCGGCAGAAAAAAATCGCCGGGAAACGCCGGTTGAACCAGCGGACCGACGACGGCTCGAACCTGGCGCCCAGTTCAGAGTGAAGTTGGAGGAATCGAGATTCGATTGGTGCCGCGCATTCATAGGTTGCCCGGTGCGCGAGGGGCTGCCAGAGATCCGCGACCGCAATCCCCGTCGTCGAAGATGGCAGTTCGATCATGGCGATTCCGACCGTAGCCTACAGCCTCCTCATGTTCGTCGCAGGGGCAACCTTTGCTTGGTGGGTCAAGTCGAAGGCCGAGCCAGTAGGAACCCGGGACATCGGTAACACCCTGTCCGAGGGACAAGGGTTACACTTTCAGGCTATGGCCTGGAACCAAGCCACCCCATCATGCCTTGGAACAGAGGTGGCAAAAGATGTCTGGACGCACTGGACGTCAGGTTGAGGTTGCGCTGGGTCTTGCGAAACGCATTCCGCTCCGGCCCGGAGGTGCGATGATGTCAGCACATTGTGAATAAGAAAGTGATCAATCGCGTGCCTTTTTTCTTGCTCGCGGGGGTCAAAATGGGGAGAAATGGTGTGTTCTGGGGCGCAAGGCATTTGGCGACCGGAACGGACCCCTCTTCATGGCGCAATCAGGCACAACCGTTTACTCAGGCCGTTTTGAGCACGCGCTCGACGACAAGCACCGACTGACGATTCCGTCCGTCTGGCGCTGGGTGCACACGGACACCGAGACCTTTCTGGCCATTCCGCATCCGGACGGTTACATCGCGGTGCTGCCTCCGGCGCGGGTTGACAAGCTCCTCGCGCAGATTTCGGAGATGAAACTTTCGGACCGGGATGCGCAGGCCGTGAAGGCGCGCATCTTCTCCAACGCCCTGTCGTTCACGTTCGACAAGCAGGGTCGCTTCGGCGCCAACGCCGACCTCCTGCAACATGCGGGCATCGAGAAAAACGCCGTGCTCGTGGGCATGGGTGACACTTTCAACATCATGAGCTCGTCGCGGTGGGATGATCTCCAACGCGCCACGGCGGGCGAAAACTTCGGCGACATGATGCGCCGGATCGGGCTCTAAGCGATGAAGACAACTGTCCGCATCATCCGCTCCCAGCCCTTGCCCAAGCTCTCCGTGGTCAGTCGTGCCAATCGGCGTGGCGGAAGCGGGGTCGCAGCCAAACGCTCCCGGAAAGCCAATGTCCGCCGCAGCGCTTGACCTTCCTGGCACCATCATGACTCAAGGGCACCAGCCGGTTCTCCTGCACGAGGTTCTCGAATTCCTCGCGCCCGAGAGCGGCAGGTCCTACCTCGACTGCACGTTCGGGGGTGGGGGACACACGCTCGAAATCTTGAAGACCGGGGCCCGCGTTGTGGCACTCGATCGCGATCCCGCCGCCGAAGCCCGCGCTGCTGCGGTGCAGGCGCAGTTCCCGGAGACTTTCAAGTTTGTCGATCTGAACTTCGGCAATCTCCACGCATTCGACCAAAGCGCGTTCGACGGCATCCTTTTCGATTTCGGCGTGTCGTCCTTCCAGCTCGATGACGGTGAGCGCGGTTTTGCGTTTCGCCATGACGCGCCGGCCGACATGCGGATGAATCCGCGCGAGGGCCAACCGGCCGCTCGCTGGCTCGAAACCGCCAACCACGACCAACTGGTCCGCGCCATCCGCGATTTCGGCGAGGAATCCCTCTGGCGCCGCGTCGTGCAAGCCATCGAAGCCGCCCGCGGCACCGGTCGTCTCGAGCGCACCGTCTCGCTCGCCGACCTGATCGCCGACGCCATCCCGGCGGCCGTGAAACGCAACAGCAAGATCCATCCGGCCACGCGCTCGTTTCAAGGCATCCGAATCGCCGTGAACGACGAGTTGGGTGCCATTGAGCGCACTCTGCCCGCCGCCTTCGAGCGCCTCGCACCCGGCGGCGTGCTCGCCGTGATCAGCTTTCATTCGCTGGAAGACCGTCCGGTGAAGCAGTTCTTCCGCAAGCTCTGCGGTCTGCCGGTCGATGCCAACGACTCCCTGCCGCAGCAACTGCGCGAGAAGCACGCTGATCTGCTCACCCGCAAGCCGGTCGGTCCGACCGAAGCCGAGATTTCCACCAACCCACGCAGCCGCTCCGCCAAGCTGCGCGTCCTTCGCAAGCACTGACCCCCACGCACGATGAAGCCACCCCCGCCCAACGCCTTGATCAACAAACTCGTCGCTCTCACCCTGGTCCTCCTCATGTTTGCCGGCACCCTCGGGCTCGGCGCCGTGTGGGTGCGTCAGGAAATATTCTCGGCCGCCAATCGCAGCCGCGGCCTCCAGGTCCTCATTGCGGACGTCGGGCGCAAGCTCGACGAGGTGCGCGCCCAGGTGGCGACCGCCGAAAGTGTGGCCGTGTTGCTGGAGAAGAACGATTCGATGCGCCTCGCGCTCGTCTCGCCGCGCGAAGTGCAAGTGGTCCGTGTGGATCAGGATCCCACCATCGAGTTGTTGCGCAAGCGCAACGCCGAGGCGTTGCTCCTCGCCAATTTCCCCCAAACCGAGAACGCCTTCGCGTTCCGCATCGTCCCCTCCGCCCCCAACCCCTGATCCATGTCCAAGGGCTTCGCTTCAAATTTGCGGATGACGTTGCTCGCGGTCGGTGTGCTCACCTGCTTCACGGCGGTGGGCGCAAGACTCGTCTTTCTCCATGTGATCGACCGCGAGGAGCTGCTGAAATTCGTCGAGAAAGCCCGTCGCCAAATCGTGGTGGAACACGCGCGCCGCGGCACGCTGACGGATGCGAAGGGCAACGTGCTCGCCACGTCGCGGTCTTACATCGTGCTCGGGGCGGACCCGGAGATGCTGCGCGACGAAGACAGCGCCAGGTGGGGTGATCTCGCCCGGTTGCTCGGGGTCAATTTTCTTGAACTCGACCGCACGCTCCGCCGCACACGGGCCGCGAGCCAACTCGCGCTCGCCAATCAGGATGATTCAACGAAAGAGAGACGCATCCGTTACGTGAAGCTCGCCGACGAGATTGATGAGCGCGTTTACGACAAGATCATGGATCTGCGGATTCGCGGCATCTATGGCTCCCGCGGCTACAAGCGGGTTTATCCCGGCGGGCAACTGGCGGCGCACCTCCTCGGTTACATCAACAAGGAGAACACGCCCGTCACCGGTGCCGAAAAGCATCTCGATCTCTATCTAAAGGGTCAGGACGGCTGGATTGAATCGGAAAAAGACGGCGTCCGCCGCGAGATGGCGCAGTTCCGCACCCGCGAGGTCGACCCGATCGACGGTCACGACGTCGTGCTCACGCTCGACTCCGTCATTCAGAATATTATCGAGCGCGAACTCGATGCCATCGCGGCGGAGTTCAGGCCGAAGTTCGCGACCATCATCGTCAGCGATCCGCGGACGGGGGCGATTCTTGGTATGGCGAATTACCCGACCTACGATCTCAACAATTTCGCCAAAGCCCCGATTGAGAACCAGCGCAACAACGCCATTACCGACATCATCGAGCCGGGCTCGACCTTCAAGATCGTCGCCGCGGGCGCCGCGCTCAACGACGGCGTGGTCAACCGGTTCAGCACCTTCGACTGCGACAATCCCGTTGTCTTCGTCAACGGCAAGGAGCGCAAACTGCCCAAGGAAGATCACCCCATGGGCACGCTCACGGTCGCGGAGATCGTCAGCAAATCGAGCAATCGCGGTGCGGCCCACCTCGCGATGAAACTGGGCGACCAGCGCTACTACGATTACGTCAAGGCCTTCGGCTTTGGTGAGTCCACCCGCTTCCAACTCGGCGGCGAGGTGCGCGGCCTGCTCGACGAGCCCAGGCGGTGGGATGGTCTTACCATCACCCGGATGCCGATGGGCCACGCGATAGCGGCGACACCCTTGCAAATTCACATGGCGATGAGCGCCGTTGCCAACGGCGGAATCTTGCTCCGCCCGCAAATCATCAAGGAAGTCCGCGGCACGGACGGCGCGATCGTCCGCACCTTCGCCCCGGAGAGACGCGCGCAAGTCCTGCGTCCCAGCGTTGCGGCCGAACTCGCGCAAATGCTTCACGGCGTCACGCAGAAGGGTGGCACGGGCGTCGGCTTTGACATCGATGGTTTCGAGATCGCCGCGAAGACCGGCACGACCCAGAAGATCGTCGATGGCAAATACGTGAACAATCGGCACGTCGCCTCCTTTGTCGGTTTCTTTCCGGCCAGCCGTCCCGAAGTGGTCCTCACCGTCATTGTCGATGACGCGAATGTCCCCGGTCGCACCGCGTATGGCCGCGCAGTTTCCGCTCCCGCCTTCAAACGCGTCGCGGAGCAACTCATCCAATATCTCGATATCAAGCCCGTGCGCTCAACCTCGCAAAACCTTCTCGCCATGTCCGGAGGTGCCCGGTGATTGGCTATCTGACCCCCAACTATCCCCTCGTTGCCGCGTTTCGCTCGCTCCCGGCCGCCCGCCGCAGACCCGCCGATCGCGTTTCACAACGAATTTTCAAAATGGCCCCCAAGCTCTCCGATTTCCTCAACGACGAAGACATCATCACAAGCAAGGGTGATCTCGATCGTCCGATTTCCGGCCTCGCGATGGACAGCCGCCGGGTCATGCACGGCAACCTTTTCTTCGCCCTCGCGGGACGGCGGGCCGATGGCAATCAGTTCATCGACGAGGCAATCAATCGCGGAGCGGTTGCCATTGTGGCTGAAAAAATCCCTGCGGTCACCTCGGCGCGGGTGACCTACATTCAGGTCGCGGACGCTCGCCGCACCCTCGCTTTGGTCTCGCGGCGCTATTACAAGTTTCCCGACAAGTCGCTCGATTTGATCGGCGTCACCGGCACGAACGGCAAGACCACGGTCACCAATCTGATCAAGCATCTGCTGAGCACCAGCCAGCAGCGGGTGGGGCTCATCGGCACCGTGAATTACGACCTCGGCGCGCGCGTTGTGCCCTCCTATCGGACGACGCCGGAGTCGCTCGAACTTTTCGGCATGTTGGCGCAGATCCGCGACGCCGGTTGCCGACAGGTGGCGATGGAGGTCAGCTCCCACGGCATCGACCAGCATCGCGTGCTCGGGATGCAGTTTGGCGTGGCGGTCTTCACCAATCTCACGCGCGACCACTTGGATTATCACCCGTCGATGGACGAGTATTTCGAGGTGAAGACCCGACTCTTTGATGGCGGCATCGGCACGGCCCCCCGCGCTGCGGCGGTGAACATCGACGATGCCCATGGTCGCCGCCTCGTGGCGGAAGCCCCGGCGCATTTGAAAGTAATCACCTTCGGCGAAGCATCCGAAGCGATCGTGCGCGCCGAGAATGTGCGGCTGAATTTCAAGAGCACTTCGTTCACCCTCGTCTGGCCAGAAGGCCGGGTGGAAATTGAAAATCCGCTCATCGGTCGTTACAATCTGAGCAACCTGCTGGCGGCGTTTGCGGCCTGCTACGCCCTCGGTCGAGATCCGGAAGTCATGGCCCCTCGGCTCAAGAGCTTCGCGGGCGTCGCCGGCCGCATGGAGCGAATCGAGGAAGGACAACCCTACAATGTTCTCGTGGATTACGCGCACACCGATGATGCGTTGCGCAACGCGCTCACCATGCTCCGCGCGATCACACCGGGCCGGCTCTTCGTGGTTTTTGGCTGCGGGGGCAATCGCGACCGCGCCAAGCGTCCGATGATGACCGCCGCCGTTCAGGATTTCGCCGACTTTTCCTGGGCGACCTCGGACAATCCGCGCACCGAGGCAATCGGTCAGATATTTGCGGACATGAAGACAGGCGTGAAGGATGAGTCCAAAATCATTTTTGTCGACGAGCGCCGCCGGGCCATCAGCCTGGCCCTCGATACGGCGCGCGAAGGCGATTGCCTGCTGATTGCCGGCAAGGGCCACGAAACTTACCAGGAATTTGCCGACACCATCGTGCCGTTCGACGACCGCCAGGTGGTGCGCGAACTGATCGGGATCAAAAAGATCAAACCGGTCTGACCGACTTTTCATGCCAACGTTCTCCGCAGAGAAATTAGCCGCCTGGTCAGGCGGCGGGTGGACCCGTTTGCCGGGCGGGACACTCGTCGGCTTCAACCAAGACACGCGCAGCCTGAGTGCAGGCCAGATCTTCGTCGCGCTGCGGACCGAGAAGCGCGACGGCCACGATTTCCTCATCGAGGCACAGGCCAAGGGGGCGGTCGCCGGTCTCGTCGGTCGGAAGATAGATGGGGTGACGTTGCCGCAACTGGTCGTGACCGATCCGCTCGGGGGGTTCCAGCAGATCGCCGCAGCCAATCGGAAGGAATTTACCGGGCACGTTGTCGGAGTGACGGGCAGCGCCGGGAAAACTTCAACCAAGGACCTGCTCGCGATCCTACTCGGGGGTGAGCCGGAGGTCTGCGCGACGGCGGGGAACCTCAACAACCACATTGGGATTCCACTCACGCTCACCCGGCTCGATGCGGCGGTCCACCGCGCGGCGGTGATCGAGGCCGGCATCAATATGCCGGGTGAGATGAAGGGTCTTGCGGACATGATCCAACCCGACCACGCGATCGTGACGCTTGTCGGCCCGGCGCACTTGGAAAAGCTCGGTTCGCTTGAAGGAGTCGCGGACGAGAAGGTAAAGCTCTTGACCGGTGTGCGTGCGGGTGGGTTGCAGGTGTTTCCGGTTTCGTGCTGGCAGTTTGCCCCGTTTCGCGAGCTCGCAAATTCGCTGGTCCTCGTTCCGGCGGATGCCGGCATGGTCAACGTCACCGGTCGCAGTCTCCAATTCACGGTGTTGCACCGACCGGAACGAACGGAGGTTACGCTCGGGGGCACGCGCACCTTTCCACTCCGGCGGGTTTCGGGCGGCATGGCGCAAAATGCGGCGCTCGCGCTGGCGCTCGCTTCCGAACTTGGCGTCGAAGACACGACCTTGCAGGAGCGTCTGGAGGCCTGGGTGCCCTCCAAGTGGCGCGGCGAACTCCAACGCATCGGCGGGGCGGATGTCTATTGTGATTTCTACAACGCGAACCCGGCGTCGATGCAGGATGCGATCGCGGCTTTTGCCGGCTTGGTGAAAACGGATTTACCCCGTCTCTACGTGCTGGGCGGCATGGAGGAGCTGGGGGCGCACGCCGCCCAGTTTCACCAACAGCTCGGGCGGACGATTTTGCTGCGGCCGGGGGATTTTCTCTGCGCAATGGGCGATCACGCGATGGCGTTGCGCGAAGGGTTGCTGGAAAACGGCAACGATCCGGCGCAGATTGAGGTCGTGACCGACCTCGCTCCCGTGCGCGCCCGTCTGGCCGATTTCCACGGTGCGGCCCTCCTCAAGGGCAGCCGGCGCTACCGCCTCGAAACGATTTTGGATCCCCACGACTCCGCCCATGCTTAGTTACCTCGCTGAATACGAAACCCACTTTGGCCCCCTCCGGCTGCTCCGTTACATCACGGTGCGGGCTGGCGGCGCGATGCTCACCGCGCTCATCATTGGCTTCATCATCGGGCCGTGGCTGATCGGGCGCTTTCGCGAATTGAAATTCGGCCACGGCTACATCGACGAACGCACGGGCTCGCTCGGGGTGACCTACTTCGACAAGAAATACACGCCCACGATGGGCGGGTTGATCATTTTCATCTCCGTCTTCTTGAGTTCGGTCCTGTGGGCGACGCCCAACGTCTGGGTGTTCGTGTCGCTCTTTGTCTACACGGCGTTGACGATCCCCGGCTGGCGCGACGACTACCTGAAGGTGGTGCACCAGAACAAGGATGGGATCAAGGCGTGGGAGAAAATTGCCTGGCAGTCCCTGGCGACCGGTGCGGCGCTGTTGGTGCTCCTCTGGCATCCCCAAAGTGCCGACAAGATTCGCGAACTCTGGGTGCCTTTCGTCAAGGAGGCGCTGATCGCTCACATGCCCTGGTGGCTGCTGGCCGTATTGATTTACCTGTGGGTGGTCGGATTCAGCAACGCGATCAACATCACGGACGGTCTCGATGGCTTGGCGGTTGGCTGCACGATCACGGTCGCCTTGGTCTTCGGGCTGATGGCCTACGCGGCGGGCAATAGCATTATTTCCCAATACCTGCTCATCAGCTACGTGCCGGGTGCGGGGGAACTGACGATCATTTGCAGTGCGCTTATTGGCGCGGGCATGGCCTTTCTCTGGTTCAACTCCCATCCGGCCGAAGTGTTCATGGGCGATACGGGTTCGCTCGCGCTGGGCGGATTGATCGGCGTGATGGCCTTCATGATTCACCAGCCCTTCACCTTGGTGATTGTCGGTGGCGTGTTCGTGATGGAGCTCCTTTCGGTGGTCTTTCAAGTGAGCTGGTTCAAATACACCCGCCACCGTTTTGGGACCGGCCAACGACTCTTCCTTATGGCGCCGATTCACCACCACTTCCAAAAGAAGGGCTGGCCTGAAACCAAGGTGGTGCTCCGCTTTTGGGTGCTCTCCTTGGGTTTTGCCTTGCTCGGCCTCGCCACGCTGAAACTTCGCTGATCCGCCTCGCGCCGACTGTTTTTCCCGATGTTGCCCCAACCACCGCCCGCCATCGCTGCTCTGCTCGCGCGCCCGGTCGCCGTCTTCGGCGCGGGGGTCAGCGGGCAGGGGGTGTTGGGATTGCTCGCCGCATTGGGGGCAAAGGGCGTGCTGTTCGACGAAAAAACCGTTGGCACGGAGCACAGTTTCTCGGCGGACTTGGCCAAAGCCCATGGTCTGGTGGTGTTCAGCCCGGGATTCCCTCCCGGGCATTCGTGGCTTGTGACCGCGCGCGCAGCGGGTTGCGTCTGCCTGGGTGAAGTGGATTTCGCATCCCTGTTTTGGCACGGCGACCTGATCGCCGTCACCGGCACGAACGGCAAAACGACGCTGACCGAGTTTCTCGCCCATGCCTTGAATGCAGTCGGTCGCCCTGCGGCCGTGACCGGCAATGTCGGCCATCCCTTGTCCCGGTTTGTCACGGAGCAAGACGGCAAGGTGGAGGTTGCCGTATGTGAAGTAAGTTCGTTTCAGGCCGAAACCCTCCAACACCTCAGGCCGACGGCGACCCTTTGGACCAACTTCGCGGAGGATCACCTCGAGCGTCACGCGGGGATGGATGCGTATTTTGCGGCGAAATGCCGCTTGTTTGACCGCACGCCGCCCGAGGCGGTCGTGGTGGGCTCATCCGTGTTGCGTTACTTCGGGAAGGCGAATCGGACGCTCCCGCCCGTCGCCGCCGTGGACAGTGAATCCCAGTTGATCGACCCGCAGCTGGCCGGGTCGGTGTTTGCCGGTTATCCGCTCTATGAAAACTTCCTTCTCGCGATGGCATGGTGGAATCGGGCGGGCCTGCCCGAGAAAGACCTCTTCACTGCCGCCTTTTCCTTTCAATTGGGCGAGCACCGCCTGGCTCGGGTGGGGGAAAAGCGAGGGGTTACGTTTTGGAACGACTCGAAAGCGACGAATTTTCATGCCGTCGAGGGGGCCTTGGGCACCTTTGACCGACCGGTGTCCCTGATTTTGGGAGGCAAGGCCAAGGGCGGCGACCTCGCGGGGTTTGTGCAACGCCTCGCTCCCCGGATCCGCCACGCTTACTTGATCGGGGAAACGAAGCCGGTGCTGGCGACCTTTTGCACCGCTTTTCACGTCGCCGCGACCCCTTGCGGGACACTCGAAGAGGCGGTTCATAGGGCATTCGAAGCCGCCGCCGACGGCGATCACGTCCTGCTCAGTCCGGGCTTCGCGAGCTTCGATATGTTTCTCGGCTACGACGACCGGGGCCGGCAGTTTGGCAAGATCGTGGAAAACCTGTGAATAACCCCCATTTTTAGATAGCAAATCTCTCCCTCAACCACCCATACTTCTCCCATGAAAATCCTGCAGATATTCGGCGCGGTCATCGCCGTCCACGTGCTCGCTTTTTTCTTCATTTTTGCCAGCCCGGGCTGCCAGTCCTCGCCGCGAAACATTCCGACGCCCGATGCCACCGCGCCGACCGGCGGCGACAACATGGCGGGCTCGGCCGTGACCTACACGCCAGCGGAAACAGGATCGAGCTATTCCTACACGCCTCCGTCGCAAGCCGGCCGCGCCGAACCCACCCGCCCGGGTTCGCCCAACGCTGCGGCGATTGCTCCGGCGAAACTGATGGCGGAAGACGTCGCACCTGTTTCAACTTACACCGTGGTTCGTGGTGACAGCCTGTGGAGCATCGCGAAGGCGAACAACCTCACCGTCTCCGAACTCGCGAAGGCCAACCAGCTGACGAGCGGCTCCACGCTGCAACAGGGCAAGAAACTGATGATCCCCGGGAAAGTCGGTATGCCTCAGGATCTTTCCACGTCGGTCGCGACCAGCGCTAGAGCGGCCGAATCAAAACCCGCTTCCGCTGTGCGCAGTGCGGATGCCATGCGCCACACCATTCAATCCGGCGAAAGCCTCGGGACGATTGCGCGCAAGTATCAGGTGACCGTCGGCGAACTCGCAGCCGCCAACAACATTACCGACCCCGCCAAGATTCGCGCGGGTCAACAACTCGTGATTCCCGGCATGAAGTCAACCGGGAGCACCCGGGCGGCCTCCACCGCGACGACCGCTGCGGCAGCACCGGCTTCCGGGACGACCGAGGCAGCCGCCAACAATGTGCCGCGCTTCGAAATCGCCCCGCCTCCGCCCGGTCAGGATCTTGATGCGGCGCTCAACGATACCACAACGGTCGTTCCGACCATCAAGGTCGAAGAGGTTCGCACGCCCCCCAAGGGCTAACCACTCGCTTTATGCCAGGTCCTACGGAACGGTCCCACACCGAGTTGAGGGATCCGCCGGGCCCCGGCTGGGGGCAGGTTCATTCTTGTTTCAACCCACCCGCCAACCGACGTCATTCCTTGTGAGCTCGCCGAGCGCTGAGAAACCTCCCCGCCGTCACCTCACGATCACCCCCGCGAGTGTCATTCTCGTCTGCGTCGCCACCTTGGTGGCCATCGGCCTGACCGTATTGTTCAGTGCCAGCGCGACGGCCCAGGGCGGTCCTTACGCCTATCTGTTCAAGCAACTGATTTTTCTCGGGCTTTCGATCGGCGCGGCGTGGATGGTGGTGCTCGCGGATCTGGAAGGATTGCGGCGCTTTGCGTGGATCGTCGCCATCGCCGCGCTGATTGGTGTGGCGCTCGTGCTCATTCCCGGCATCGGCGTTTCGGTGAAGGGGAGCCGACGCTGGCTCAATCTCGGCGTCACCCGTGTCCAGGTTTCGGAATTTGCGAAGCTTGCGATGGTCTTCGCGCTCTCGCACTACCTCGCGCTCAACCAAAACAAGATGCACGACCTGGTGAAGGGCTTCGTGATCCCCGCAGCGGGTATCGGTGCGTTTGCGGTGCTGATCATTTTGGAACCAGATTTCGGCACCGCGTTTCTGACCGGCGCGATCGGGATGATCTTGTTGTTTCTTGCCGGAGCCCGCCTAAGGTTTCTCGTGCCCTCCATCACCTTCGCCATCGGTGCGTTCGCGCTGCTCGTGATCCACAATCCGAACCGGTTGCGCCGCATCACGTCGTTCATGGATGTCGAGGCCAACCGCAGTGAGGGGGCCTATCAACTGTGGCAGGCGATTCTCGCGTTCGCCGCCGGGGGTGTGGATGGAGTGGGAATCGGCAACGGACGCCAGCAACAGTCGTTTTTGCCCGAGGCGCACACGGATTTTATTTTTGCGATCATGGGTGAGGAGATGGGACTGATCTTCACGCTGCTCACCGTCGCCCTGTTCATCGCCATTTTTGTCGCCGGCTTGATGCATGTGCGGCGGGCGCCGAACCTTTACCAGTTCCTCCTCGTGACCGGCTGCCTTTTGCTGATCTGCCTGCAGGCGATCATCAATCTCGGCGTGGTCACGGGGATGATGCCGACCAAGGGCATGTCGCTCCCCTTCATCAGTGCCGGTGGCTCCAATCTCCTGCTTATGGGTCTGCTCGTGGGAGTGATCATCAACACCTCGCGTGCGTGGAAAAAACCAAAGCCACTCGAGCGCAAACGTGCCCTTGCAGAGGTGGTGGCGTGAGCAAGTTTCTCATCGCTTGCGGCGGCACCGGTGGCCATCTCGCGCCCGGCATTGCGCTTGCCGAGACGCTGATCGAGCGCGGCCACGACGTGCGGCTCTTCATCTCCCATAAGCGGGTCGACAC
Source organism: uncultured Opitutaceae bacterium (assembly GCA_947085115.1). Lineage (GTDB taxonomy): Bacteria > Verrucomicrobiota > Verrucomicrobiia > Opitutales > Opitutaceae > Didemnitutus. The sequence goes on along the minus strand of CAMTVF010000041.1, from coordinate 17,548 downwards.
CCGGTTGGTGGAGAAATACCCGCTGCTCCAGACGGCCCGCGTGCCCGGCACTCCGATTGGTCTGCGCCCGGATGTCTTTGCCCGTTTCATCTTGGAGCAGTCGCGCGGGGTGGCCTTCAGTTTGCGCTATCTGCGGCAATTTCGCCCCGATGCGGTGGTCGGATTCGGCGGGTTTACGAACGCCGGGGTGACGGTGGCTGCGCGTTGGCTCGATATCCCGGTGGCGTTGCATGAGGCCAATCGCATCCCTGGACGAGCGGTGCGGCTATTGTCGCGGATTGCGCAGCGCCTCTATTTGCCACCGGGTGTGAGGCTGCCGGGGCGACTTGGTCTTCAGATGCGACACACGGGATTGCCGGTCCGGCGGGAAGTGGCACGTATGCCGCGGGAAATTGCGCGGGAAAAACTCGGAGTTGATCCGCGCCAGAAATTGCTGGTCGTCATCGGCGGCAGTCAGGGCTCGAAGCCGTTGAACAAGTGGACGACCGGAAATGTGGAGACCCTCGCTCAAGAAGGGGTGCAGACGTGGTGCGTCACCGGTCTGGACAAGGGGGAGAACGCCGTGCAGGAATTTCGCAGCAAGACCGGCGCAGTCGTCCGCGCCTGGTTCGAACCTTTCACGGATCGGGTGGGCGCCCTGCTCTCGGCGGCCGATCTGGTGGTCAGTCGTGCGGGTGCCGGCACCCTGGCCGAATTGGTCCGCTGCGAAACACCCGCGGTCTTGATTCCCTATCCGCAAGCGGCCGACAATCACCAATGGGCGAATGCCCGGCAGTTTGAACAGCAGGGCGGCGGCTTGGTCATCAACCAGGACTCGCTGTCGTTGCTCCGGCATGAGGTGCTCGAGGTGCTCTTCAACGATTGGTTGGCGAACAAATTTCGCGAGAATCTGCATCGGATGGCGGCCGAGGACGCCGTGAACACGATCGCGCGGGATCTGGAAGAACTCGCTGACCGCGTTCCGCCGCGGCGGCATATGCGGCACCGCCCGGTGACCGCTCCCACGACATGAGCGACGTAATTTCACCCCGGCTTTTTGGTCGCACCCTTCGTCACGTGCACTTGCTGGGTGCAGGCGGCATGGGCATGGCGCCGCTCGGACTTTATCTGGTGCAGCGCGGTTTCAGGGTGAGCGCCGAAGATGACTCATGGAATCCCGCGACGCGTGAACTGCTTGGGCGGGCCAACGTCGAACTTACGGCCGCGAATGGAATGCCGGCCAAGACGGAACTGGTGGTTTTCTCTCCGGCGGTTGGCAGCGCGCATCCCGCGCGAGCGGTCGCGACGGCGAAGAAGATCGAACAGGTGCGGCGGGGTGAGATGCTGGCGGAGACCACCCGGGATCGGAAACTCGTGGCGGTCGTGGGCTCGCACGGCAAGACCACGACCACGGCGATGCTTATTACTGCACTGCGGCAGGCCGGCTTTGACTGCGGCTGGGTGTTGGGGGGACTTTTCCCCGACAACACCTTGCCCCCAGCATGCGATGCGGCGGAGTGGGTGGTCGCCGAGGTGGACGAAAGCGATGGCACGATCGGTCTCTTCGCCCCGGAAATTACCCTGGCGGTGAATATCGATTGGGATCACTCGGATCATTACGCGAGGCCCAGCGATTCGGAGGCGGAGTTTGCCGCGCTGTTCGCGCGAACCAAACAGGCGGTGTTCATGAGTGACGCGTGCGTGTTGTCCCGAACCCTCATCGCAGAATCCCCGCCCAAGGCGCCCGTCATCACGTTTGGGGTGACCGGCGACTTTCAGTGCGACCACAGCCATGAATCCGCAGCGGAGATTGAGCTGAAGTTGGGTGGCCGCTTTGCCATTTCGACCGCCCGCGTGCGCGCCCGGGGTGAGTTCAATGCGCACAATGCCGTGGCGGCGCTTGCCGTGGCGCAGCACCTTGGCGCGGCGATCAACCCGGATTCACTTGCGGGATTTGTCGGAGTGCGGCGGCGGCAGACGGTGATCCACTCCTCGCCCGGGCTGACGATCTACGAAGACTACGCCCATCATCCCGCCGAGATTCGCGCCTTGTTGGCCGCCCTGCGGCGGGAAGCCGGCCGTCTGGTCGTCGTCTTCCAGCCGCATCGTTTCACCCGCACGGCGCAGTTCAAAGCGGAGTTCGCGGCTGGGCTGGCAATTGCCGATCAGATTTTTCTGCTCGATGTCTACGCGGCCGGCGAGCTGCCGGTTGCGGGAGGTCGCACCAGCGATCTCGTGGCTGCATTGGCGAAAATTGGTTCTGGGGCCAAAACCAGTTACCTCCCGGGAGCGGCGAAGAAGCTGGGTGAAGCGTTGCAGGCTGACCTGCAGGACGGAGACACACTGGCATTTGTGGGAGCCGGAGACATTGAAGTGGCCGCGCACGCCTTCGTCGCCACCCTCAGCGCAACAAAAAAGGCCGGGGCGGAATGGACCAGCTTCATCGCGGCCGTGCGCCCACGCCTGACCGCGACGGCGAAATTTGCGGAGAACGAATTGCTTGGGCCGAAGACGACGATGCGCGTTGGGGGGCCGGCGCGGGTCTACGCGGAGCCCACGACGGAAGCGGAGCTTCAGGTATTATTGAAAACCGCGCAGGACTACGGGCGGCGGGTCTTCATGCTCGGGCGTGGTTCCAATCTCCTCGTGCCGGATGAGGGAGTCGATGGTCTGGTCATCAGTCTTGCGCATCCGAATTGGCAGACCTTTGAGCCGCAAGCGGACGGTCGCGTGTGGGTCGGGGCGGGTTTGCGCCTCAAGAATCTGTGCGGCCTCGCAACGAAGGCCGGCTTGCAGGGCTTTGAATTCATGGAAGGCATTCCGGCCTCGGTCGGCGGGGCCTTGCGCATGAACGCAGGTGCGATGAACGGCTGGACCTTCGACGTTGTCGACGAAGTGCATTTGATGACGCTCGCCGGCGAAAAACAGATTTTCAAGAAGGCGGAAATGCACGTCGACTATCGGCACTGCGCCGAGTTGGAGACGGCGGTGGCGCTCGGAGCTTGCCTGCGGCCACTGGCGCAGGGAGACGCGCAGGTGATCAAGCAGCAGATCGAGACTTACCAAAAGAAGCGGCAGGAGTCGCAGCCGCGCGAACCCAGCGCGGGCTGCATCTTCAAAAATCCGCCGGGCACGTCGGCGGGGAAGGTGATCGATGAATGCGGCCTGAAAGGAACACGGGTGGGGGATGCAGAGGTTTCCTCAGTCCACGCCAATTTCATCGTGAACCGCGGTCAGGCCACGGGCGCCGACGTGCTGACGCTGGTGCGCAAGATTCGCGTGGAAGTGAAATCGCGTTGCGGAATCAATCTGGAGCCCGAAGTCATGCTGTTTGGTCAAAATTGGAAGGACGTCTTGTGAAATCACCTGTGATTGCAGTTCTTGCCGGTGGCACCTCGGCCGAGCGCGAAGTCTCGCTCGGTTCGGGCAAGGCTGTGGCGTTGGGGATGGCGTTCTCCCATCCCACGGAGTTCATGGTGGTTGACCAAGATCAGTTGCCCGGTGGACTCGACCCGGCACGGCACGTGGTCTGTTCGATGTTGCACGGGGTTTTTGGCGAAGACGGCGGCATGCACCGCCTGCTCGAGGCAGCCGGGATACACTACGCCGGTTGTGATGCGAAGGGGAGCGGACTGTGCTTCGACAAGTGGCGCACCCGGCAGGTGGTTTCGGCGGCAGGAGTGCAGGTGGCGCCGGGCCGGCATTTTGATGCGCAACATAAACCGCGCGCGGCAGACCTGGCCGCCGCGCTTGGCGGCGATCAGGTGGTGTTGAAGCCGAATTGCCAAGGGAGCAGCGTGGGCCTGCAAATCGTCACGAGTCGCGCCGGATTGGAAATCGCGCTCGGGAGCGGTATTCGCCAAGGCGAATGGCTCGCGGAGAAACGCATCATTGGCCGGGAGCTGACGGTTGGAATATTAAAAGGCCGCGCGATGGGAGTCGTCGAGATCGCGCCAAAATCAGGCGTGTTCGACTACTCGAGCAAATATACGAAGGGCCTCACAACCTACACCGCCCCTGCGGCGCTTTCGACTGAGCTGGCCGACGAAGTCCAGCGGGTGGCGGAGACGGCCTTCGCGGCCTGCGGCTGCCGGGATTACGCGCGCGCCGACTTCATGCTGTCCAACGAAGGAGAAATCTACCTGCTCGAAATCAACACACTCCCGGGCATGAAGGAGACCAGTTTGCTACCAATGAGCGCCCGCTGTGTGGGCCTCGATTTCAACGCCCTTTGCCATGAAATGGTGGCGCCCGCGATCGAACGGATGCGCGCCGTGGCTGCAGCGAGAAAATGAGCGATGAAAAGGACAACCCCGGGACGGAACGCTCGTGGCGGAACATTCGCCAGGAAGTGGCGTCGCGTGCGATGTCGAAACGCGGCCGCCGTCGCCAGCAGTGGAGCTGGATCAAAGCGATCATGCTCGTCGTTCTCGTCGGCTTCTCCTCGTGGGGCATTTATGCGCTGCTGCATGCATGGGAGAGTGATCGCGATTCGTTGGCGTCGGCTGTCAACAGCGCTCCGGTGCGCGAGATCGTGGTTTCGACCAATGGCGTGCTGACGCAGAATTGGGTGACGCAGGCGTTGGCTTTTCCCAGGCAGACTTCGCTGATGGCGCTCGATCTTGCCGCGTTGCGCGAGAGGCTGATGGCGCACGGGCAGGTGCGCGTCGCGGTGCTGAGCCGCAGTTTTCCGGACTCTCTGGTGGTCACCATTGAAGAACGCACGCCGGTCGCGCGCATCCAGGTGGCGGAAGGGCACGGTGCGACCAAGCATCTGCTCGTGGCAAAGGACGGCGTGGTCTACGAAGGAGCGCTTTACGGCAAACCGCTTTTGGACAGCCTGCCATGGCTCGCCGGTTTCTCCCTGCGGAGAACAGCCAGCGGACACTTTGAACCGATTGCGGGGATGGACTCGGTGTCCGATTTGCTGACCACCGCGCAAACGCAGGCACCGCACCTTTACCGGGATTGGTTGATTGTCTCGCTCGGTCGCTTGGCGGAGAATCGCGAAATCACCGTCAGGTCAGAGAGCATTCCCGAAATCATTTTCAGCGCTCAGGACGACTATTTCCGCCAGATCGCCCAGCTCGATTACATTATCGATGCCACTCGGCGCCAATTGGGTGAGCCGGCTTTGCAATCCATCAACCTTGCCCAAGGGCCGCAAGTGCCGGTAAAGCTCGCCCTGACTCCGGAAGAACTGGAGAAACAACAGAACGAACGCAGACCCAATCTGGACTTAAATCTTCAACCCTCAGCCCCTCGGAAAACCAAACGTGATCTCTAGTCGCGGTAGAATCGTCGGCGCCGTGGAAATCGGCACAGGGAAAATCGCCGTCCTAGTGGGCGAAATCGCCCGCGGACGGGCGCTCAACATCATTGGCGTCGGGGTCGCTCCATCGCGGGGCGTGATGAAGGGCGAGGTCGTGGATTACAAGGCCGTCAGCGATGCCGCGCACCACGCCCTCGAGATGGCGGAGAAGAAAGCGGGGGCGCGCATCGAAGAGGTCTGGCTGGCGCAGACCGGGCCGCATTTGGACGGTTTTTACAACGAGGCCTCGGTGAACGTGAAATCGGCCGATAACACGGTGACCCAACTCGACATCGCCACGGTTTGCGATCTGGCCAAGGAGAAGGAATTGCCCGCGGGCCGGTCGCGCATCCATGAGATTCGCCGTCCTTTTCGACTTGATGGCCGCGTGGTCGCCGACCCGGAACATCTTTCGGGGCGGCGCCTCGAAGTGGGCTACTGGATTACCCATGCGCTGGAGAGCAAAGTCAGCGACAACATCCACGTGGTCGGCGGCTATCATTTGGAAGTGCGCGAACTCGTGCTTTCGGCGCTCGCCAGCGGTTCGTTGCTCACGACGCCGGAGGAACGGATCCACGGCGCGCTGGTCCTCGATATCGGCAAGGGCATCACGGACTACGTGCTCTACCGCGACGGCCATGTGCTCGTGACGGGCACCTTGCCGATCGGGGGCGAACACCTGACCAACGACCTCGCGATCGGGCTGCGCGTCACGATGGGACAGGCCGAAATGCTGAAGCTTCGCCATGGCCGCGGCACGGTGCAAACCCGCGACAAGTCCGAAAAAGTCTGGCTCAACGGCGACATGTCATTCGGTGACCGGCAACTGCCGAAGACGGCGATCGAAACCATTGCCGCTGCGCGCGTGCAGGAGCTTTTCGAAGTCTTGCGCAAGAAACTGGGGCCGCAATTCTCTGCTGAGCATTGTGGCGCCGGGGTCGTGCTCACGGGGGGCACGGCCCGATTGCCAGGAATTGATGAGGCTGCGAGCCGGGTCTTCGGCTTGCCCGCGCGCCGCGGAGAGGCACCGGGCTGGGTGAAGGACGAACTGAAAGACCCGATGTTCAGCACCGTGCTGGGAGTTTTCCAATTCGGCCTTCGCAACATCCACGAACACCACGTTCCCGCGCGTCCCAAGCCCGGCGGCATGTTCAGCGGCTTGGCCCGCCTTTTCTCCTGAAACCCTGCGATGACTCATAACGAACTTTCCCTCGATGCATCGGCTGACCGCGAGGTCCGCATTAAACTCGTCGGCATAGGCGGCGGTGGCTCCAACGCAGTAGACCGTCTGAAAATGCAGAATCTCGACCGGTTGCAGCTCGCGGTCATCAACACTGATTTCAAGGCGCTCAGTGCTTCGCCGGTGCAGGAAAAGGTCCTGATTGGTGGCAACCTCACGCGGGGTCTCAGCGCCGGTGGGGACCCGGAACTCGGAGCCGCCGCCGCCGCAGCCGACCGGGAGAAGATCGCGGAGGTCGTGAGCGGCACCGATTTGCTTTTTATCGTCGCTGGCCTGGGAGGCGGCACGGGCTCGGGAGCGTCGGCGTTCGTGGCTGACCTCGCTCGCGAGTCAGGTGCGCTCGTGATCGCGTTTGCCACGTTGCCATTTACTTTCGAGGGTGGAAGGCGCCGCAAACAGGCCGAGGAAGCACTGGTCGAATTGCGCGCCCGTTGCCACGCAGTCGTGCCGCTTTCCAACGATCTGTTGCTCCAGGAGGGCGCCGAGCAGGCGGGCGTGCTGGATTCTTTTGCCCGCGCTGACGAGTGGATCGGCCGCGGGGTAAAGTCGATCTGGGGAATGCTCTCGCGCACGGGCCTCATCAATCTCGACTTTCAGTCATTGCGCACGGCGTTTCAAATGCGTGGCGGCAAGACCCTATTCGGCCTCGGAGTGGGTGAGGGGGAGAACGCCGCCCAACAGGCCTTCGAGGATCTTAGGAATTGTCCCCTCCTTCATACGCCGGAGTTTGCCCGTAAGGCCGACCGCTTGATGGTAAACATCACGGGTGGCGCGGATCTCAGCCTGGCGAAGGTCAACGAACTAATGATGGCGGTGACGGAAGAATTTGGCCGGGAAGCCCATGTCATCATGGGCGCGGTGATTGATGAGAGCCTGAAGGGTCGGATCGAGGTGTGTGTGCTCGGTGCGACCGATCTCGGGGGACGAACCTTTACCCGGTCCAAGCCCAATTCGCCGGCCGTGCGAGCGGAAAGGCCGCTGCCAAGTTCCGCCGCCCCGGAACACGCCCCGGGCCGGACCTTGCGAGCACCGGCGTCCCCGGCTTCGGCGAAAGATGCGGACGGGGCCCGCAAAGCTGCGGCCGCGGCCGCGAACCTGACGCAACAGGAGGAATTTGGCTTTGGCGGGGCCGACGCGCAGGCCAGTCGCGGATCATTCGACAAGTCGGATCGCACCCTTTTTGAGGGTCAGGATCTCGACGTGCCGACCTATTTGCGCAAAGGAATCAAGGTCACCGCCTAGCCGGGCACCGAACGCCACTTGGCAACAGCCTTTGTTTCTGCACCGTTAGCTCCATGTTCATCGACGAAACCAGCATCAAAGCCCGCGCAGGCGACGGAGGTCGCGGTTGCGTGAGCTTTCGTCGTGAAAAATACGAGCCGTGGGGCGGCCCGAACGGGGGCGATGGGGGAAAGGGCGGCGATGTCATCCTGCGGGGCGACGACGACCAGAACAATCTCGTCGATTTCAAATACAAGCCGCACTGGGCCGGCGAACGGGGCGAGCACGGCCAAGGCAAGGATTGCAACGGTCGCGAAGGCCGTCCGGCGATTTTGCGAGTGCCCCTCGGCACGGTGGTATACCGGCTCGATACCGGCGAGGTGGTCACGGAGATCCTCGAAGACGGGCAGGAATTCGTGCTGTGCAAGGGCGGCAAAGGCGGCTTTGGCAACACCCGCTTCAAGTCCTCGGTTAATCGTGCGCCGCGGAATCACGGTCCGGGCGAACCGGGCGAGATCGGTGAGTATCGGCTCGAGCTGAAGAGCATCGCCGATATCGGACTCGTTGGCTTCCCCAACGCGGGCAAGTCCTCCCTGACGACACTGATCACCAAGGCGCACCCGAAGGTGGCGCCGTATCCCTTCACCACGCTGCACCCGCAGATTGGCGTGATTGAATTTCTGGAGGAATACGACCGGCTGGTGCTGGCGGACGTGCCGGGGCTCATTGCAGGAGCGAGTGAGAACAAGGGACTTGGTCACCGCTTTTTGCGGCATCTCGAGCGCTGCGCCCTCCTGGTCATCATCATCGATATGGCGGGCACGGACGACCGCGACCCCCGCGACGACTACAAGCAATTGCTGCGGGAGTTGAAACTCTACGACCCGGCGCTATTGAAAAAGCCGTGCCTCGTTGCCGCCAATAAAATGGACGAGGAAGCGGCGGTCGGAAATCTGAAGAAATTCAAGACGCGCCACAAGAAGGTCGAGCTGCTGCCCATTTCCTGCCTGAGCGAAGAGGGAATTCCGAGGCTGAAGAAGGAATTTTTGAAGCGCGTGCGCCGTTTGCGGAAGAAAGGAAAAAAATCGCCAGGCAAGGGCGACTGGGACAACCTGCGCTGTCCATGACGGAATACCGGCCACTTCTCATGCGTGCGAACCGTTTGCTCGGTTCGGTGCTTGTCGAGCACAACCTCGTGAAATTCGAGGACCTCGAAGCCGCCAACGAACGCTTGTTGGAACTCTCCGGCCAAGGAGATTTCCGGCAGGCGTCGGTGATGGGGATTCTGGCCTTCGAGAAAAAAGTGCTGCGCGAGGAGGATGTGCTGCACGTCGCGATGGAGGAGCACGGCCTCGGGGCGGTCGATCTGCGCAACTACGATGTGCCGGACGACATCCGCAAGAATCTCAAGCTCGGCATGTGCTGGGCCACATGGTCTGTGCCCTACGACAAGGAGGAGGAGTATTGGTTCGTCGCGACGGCCTATTATCTCAGTCCGGCCGTTCGCGCCCACTGGGAAAAGCAACTGGACGGCCCCATCCTCTGGTATACGACGACGATGGAGATCATCGCGGAATTCCTAGAACGCCAGCAGGCGGAGCGCGAGGCCGCACTCCCCAAACCAACTGCGTGATATGCCTCTTGGACGCGTTCAGACCCTGATTGTCGACAAACTGGTTGAGCTGGAAAAGCTGACGCCGGAGCAACGCGAAGCGGTTGTCACCCGACCGGATGAAGTGACGGGCGACCAGTTGGACCAGCTGCTGCAAGCTGACTTCAAGATCACACCGTTCCAGTTGCAGATTTCGAAGTGCCGCGCGTTGGGTTTGTCGCCGTTCAACGTCGCGCGCTACAAACTGAACAACACCACGTTTGAGAGGATCGACCTGGAGTTCTGCCAGAAGAACACGATTTTGCCGGTCGGGCAGGTCGGCGAAATGCTGCTGGTGGCCTTTGCCAACCCCTTTGAGCATCAAGTTGCCGCCAAGATCACCGAGAAGACAGGCCTCAAGGTCGTGCGCTTCCTTGGCCGGGAGTCGGATCTCAAGGAGAAACTCAGGAAGGACGGCACTGGCGATCAGGTGGAGTTTTCCGATGTCGTGCGCCTGTTGGGCGCGGAGTTTTCCGATGATCAGGCTGAAATTCACGCGGAGGATTTGTCCGACGAGGAATCCGCGCCGGTCATTCAGCTGGCGAATCGCATCATCGAGGATGCCTATTTCGCGGGCGCGTCAGATATCCACGTTGAACCCCAGGAGAAAGACCTGGTGATCCGCTACCGCATTGACGGCCTCACGCAGGAAAAGCTCCGGTTGCCGGCCAAGGTCAAGGGGGCGCTCATCGCCCGCCTGAAGATCATGTGCGATCTCGACATTGCCGAGCGGCGCCTGCCGCAGGACGGTCGTATTGTTTTCAAACAATATACCAAGAAGGGCATCGATATCGATTTGCGCGTCTCGACGGCGCCGCTGAATCACGGCGAGGGCATCGTGATGCGTATTCTCGACAAGCAGAAGTCGACCCTGCCGCTGCCCGCGCTTGGTTTTTCCGAGGAGAATCTCACAAGATACCGCGAGTGCATCCGGCAGCCTTACGGCATGATTTTGCACTGCGGCCCGACGGGGTCCGGCAAGTCGATGACGCTCTACTCGGCATTGAACGAGATCAATACCCCGGACGTGGTCATCCGCACCGCGGAAGATCCGATCGAATACACGCTCGCCGGCATCAATCAGATGCAGATGCACCGGCAGATCGGGTTGACCTTCGCGGCGGCGTTGCGCGCGTTTTTGCGTCAGGATCCTGATATCATTCTGGTGGGCGAAATTCGTGACAAGGAGACCGCCAATATCGCGGTGGAGGCCGCGCTCACCGGTCACATGCTGATCTCGACGCTGCACACCAACGACGCACCCAGCACCGTGGCGCGGTTTGTGGACATGGGGGTCGAGCCGTTCATGATTTCGTCGTCGCTGGTCTGCGTCGTTGCGCAGCGACTCATGCGCCGGGTGTGCAAGAGTTGCCGGATCGCCTACGAGCCTGAGGGCCGGGAAAAGGAGATTTGTGAACGGGCAATCGGTTGGAGTGGTCCGATCTACAAGGCTGCGCCCCAAGGTTGTCCGAAGTGCAACAACAGTGGCTACAAGGGCCGCGTGGGTATCCACGAATTGATGGTGTCCAACGAGGAACTGATTGCGGGCATCAACAAGGAACTGGAGACTGCCGAGTTGAAGAAGATCGCGATGCGCGGCGGCATGAAAACGCTTCACCAAGACAGCGTTCTCAAGGTCCGCGATGGCCTGACCACGCTCGCGGAGTCCCTGACGACCGTGCCGCAAGACATGGAATTGCGGGGTTGATCGGCGATTTAGCTGCCGGAGATCAATGATTTAGGTGTTCTCAGGCATCTTGCGCGCCGGTGATAGGATTCAGCCCTTTATGGGAGAGGGGTTTGTGCCGTTATCACAGGTAGATTACAGAACCGTCCTGTGACTGCGTCTCCCATTGGCTAACATCCTTCTTATCGACCCGTCAGACGTGGCGAGAAAGGCCCTGCGCGGCATTCTCGAGCGTGGAGGGCATCGTTTGGCCTGTGTCACCACGGCGCGAGAGGCGATGGATTTTATCTACACCAATGTGACGGTCGATCTGGTCTTTACCGAAATCAAGTTGGGCACGGAAGGCGGGTTGGAATTTGTGCAAATGCTCCGCCGCGACCCGAGCCTGAAGATCATGCCGGTGCTCATCTACGCCGCGGCCAGCAACCGCGAATTGGTGCAGCGGGGCATGGCCCTTCAGGTGCAGAATTTTCTCATCAAACCGTACCAAGAGACGGCGATTACCACGGAATTGCGCAACGCGATGGCCAACCCGTGGCGCCCGCGGCATTTTGAAGAGGAGAAGTCATTTTGCCGGCAGATGGGGATCACCACGCAAGAACTGCGACGCCAACTCGCCACCCTCCACTCCGAGCTCGCGACGATGAAGGCCGACTTCGCCAACTGGGCCAAAGCCTTGGCCGCTCCCCGGATACTCGAACGACTCGAAGAAGTGAATACCATTGCTGAGACTACGGGTGCCTGGGGCATCGTCGAATGTCTGTCGGCCCTGCGAACGGCCATGGAAGTGGACTCGTGGCCGGCGTTTTCCACTGCGCTTGAGCAACTCGAGTTTGGGCGGAGCCTGATCTATCATCATCTTAACCCGGGACTCATTCCTGATGGATTCCTGACGGATGACCAAGTCAAACGCCGGACCGAGGAACAACTGCTCGCCCAATGGGAGGGCGCCCCCGCCAAGAAGCAGTGCCCCTTGGTCACGTGGGCCCAAGTCCAGCAACAACTGGAGCACTTGACCGGTGCCCCGGTGATGGAAACCGCAGCCGCGGCATTTCAAATGTCGGTGGCGGGTAATCCCTCCAGTTTGTCGCCCCTGATGGAACTCGTGGATCGCGACCCGGGGCTGTCGGCGGAATTGTTGTTTGCGGCGAATGCCGTCCATACTCACGACTCGGATGATGCACGCATCGAAAATCCGCAGTTGGCGGTGAGCATCATCGGCGACCAAGGGCTCATCTCGCTGGCGCGCAAGCTCGAGACGGTGGAGGAGCGCTGGATGCATCGCCCGCCGCTGAGTTGGGCGCAGTATTGGACGTTTCAACGCGGCATGGCCCATACCGCTCGTTACGTGTGTCGTTTTCTGGAATTTAACAGCTTGGAGACGCGTGCCTGCACGGCGGCGCTGATTCATGACCTCGGCAAATTGCTTCTGGTGCGCCTGTATCCGCATGGTTTTCAGGTCATCCGCGATTACTCGCTGCGGGAAAAAATTCCCCAGCGCGAAGCCGAACGCCTGTTCCTCAATTGCACGACGCCGGAAATGGCGGCGCACTTTGGCGAGAAACGCGGTCTGCCCAAGGCCTACTGCAATGCCATGCGGTGGTTTGACTCGCCCGAAGAGGCCGCGGAGGACCGCGACTTGGTTGGAATCGTCGCTCTCTCCCGCGAGCTCTGCGTGCGCAACCACCTCGGCAGCCACGGCGAGTTTGTGCCGGCGCTCCTGCCGGCGCTCGAGGATACCGGCGCTTGGAAAGTGATGCGCGAAAGGGTTTTCTTTGGCTTTAACCTCAAGAAGTTCGAGCTGGAGGTTCAAGCGGCGAGCGCAGTGTTCAAAGCGGATATGCAGGGGAAATTGCAGGTCGCGCAGGTCTAATGGGATCCCGTGCGAACGTGCTGGCGATGATTCCTTGCTGACTCGCAGAGTAGCATTGAATTGAGCGGCAGGTTGCTGCTTCTTTCAGCGCCGCGCAACATGTCTTATTGGGCTGAATTTCTCTGGGTTGCCTTGGCTCACTTGCTCGCGGTGGCGAGCCCGGGGCCGGATTTTGCCATCGTCCTGCGGCAAAGCATCGTGCACGGGCGCAAGGTGGCGATTTGGACCAGTCTCGGAATCGGAACCGGGATTCTTGTTCACGTCGGTTACTCTTTGCTCGGCATCGGTGTGCTCCTGTCGCAATCCGAAACGTGGTTTCTCATTTTGAAGTATGTCGGCGCGTCCTACCTCGCGTGGATTGGTCTCAACGCGTTGCGCTCCAAACCTCGCCCGGAGCATACGGCTGCCGTAGGGGTGTCCCCGGTGGGTGTCCCGAGCGTTCCTGGCTCCCACAGCGCTTTTGTAAGCGGGTTTGCCGTCAATGTCTTCAATCCCAAAGCGGCCCTTTTCTTCATCGCGCTGTTTGCCACGGTCATCAGCCCGTTGACCCCGCAGTGGATACAGGCCGGCTATGGTGTCTGGATGGCGTTTGCGACGGCGACTTGGTTTACCTGCGTCTCCCTTTTCTTCACCAAGGAGCGGGTGCGGCGGGCTTTTTTGCGGGCCGGGCACTGGTTTGACCGCATCATGGGTGTTCTGTTGCTCGCGTTGGCTGCGCGGCTCGCCTTGGCGTCGCTGCATTAGCCAGTCAGTGGCGGATTGACCTCTTTCTTCCCGTCGCTTACCCTGCGGCATGAGTCTGAAATCCGTTGTTCTTGTGGCGGCAATGTTTGTCGGTGGGGCTGTGGCAACCGCTGAAACAGTCATGCTGACTGCGCTGGAGCGCTCACAGGGTTGGAAGCTGCTGTTTGACGGCAAGGATGCATCAGATTGGCGAGGCTATCGCGCCAACAAGGTGCCGGCTAACTGGACCGTGGTCGGCGGATCGCTCGTGGGTGCGTCAGGGGTCGGACTCGTCAGTGTGGCCGAATTCCAGGAATTTGAGATCCTGTTTGACTGGAAAGTGGCCGAGGGCGGTCGCGGTGAAGTCTATTTTCACGTCTCGGAGGACGCAGCGGTGCCCGAGGAAATCGGCCTCATGGTCGAGCTCGCGGGGCATCGCGAGGCGTTGGCGGGCAATGGTCTTGGTCCGCCGGACCGGACGATCACGCCGCAATTTGACATCTGGTATCGCACCAAGATTGTCGTTTACGGCAATCATGTTGAACACTGGATCAATGGGGAGCGGATTCACAGTTACACCTTGGGTTCGCCCAGTTGGCGCCAAGCCGTTGCGGCGAGTCGTTTCGCGGGCATTCGAGATTACGGCGGCCTGCGCAAGGGTAATTTTGTTCTCGCAGGCAAGGATGTGCAGTTCCGAAATATCAAAGTTCGGTCAATCTGAGATTGTTCCGACCGGGGCTGGGCGGGTGGGGTGGCGCGATCCGGCGAAAGAAACAGGCGGCGCCTTCTGGGGGTCGCCGCCTGTGACACACAAACTACAAACACAGAATACTACTTCGGCACAGCCACGCCGATGTTTAGCATTTCCAACGTAATGCCGACCTGCCGGTCGTATTCGGCCATGGCATTGCGGTAATCGGCTTCGGCCCGGACTTTCGCCCCAAGAGGGCGGGGAGTTCCCGCTGCCGGACGACGAAGACGGTATTGCCGCCGCTGACACTCTTAACATACCCGCTGCCATAATCAGGCGGACCGTGTCTTTCTCCCGCAACTGTCTCTTAACATGCAATCCAACCCCTGCGCCAAAATCATCCGTTCCGTTAAAGTCTCCGGAGAGAAAAACCGCCGGCAAGTCTTCTGCACAACCGCTGGGCGTCCCTTTACCTCTCGTGGCATTCCGTGCCTTACATCATCGGGGAAGTGTATGGCGCTCATCGGGCAACCCGGTTCCCGTGACCACCGGGAAGACGCCCTCGGCCATCTTTGGGACTGCCTCGGGTTTGTCTATGACGGCGAAATCCCCCAGGGCTGGTATCGGGGCCTTTGCGCTCGCCCCGTAGATTCAGTGGCAGATGCGGTCGTTGAACGATCATTCACAGGTTCGGCCAGAGTCTCAGCCCCTCGGCGCTGGCGGCTTTGCCTTGCCGGCGGTCGTAGGTGACAAACCAGGGCGCCCCGGATTCGAGAGCATGGCCGATGTGCAGGGCGTCGAGCGAGCGCAGACCCCGGTGCTGGCGCAGGAGATGGATGGCGCGGGCAAAGGTGCCGGGCCATTCCGTGGCGGGCCGCGCCAGCACGCCCTGGGTCAGATCCTTGTCGAGGGCCCCGGTGATCTGGCTCAAGCCGATCGTGGTTATATCCCCTTCCTCGCGGCGGCGTTCCAGGGCGTGGGCCAGTTCCAGCTCATGCAGGGAGGAGAAGGGCAGGGGTGGGGCCAGCTTGCGGACAAAGGCGGACAGCGCGGGGGTTTCCGGCTCCCGCACATAGAGCTTCACCAGGGCGGAAGTGTCCAGATAAAGGCCAAAAGCGGTCATGAGTGTTCGCGCGCCTTGGATGGGTTCGCCGTCCCTTTTTCAGGTTTCAAGTTTCCTTGTCAGCCATAGGCCCGGCGACGGCTGAAGGTTTCCCCGCCGGGTTTCCCGGCGGGGCCGCCGCTCAGTCGCGTTCATCCAGGATGGTGGCGCTGAGCGGGGAGCCCTTGATGCGGGCGGCGACAAGTGCGGAAGCCTTGGCGGTGCGGGCGGCGAAGTCGGGCCATTTGACCCGGGCGGCGGCCGGCGCGGCGGGCACGAGACGGGCGATGGTGCGGCGACGGCGGGTCACGAGCACCTCCTGGCCTTGGTCCACGTGGCGCATGACGTCGCTCAGGTGGTGCTGCATGTGGCGGAGGGTGACTGATTTCATGTGCAACCAAATGACGCACGAACCCCTCCGGCGTCAAGCCGCGAGGCGGAGTGAGGATGGGGATCGGCCGCGTGAGCTAGTGCGTTCAAATGACGCACGTGCTCATCTGATCGGGGAGGGTTGGGCGGGGCCAGGGAGGAACGCAGCATGAAGCGCGGGGCGGACAGCGGCGGGAACCTGCCCGGTTCCCAGCTCCGGACGTCCAATGTCTGTCAGCCCGCTGGTTTTTGCCTGCTCCGCACGCTTCGCGGGACTGATAGCCCGAACAAATCACACCCCGAGGTGTGATTTGTTCGCCCTGTTTGGCCGACTGCGTCGGGGCTAACGGATATTTTGCTGATGGGGTCGGGGCCAGGGTGTGAAATATCCGGGATAGCCCCGCCTCCCTATTGCAGATGCCTCCGGGAATCCTCACTCATCCGCGTGGCACCAGCCGTCCGACCGGCCGTCGCAAGGCCTATGGCTGGCAGGCCGCTTCGCGTCCGGTGAAGGCCGGCTGCCAGCTGGCAGCCGGAAATGCAGCTTGAAAAGGAATCTGTTAAAGTCAGTATCGGAAGCATGAAAACGACAATCGACCTTCCCGAAGACGAGCTTGCGGAAGCCATCCGGCACACCGGCGCGAAGACCAAGACCGAGGCGGTGAGCGTGGCGGTGGCCGATTACAACCGGCGGCAGCGGCTCGGCCGGCTGGCGGCCAAGATGGGGACCTTCAAGGGCCTGTTCACGCGGAAGGAATTGAAGCAAATGCGGGAGACGGACTGACATGAAGCTCATCGACACCTCCAGCTGGATCGACGCGATGCGGCGCGACGGCGACGCGGTCGTCCGGGCCCGGGTGCAGGCCCTTATGTTGGGCGGTGATGCCGCCTGGTGCGACTTCGTCCGGTTGGAATTGTGGAGCGGACTGCGCGGGGCCGCGGAGCGCAAGCAGATGGAGGCGCTGGAAGCCGATGTCACGCTGCTGCCGACGACCGATGCCGTCTGGGGCCGGGCGCGGGAGCTGGCCCGGCGAGCCCGGGCCGCCGGGCACACGGTGCCGGGTGCTGACCTGCTGATCGCGGCCTGTGCCTGGGAGCATGGCGTGGACATGGAGCACGACGACGCGCATCTGACGGCCCTGGCCGGCCTGTTTGATTGAAAAACGACCACCGGTGCCGGCGGGCGGGCAGGGGGGTGTCGCCAGGGCCAGTTGCCGCTGATCAACCCGCTCGCGAAGAGTGCGAAAATTAAAACCGTGGAGAAGCATGGGCGCGGCACGTGGCGGCGGGAAAGAGAGTCGCGGACCCACCGACAAGCTTGGTCCACATTTTCGGGGAAGGAATCGGAGCGGGGAATTTTCTGATTTCGGGTTGTTTATTTCATTTTGAATTGAACAACCGGCCGAATCTGTCTTTGTCACCCGCCATGGCCCGCACCACTTCCACTGCCGAGCAAGCCACGACGCCGGGCATGGTTGTGCCCGCCGACCGGCCGGCGGATGTCGTCGCGTTTGAAACGCAGGTGGTGGATTTCTTCGTGAATGCGGCCGACCTGCTGGGCCTGGTCCCTGAATACAGTCCTCACTTGGACTGATTGCCTCTCGCGGCATCCCTCTCCGAAATGCCGCCGAAGGGCCGGCGTTCGGTGAAGGCACCGTGGGGAGAAGGTGAAACAAATCAAGACGCGCCTCTCGGGAGGTC
>CAMTVF010000040.1:0-17197 GCA_947085115.1 uncultured Opitutaceae bacterium | reverse complement strand
GGTTACAAACTCACTGCGGATGGTGTTCACGTTTTGGATGGGCCAAGGCATCCGTCCTTCTTTGTCGAAGCACGGTCACTCTGGCCAGAGTGTCACCGATGTCTTGAATATGCACTGTCACCCATGTCCTGAACTCATACCCACCGCGCCGTCACGATCTGCAGAATCAAGCGGCAGCCAACCCGTGATTGACCGCCTGTGCTTACCAGTTAGTTTGCTCTCATGACCCTCGCCAATTTCCCCGAACTGACCAAGCTGCCCAAGCGCCAGCGGATGAAGCTGGCGGAGGAACTCTGGTTCTCGGGCGTGGACGACAGCCTGCCGGTCAGTTCGGTCCACAAGAAAATCATTGATGAGCGCTGGGCCGCCTACCAGGCCGGCAAAGTGAAGCGGATCACGCTGCCGGAGCTGGAACGACGTCTCGACCGGTCGTGAAAAGCCAGCGGGTGGAGTTCCTTGAGCCGGTTGAGCATGACCTCAACTACGCCCGGGAATTCTACAACTCCTGGTTGAGCGGAGGGGCCGATAAATTCCTCTCCCGATTCCGTGAGGCCGTGACTTGGATCGAGTGGAACCCCAAGCAGTTCCCCAAAAAGCACCGCTTCTTTCGCCGGGCCATCATCCGCCGGACCTATTTCGGCATCTACTTTGCGATCGAACCGGCGGTCACCACTGTCGTTGCCATCTTGGATATGAGGCAGGATCCCCGCGTAATCCGGGCACTGTTGAAACTGCGCCTGCCCAAACGCTAGCCCGACTTTCGCACGAAAGTCGGGTTAGCAAAAAATGCGCATTACCCTTGGCGTTCAGGCAACGGCGGAATCGAGCAACGCGAGTATCACTCGTTCCCCTACGCGCCGCTCACCCGTTCGTCAGCTTCAACCCGAAGATGCCACCCACAATCAAAACCATGCACACCAGCCGGGCGGCGGTCGCGGGCTCCTTGAAGAGCACGATGCCGGCGATGGCGGTGCCCACGACCCCGATGCCCGTCCAGACGGCATAGCTGGTGCCGAGCGGCAACACCTTCACGGCCTGCGCAAGACACCAGAAGCTGGCGAGCATGAGCATGACCGTGGTCACACTGGGCCAGAGTTTCGAAAATCCCTGCGTATATTTCAGTCCGATAGCCCACCCGATTTCGAGCGCGCCAGCAACAATGAGCCAGATCCAAGCCATGTCATGAGTAATCAGGGTTTACCGCCGCGTTCACGATAAATCTCCCGCCCGCCTTGAGCTGTGCCGGACACTCATCCTTTCGGCGTAACAGCACACCCCAACGCCTGCACAAGGTCGCGCAACCCATGCACAGTGCCAGCGCCGATCTGAGACTACTATGACACAAACCTCCACGCGCTGAACCGCCACCCCTCCGGCACCGGCGCCAACTCGCCATGGTCTCTCCCCTTCGCCCGAAACCCTTTCTCCAACCGGAGTATTGCAAGGGCTGTCTGCGTTGCATCGACGCGTGTCCGAAGCACTGCATCACCCCCGGTCACGAAATCAATCCGGTCACCGGCCTCATTCCCGTCGAGCTCAACCTCGATGCCTGCAACGGCTGCACGTTGTGCATGCAGGCCTGCCCCGAGCCCTTCGGCCTGCGGCCGGAAACAGAAAGATGCGGCGCGTCCTGTGGCCCCGACGGGGATTTCGAACTCAACGACCCGGCGAAACTCTTCGGCCCGCGCCAAATTGAGGCCGAACCCGCGGCCGACCAGCCCGACGAGCGCATCGAACTTCCCGCCTGCGAACCAATGGTGCTCAAGGGCAACTACGCATCCGCCATCGGCGCGTTGCTCGGTGGTTGTCGGCACGTCTTCGGTTACCCGATCACGCCGAGCACGGAAGGATCGGAACTCATGGCCAAGATTCTCCCCAAGCTCAACGGTTCCTTTGTCCAAGCCGTGAGCGAAACCGCCGCAGTGAACATGATGTATGGTGCCGGCGGTGGCGGCGTGCCTTGCATCACGTTCACCAGCGGTCCCGGCTTCAGTCTCATGCTTGAAGGCATCAGCTACATGGTCGGTGCAGAACTGCCGGGCGTCTTCGTCAATATCATGCGTGGCGGTCCCGGCCTCGGCAATCTCGGGCCCGAACAAGCCGACATCAGCATGGCGTGTCGCGGCCTCGGCCACGGCAATTCGCACGCCATCGTTCTCGCTCCCGGCACCCCGCAAGAAATGCTCGATCTCGCGATGGTGTCGTTCGACCTGAGCTTTCGTTACCGCATCCCGGTCGTGATCCTCGGCGACGGCTACCTCGGTCAGATGACGGGTGTGGTCAAGCTGCCGCGCCACATGATCAAGCGCGGGATTCCGGCTTGGGCGGTGTGCGGCGACCGTGGGCATCGGCACAATGTCATTACTTCCATCCAACTCGCCGAAGTTGATCTCGAGAAACACAACGAGCACCTGAATCGCAAATACGCGCAGATCGCCGAGGCCGAACAGCGCGCCGATCTCTACCGCTGCGCCGACGCCGACACGCTCATCATTGCCTGCAACACCCCCGCACGCATGGCCAAGGGCGCCATCGCTGCCGCCCGCGAGGTCGGCCTCCGCGTCGGGCTCTTCCGCCCCGTCACCCTCTGGCCCTTCCCCATCAAGCTCCTCACCGACCTGTTGCCGCAGATCGACCGCATCGTCGTGGTCGAGGCCGGCCCGGGCCAGTTGGAGAACGAACTCCGCCTCGCGTTGAGTCATGCGGGCTACATGCCGCCCCACATCGAATCGGTGCGGCGTCACGGCGGTATCCTGCCGTCGCAGGACGAAATTCTCAACCAGCTCCTCGCGGGCCGGGAGGTGGCATCATGAGTGGCGTATTCTACGATCAATTCGAACGGCATGCCGGCGGCGTCGGGCTCAAGGCTCAGAGCACGCACTATTGTCCCGGTTGCGGCCACGGCGTGGTCCATCGCGACATCGCCGAGATCATCGAGAGTCTCGGCGCGCAGGATCGCACGATCTTCATCAGCCCCGTCGGCTGCTCGGTGTTTGCCTATTACTACTTCGACGTCGGCAACTCGCAGGCGGCGCACGGGCGCGCCCCGGTCGTCGGCCTCGGCCACAAACTCGCGAATCCCGACTCGCTCGTCATCTCCTATCAAGGTGACGGCGATCTCGCGTCGATCGGTCTCGCCGAAACGATCTCCGTCGCGCAGATGGGTCTGCCGATCACGGTCATTTTCATCAACAATGCCATCTACGGGATGACCGGTGGCCAGCTCGCCCCGACCTCGCTCGTCGGCCAACGCACGGCCACCAGCCCGGAAGGCCGCACGCGCGCGATGGGCCAGCCGCTCAAGATGGCGGAACTCATCGCCCAGCTCGACGGCCCGATCTACGTGGAGCGCGTCGCCCTCTACGACGCGAAGAACCGCGTGAAGGCGCGCAAGGCGATCAAGAAGGCCCTCACGCTCCAACAAGAGCGCCGTGGCTACTCGTTCATCGAAGTGCTCTCGGAATGCCCCACCCACCTCAAGCTGTCACCCGTCGACGCCGAAAAGTGGGTGAAGGAAAACATGGAGCCGATCTTCCCGCTCGGGGTGAAAAAAGACGTCGTCACTGAGCCTTGGTTCACGGGCCCTCGGCCATCCTTCGAACCCGAAGCGGTGCTGGGCCTCAGCGGGGCCGAACCCGCTCGCGCCAATCGCGAACGCGCAGCCTGGCCCGCGCACCTCGCCAAGCGCGATCTCAGCTTCAAATTCGCCGGCTCCGGCGGCGACGGCGCCCAGACGGCCGCGCTCCTGCTTGTGCGTGCCGCCATCGAACTCGGTTACGATGCCACCCACATCCCCGCCTACGGACCAGAGAGCCGCGGCGGCACTTCCTACGCCGACGTGCACATCGCCGCTGACGAAGTGCTCAATCCCGCGGCGTCCCAACCCGACGTGCTCGTCGCCTTCAACGCCCCGAGCCTCGCCAAGTTCGCGTCGCAGGTCGCCGTGGGCGGCACGATCATCTACGATAGCACCATGATTCCGAAGCCGCCGAAGAATCTCCCGACGGGCCGCACCGTGTTGGCCGTGCCCTTCACCCAAATCGCCGCCGATCTCGGCAAGCCAATGGTCAAAAACGTCGTTGCGCTCGGCACGTTGCAGGCCTTCACCCGCATTCTCCCTGGCGACGCGCTCATGGATACGCTGGCCCATGTGCTGAAAGACAAGGCCGCCGTTCTGCCCTTGAACCACTCTGCCTTCGCTGCCGGGCAAGCCGCCGTCGAACCCGTCCATTCATGAGTCCCAAGTCTCCACTCCCTGACGCCGGAGCCAAACGCACCGGCGCGTTGCCTGTTGCCGCGCACCGCGCCTTTGTCAGCGAAGCGGAAGCATACGATTTGATCAGCCAAACCGATCTGATGCCGCCACGCCACGGTATCTCCGGTGGTTTCTTGCCCTTCAAGCCGGGCGAACCCGTCGTGTTGAAGGGCCTCGGCTACGAGGTCTGGCACAAATCAGAACTCGGTGCCGTGCGCTTCATCGATTTCGACGCCGCGCAAATCACCACCGAGACCGCCGCCATGCGCGAACGAATCGAAGCTGCCGGACACGAATGGCTCGACGGTCTTGTCTGCGAACGGATTCTCCTCCAGCGCAACAGCGACTTGCCCTCCGAGGGTTTCGTTTCCCTTTCGCGCACCGATGCGGGTTGGGTCGCCCTTTTTGGTTTCGGCGGACTCCAAGCCGAGGCGCTGGCCGAACTCGCTCCCACCTGCCGCTGGCCGATGGCGGTGATGACGCCGGACGAGGCCCTCGCCGAACTCGAGGCGCATTTGATCGGCCGCATCTGGCTGGGCCGGTTGCGAGGCACGCGACCGCTCACCACACCGGAGAACCTGCGCCTCTTCCTCAACGGCCTCTGGCAACTTGCCGCGCTCGCCGAATCCGAGGGGCTCGCGCTGCTCGAGATGAATCCGGTGGCGCTCGACACCCAGGGCACGCCGCGTCCGCTCGACGCCGTCGGCCGCCGGGCCCCGCACGCGCCCGATCGCCTTCCGCCGCATAATGATTTTCTCGAAGCCCTGCGCACGCCGCGGCGCATCGCTCTGGCCGGGGTATCCAGCAAGGCCGGCGGAGTGGGTCGAACCATTCTTGACAACCTCCGTCGCTACCCGCTGCCGAAGGGCGACCTCGTGCTCATCAAGCCCGGGCACGACCGCTTCCTCGATTTGCCGTGTTTGCCGGACGTGAGTGCGCTCCTCGCCGCTCCGGTTGACTTGCTGCTGCTCTCGTTGCCCGCCGCTGCCGCAGCGGACGTCCTCACAACCCTCATTCAACAAGGCGGTGGCGCCAGCTGCGTCGGCCTTGTCGCCGGAGGTATTGGCGACGGCGCCGATACCAACGGTCTCGGCGAGAAACTAAAACAACTGCTCCACGACAAGCGCGCCGCCGGTCGGTGGACGCCCGCGATTCTCGGGCCCAACTTCCTCGGCCACTGGGTGCCGGAGGCATCGCTCGACACGTCTTTCATTCCCACCGACAAACTCGATGCGCCTGCCCCCACCGACGGGAAGTTGACGCTCTTGAGTCAGAGCGGGGCGTTCCTGCTCTGCCGTCGTTCGCGTCAACCGGAGTTGCGTTTCGAGCTCGGCGTAGCGCTGGGCAACCAAATGGATGTTGCCCTCGGTGATGTGCTCGCCGCCCTTTCCCATGAGACGCAACCCGGACCGGCGGCCTGTTACGTCGAGGGATTCGGCCCAGGTCAACTCGCCATTTTTGCCCGGGCTGCTCGCGTGATGCACCACCGCGAGGCGCACGTGATCCTGCATCGTGCCGGACGCACCGAAGCGGGCCAGGCTGCTGCCGCCAGTCACACCGGCGCCATGGCTGGCAATCTCGTTCTCGAACGCGCCTTGCTCGAACGCTGTGGCGTGCGCTTCACGGAAACCATTGCCGAATTCGACGCCGCGCTCGCATGGCTCGGGGCTTACCCACACCTCGTGAAAGGTTCGGTCGCGCTGCTGACAAACGCCGGCTTCGAAAGCGTCAACGGCAGCGATCTCTTCGGTCCGGAACTTCCGGCCGCGCAACTGTCCGCCAAGGCGACAAAGAATCTCTCACTGGCGCTGGAGAGTCATTCTCTCGACGGACTGGTGGCTCCCCGTCTGCCGCTCGACCTCACGCCGATGGCAGCGGAAGCGGCCTACCTCGATGCGGCGAAGATTCTGCTGACCGAGTGCGCCGTGCTGGTGGTCGGACTGGTGCCATTCACGCGCAACCTCGGCACCGACGGCATCGCCGCGCAGGGTTTCGCCACCAAACTCGCGGCTCTCGCCCGCGCCCAGAAAAAGCCCCTCGCCGTCGCCATCGACGCCGGTCCCGCCTACGCGGAATACCGCGCTGCCTTCGTTCAGGCCGGTGTGCCCACCTTCGACCGTATCGAAAACGCACTGCTCGGTCTCCGCGTGCTCTGACGCCAGCGACCCGCCTTCGCTTATTTCGCGAGAAACTTCGCCGCCGCCGCTTCGTCGACCAGCCACACGACGTTTTGACTGCAGGCCTTGAGCGTCTGCGCCGGAATCTGGTGCGGGTCGAATTCACCCGCGAGCACGCGGTGCAGCGTCTCTGCTTTGCCATCGCCCAGCGCCATCACCACCAGGAGCCCCGCAGCCTTGAGGCCACTGGGGGTGATCGTGAGCCGCCATCCCTTCTCCGGCACATCAATCGCCGCGAAGAAATGGCCTCCGTCGTCCTTGAGCAACGGACTGCCTGGAAAAAGTGACGCGGTGTGGCAATCGTCGCCCATGCCGAGGAAGCACACATCAAACGTGCGGTCGCGACCGAACCAAGGTGCCCCCATGCGTTCAAACTCCACCGCCGCCATCGCCGGAGGCACGTTCGTGGACCACGGGTGCTTGCGGGCGGGCGGAATGCCCAGCGGTTTCAACAACAGCCGGTCCGCCGTGCCGAAATTGCTCTCGTGGCTGTCGATCCGCACGTAGCGCTCATCACTCACGAACCAGTGCGCAGCGGCGAGCGTGCCGGGCGAGATCGCATCCTTCGCCACGCACCATTGATACCATTCCTTCGGGGTGGAACCACCGGTGAGCGCCCAGGTGAAATGTTTGGAGGTCGGGTGCCGCCCGCGCTGGCCCTCGGCCAGAAACACGGCCGTCCGAAAGCACTCTTCCTTCGAACCGATAAAGACGCGGCCGTAACTGGTGCTGAGTTCCTTCATGTCTGCTTCACAGAGAGCACAGGGACGGGCGCAAGGTCACGGAGAAACTTTCCCGCTCGTTTGCACCGGGTCGCGCATCAGAAAAACATCGCCTCGCCAAGGGCCTCGCCGGGTTCCAGCAACCGCGCCCCGGCGACCAAGGTCGTGCGCCCGTGTCCGAGGTCGCCTGAAAATTCCGCGTGGTTGCGCGCGAGATCGGCCGACCACGCAAATTGTTTTCCCGTCCGGCCGTAGTCGTAGCTGATCTTGAAGCAGCCGTCCGTTTCGCAGGTCATGTGATCAAAGCGGAGGTCCTCCACGTGGGCGCCGCAGCGCGCGAGGCCTTTCTTCAACCAGCTGAGCATGGCGGCGGCTTCGGAGGCCAGGTCCGCGCGGTGCTGCAGCGTGACGCCCCGCAGCCCGGCCACGATGTCCGCCGGCGCATAGCGGCTCATGAATTGCCCGAGCGTCTGCCGCAGCACCCGCGTGCGCGTGTAGGCGAGATCGCGCACCGCCGCGGGATTCGGCCACGAGAAAGTGAATGCATCCGCCGGCACCACTGCACTGTCGAAGAGCACCCGCCGCGATTTCGTGAGCAGGTAGTGGTAGGCCGCCAACCGGTTGTTGGACGAAAATCGATGCGCCCAGTAATAGAGGGGCAAATCTGTCGATAGGCAGATCGACACCTGGTTTTGCAAAAAGTCATGCGTGCCCACCGGGTAGCTGAGCATCACGAACTCGCAGCATCGCGTATCCTTGCCCGATTTGCCGAGAAAACATTCGCCGTAAATTTTGGCTTGGAACGCCCGCGGGGCAACCGGATCGCGCTCGGGGCAGAGCACCACCACGCGACACGGGTAACGTCGCGCAAACTCCACCGTGTGCCGAAACTGCACCTCGGCATCCTCCGGCGTGGAGTTGAGGCCGAAGTGCACCACCAGGTTGAGCTGCATCGCGCGCAAGTCTTGCGCATCGGTGTTGTTCCAGAGGTGGTTGAACCCGTCGTTGATTCCGCCGACGGGCACCTCCATCCCCGGGAGTGCTTTGAAAATCGCGGACATCGCGCCTCAGGGTTCGCGCCAGCTGTGTCCGTTGGCGGCCAAAAGGGCGTCGGCGGACTTCGGGCCCCACGAGCCGGCGCTGTAGGTATCGAGTCCGGTGCGGCCCTGCGTCTTCCAGTGTTCGAGGATGGGCGTGACGAGTTGCCATGAACGCTCGGTCTCGTCGCCGCGAATGAAAAGCGTGCCGTCTCCGATCATCGCATCGAGCACCAGCCGCTCGTAAGCCTCGGGGGTGTTCGAGCCGAATGTGGTGGCGTATTTGAAGTTCATCTTCACCGGCTGCGTGCGGGTCTCGAGGCCGGGAATCTTCGCATTCAGGATCATGCTCATGCCCTCGTCGGGCTGGATCTGGAACGCGAGGGTGTTGGCCGCGAGCTGGAAGCGCTCCGACTCCGCAAAGATATTTCCCGGCGCACGCTTGAAGCGAATCGCGATCTCCGTCACGCGCCGCGCCATGCGCTTGCCGGAACGCAGGTAGAACGGCACACCCTGCCAGCGCCAGTTGTTGATGTTGAGCCGCAGCGCCGCGAAAGTCTCGGTCGACGAATTCGCGTCGACGCCGTCCGCCTGCATGTAGCCGGGCACCGGATTGCCGCCGAGCAACCCTTCCGTGTATTGCGCGCGGGCGACTTCACCGGCGCCGGCGTCGAGCCTCAGGGGCTGAATGGCCTGCAACAATTTCACCTTTTCGTTGCGGATCGATTCCGCGTCGAGCGAGACCGGCGGCTCCATCGCGGTGAGGGCGAGCAACTGCATCGTGTGATTCTGAATCATGTCGCGCAACGCACCGCTGCCCTCGTAATAACCGGCCCGCGTGCCTACGCCGACTTCCTCGGACACCGTGATCTGCACGTGATCGACGAAGTTGCGATTCCACAACGGTTCGAAAATCGCGTTGGCAAAGCGCTGCACGAGCAGGTCCTGCACGGTCTCCTTGCCGAGGTAGTGATCGATGCGAAACACCTGCGACTCCTCGAACACCGACGCGATGGTCCGATTGAGCGACTGCGCGCTGGCGAGGTCCTTGCCGAATGGCTTTTCGACGATGACCTTCGATTGATGCGGCTGACCGACATGGCGCTGGGCGAGTCCGCTGGTGCCGAGATTTTCAATGATCGGGGCAAACACCGACGGGGGCGTCGAGATGTAAAACAGGGTCTGCAGTTCCTGCCCGATCTCCTTTTCAATCCCTTTGATCCGTTCCGCCAATTTCTGGAACGCCCCGGCCTCGTCGTAGCCACCGCTGACGTAAAGCGTGCGGGGAGCGAGGCGCAACCACACATCGTCCTGCAATTCGCGCCGCGAAAATTCCCGCACCGCGTCCGCCGCGACCTGTTGAAACTCTGGGTCGGGAATCGGCTTGCGACCGAAGCCAATCAAATAGAAATCCGCCGGCAGCAGGCCATCGAGCGCAAGGTTGTAGATGGCCGGCACCAGCTTGCGGGCCGTGAGATCGCCGGACGCACCGAAGATGATGACGACCGTCGGTGGCGCACCGCGGTGCTTGCTGAGGCCGTGGAGGAACGGGTGCCGTTCGTGGTCGGACATGAGCGTTGATGTTTTCTCATCCCACCCAAACCGCCAAGGAATTAAATCACCCATGACACGACCCACGTCA
The DNA here is from genome assembly GCA_947085115.1 of uncultured Opitutaceae bacterium. Lineage (GTDB taxonomy): Bacteria > Verrucomicrobiota > Verrucomicrobiia > Opitutales > Opitutaceae > Didemnitutus. The sequence continues at coordinate 7,364 of CAMTVF010000040.1, read as the reverse complement.
CAGCCCACAGCTCTCAGCTCACTGGTCGCTGGTCACGGTAGCTGGTCGCTCTCCCCCTCCGGCCCCAAGCCGGTTTGTAACTTAATGGATTACAAGTCGCCGGGCGCGCACGCTCACTGCCCACAGCTCACTGCTGACAGCTCTCAGCTGATAGCCTACGCTTTTCGGCTCACCTGCGCCAGCGAACCACTCGAGCGCGCGACATGATACCCCTTGGGGAAGAGCGCCACGTTTTCGAAATGCATGCATTGTGGCGGCAGGCGGTCGCTCAGAGCCACCTCCACCACATCGAAGCGAAAGGTGCGGGGCGGTTCCTTCAACACGGCGAGATACGCGTGCACAGCCCGGCGCAGCACCCGTTTCTTGCGGGCATTCACGGCATAGAAGCCCGGCACGATGGCCCGGTCGCTCCGCGCCTTCACCTCGACGAACACCAACACCTCACCATCGCGAGCGACGATATCGATCTCGTCCCGCAGGTCCCGCGGACTCCGCCAATTGCGGGTCACCACGTGGAAATTGTGCCGCAACTTCAGGAATTCCGCCGCAGCTGCTTCGCCGCGCTCACCAGCCTCGTGGGCGTCGGCCGAGACGGTGCGCGAAGAAAGTTTCTGCCATACATCGTTGAGCCAGGCGCGCATGCGGGAAGTTCGCCCTCGACCACGCGAAAATTTTGACCTACACGCAAGAGAGATTTTCGTCGCAGCTCACATTTGATCTTCCTCGCGTGAGCTCCGACGCCGACGTCACCCCATGGCAACACCCAGCAGTAATCTCACGGGCACGCTCCGTCGTTCCCTCCTCATCAAGATTATCTCGAAGCCAGCGCCAAGCCGCGAAGACGTCGCCTCCGTCATCGAGCTCACCGCCTCCAAGGTCGTCGAGTCCCTCCAGGCGCAGTCGATGACCCTCTACCTGGTCGAGGGGGGCGAGATTGCCTTCAAGCAGGTCTATTACTCCCCGACCCTCTGGGGTGACGACGCCGCAAAACAGGTCCAGTTCAAGGACACCGCCTCCAAACTGCTGGCGCTGCGCCTTCCTGCCGGCACGGGCAATGTCGGCAAGGTCATCAAGTCCGGTGAACCCCTCTTTTTCACCAGCAACGGCCCGGAAGCCGCCTCGTTGAAGAACATGAACACCGGCTTCGATGTGCACTCGATGCTCACCGTGCCACTGAAGGCCAACATCATCATCGGTGCCATCCAGGTGTTGAACAAGGAACCCTCCGCCGGCACCGACGGACACTTTACGGACAAGGACCTCGCGATGCTGCAGGAAGTCGCGGAATACTCCTCCACCCTCATGCAACGCATGCTGGACCCGAAGTTCCAGCTCAGCGCCGACGACACCGCCAAATTCATCGCCCGCTTCACCGAACTCCCCCTCGTCACCCAACTCGCCGACGGCGAAGTGGACGAGAAATTCATCGAAGTCATCGGCGAGGCCGTCATTCGCCGCGAAGGAATTTTCCCGGTCAAGAAAATCGACACCAACGGCGTGACCGTGCTGATGACCAACCCCCTCGACTACGCGAAGCGCGAGGCGTTTTCCCAGGCCACCGATCTCCACATTGAAGAAGTGCGCGTCATCTCCGCCACCTACCTCGACGAGCTGATCAAGACCTATTTCAAGGGCGCCAAGGCCGCCAAGACCCCCGACGAGACCGACGTGGATATCGATACCGTTGCTGACTTGATTGGCAGCGCCTACAGCGCCGAGGGCACCGGCGAGGTCAAGGCCTCCGACCTCGAAAGCGAGGACTCGGCCCCCATTATCCAGCTCGTCAATCGCATCATCGAGGATGCCTACGTGTCCGGCGCGTCCGACATCCATATCGAGCCCCAGGAAAAGGATCTCATGGTCCGCTACCGCATCGACGGTCTTTGCCAGGAAAAGCTCCGCCTCCCCAAGCAAGTCGTAAACGCCATGATCTCGCGCCTGAAGATCATGTGCAACCTCGACATCTCCGAGCGGCGCCTCCCGCAGGACGGCCGCATCGTCTTCAAGAATTTCACGAAGAAGAACATTGATATCGATCTGCGCGTCGCCACCGGCCCGATGAACCATGGCGAAAAGGTCGTCATGCGCATCCTCGACAAGCAGAAGTCCACCTTGCCCCTCCCGGCCCTCGGGTTTTCGATGGAGAACCTCGCCAAATACCGCGAGTGCGTCCGCCAGCCCTACGGCATGATTCTGCACTGCGGGCCCACCGGCTCCGGCAAGTCCATGACGCTCTACTCCGCGCTCGCCGAGGTGAACACCCCCGACGTGAACATCCAGACCGCCGAGGACCCCATCGAATACACGCTCGCCGGCATCAACCAGATGCAGATGAACCGGCAGATCGGCCTCACCTTCGAGCGCGCCCTCCGCTGCTACCTCCGCATGGACCCGGACATCATTCTGGTCGGTGAAATCCGCGACAAGGAAACGGCCCAGATCGCCTGCGAAGCCGCGCTCACCGGCCATTTGCTTGTCTCCACGCTGCACACCAACGACGCGCCCTCCACCATCTCCCGCATGGGCGAGATGGGCATCGAGCCCTTCAACATCTCCGCCTCCCTCGTCTGCGTCAGCGCCCAACGTCTCCTCCGCCGCGTCTGCAAGAATTGCAAAATCAAATACGTCCCCGAGGGCCGCGAATTCGAACTCCTCAGCAGCGCCATCGATTTCCCCGCCGGCACCGAGGTCTTCAAAGCCGCGCATGGCGGCTGTCACGTCTGCGGCGGCACGGGATACAAGGGCCGCGTCGGCATCCACGAACTCATGACCAACTCCGAGGAGCTCACCGAAGCCATCAACAAAGAGGTCGAAGTCGCTGATCTTAAACGCGTCGCGATGAAGAACGGCATGAAAACCCTGCACCAAGACTCCATGCTCAAGGTGAAAGAAGGTTTCACCACGATGGAAGAAGCTCTTTCCAACGTGCCCCCTGATCTGACAAGGTAGAGCCAGTTGGTTTACCGGAGCGTCACCTCCCCAAAGAAGCGCGATTCCCACGAGTCGCGCTTTTTCGCGCCCGGTGCGGTGAGAAGAATCCTGATTACCCGGATCATATCTTTGCGGTCTGTGCTTACCTCAACGCACTCTGTGTCCAATTGAGTTTCTATACCGGTTACCAATCGCCTTTCGACCGTAGCCACGGCCCGCCAAAGGGCGGAGCGTGTTGCCGCCAGCACGCTTTCCGAAACGAATCGAACGCGTTGAGGACAACGCGTTCCACCTCGATCCCTGAGAGCATCGCTCTTGTCGCTTTCATTGAATCCGAATCCTCTTCCTGCGGTGCCGTTGGCATTTGACGCCCTCGTCGGTTCTTTCAACTCTACGCGCACCCCCGGGGCCACGGACGGAGGATTGTCCATCACACCCATGATCGCCCCGACTGATTCTAAAGCCGCTTGCCCGTGCGAACGCGCGAACCCGCAGGGTTTCTCGACCACGGGCCGGGAGGTTTCACCAAAAACATGAAAGGATCGCTCGCGATACTGGCGATGGGAGTTGTTGCGCTCGCCCTTGCCACCCTGGCCCACGCCCGACTCGGTGAATCCGAAAAGGAGCTGATCACTCGTTTCGGCGAGCCCGTCGCCCGCTCCAAGCATTCGGTCCACGCCCAGGGCAAGACTCAAGAACTCGGACCAACTTTGTTTTTCCGCCAAGGCGACTGGCGCATCAAGTGCGACCTCATCGAAGGACGTTGCCACCGCATCAGCTACGTCAAGCCCGGCGTGTGGATCGAAGAACAAATCCAACTGGTCTTGGGGACAAACTCCCAAGGAACGGCTTGGACCGAGACAGGCAAACCGGACGCCGCGAAATTCAAGAGAACCTGGTTGCGGGCCGACGCCAGCACAGCCGAATGGAGCAAGGTCAGCGGAATGACGATTGTGTGGGACGAGTATAACAAGGCCAAGGCAGCGGCCGAACTGACCGCCAAACTCGAAGCCGGCCTCAAACCAAAGCCTTGATCGGTTGGCTTTGCCCCGCCCGGCTCATTCACCCTGCGAAGCATTACGGCCTCTGCTATCGCGTGCGCTGGATCGCCCCGGGCCTCTCGGAGTTTGACGAGGGACACTCACTTTCTGATCCTCACACGTCCCCTCGGGCCACGGGTGATGCAATCAGAATTGCTCGCATGAATACAATGCTTCTAGGCAACCGGATTCGCGCGGCTACGAATCCTCCACGCTTTCTTCCTGAATCCAGCCGAGCGCGCTTCGGTGCGTAGGCGGCCCAACCCCACAGGTGCCACATGAGCGACAGCAACGACAAAGGTAAGACCGACGGACTGACCGATGATCTGCCCGGTTTTCTGACCAAGGAATCCACCCTTACCCCCGGTTTGGCCGGCGGCTTAACCTTAACCATTACAAATGTGCTGGCGGTTCAATTCGACGCTCCGCCGAACTACACCGGCATCGCCCTGAGCGGACTCATGGCTCTCGTCGTTGTCGGGTGGTTGCAGATGCCGCTCTTGAAACGCGGGATTTGGTGGGTGCTCAACACACTGGTGATCTTCACCGTCGCGCTTGGCGGAAACCAGCTGGGCGTGAACACCACTGGCACCGTTGATCCTTCCGGAACTCCAGCCTATCTGGGAAGGCCGACCGGAGGCGACCCTGCAACCGGCACCGCGCCAAACCAGTTCATGACCGTGTTGTCCCAACCCAAGGGCGCATTCTTTGCCAACTGGCTCGACGGAACTGTGGGGAAACGCGCCGATTTGCTGGCTGAAATCAAGACGCTGGATCAAGACACTGCGAAGTCTGTGCTAAAAGCCAGTGGAACAACCATCACCAACTCAAACTTCGCGAAGGAACAATTGCAGGCGGTGGCGGCCCAGGCCCAAAATGCCGAGACGGTCAAACTTCTGAAGGGAAACGTAGATCGCCTCACCAAGCGCTAGCGGCGCAACCGTCCGGTTCGCTTCGTGAAAGTCGTGGGCTCCGAAACAAGCCCTCCTCCTGTTTTCGTGTGCCCGTGCGCCTCCTGCTTCCGCCCTTCCGGTTCTTGCCGTGCCCTCCGTGCCTCTGGTTCAAACGTTCTGCTCACCCGGCGCCCGCGCCAAATTTGCATCGTCACCGGACGCTTCGTGACTAAATCCGTAGCCGCCCCACGCCATGCACCGCTACGAGTTCCACCTCTCCATCCCGCCGGGGAAGCTGCTGCAATATTACCGGGGTGAGACACGCTCGGTCATCGCTCGCGCCTCGGACGGACGGAACATTCAGTTCCCGGCCAATCTTCTGGTGAAACATGTTTCTCACGATGGCGTCGTCGGACGGTTCGTGCTGACCACCGACGCGAACAACAAAGCAATCGACCTCCAACGTCTCGAAGCGACCGGCTGACGGCGTCGAGGAAGAGCGCAATGGAGGTTTGAAAAATGCACGAAGGGGTTTCTGAAGCACAGGACCCGGAGTGCACGGAGAGGGGCCAACGAACTGAGCAGACGAATGACACGCGGGGCGAACGGCGAACAGGAAGACCGATGAGTCACCGAACGGAGAATGACCTTGGTGCCCATTCCCCCGCCCGCCTTGTGCGCGCCAGTCGCCCCCGGAAGCACTGTTGACCATCGCACGCCTGTCGGCCAGAAATCCTCCGGGCCCGCCAAGACCAATCCGATTCCGCGTGAGAGATCGGGATGATTGATTATTGCCACAAGTCAGCCCCGCCATGAACCGCATCTACCAAGGCCGCGTCTCGTCCGTCCAAATCCCCAGGCCCGGCGTGAAGAACGAATGGGACCCGCTCCCCGACTGGCAGGATGCGCTGTGGAAACACCACGAGCTGTTTCAGGACGCGGTGAATTATTATACCCTGGCGCTGGCGGCACTGGCCGAAGGGCTCACACCCGATACCGCACAAGGAGCCGCTGCCTTGGCTTGGCGTGCTCAAGTGCGGGAAAACTGGCTCGATGGCCGTCGCAGGGCTTTGCGTTACGATGGTCCGCATAAGCGCCTCGCGCCCTTGCTCGGCGTCGATGCCAGCATGACAAATGAACACGCCGCGTTCGATACCTCCGCGCAGGCCATCCTTCGCGCCAATGGCTCCACCCCCACGCAACGGGCTGCTGCGTTACTGCAATTGCTGGAGGAAGCTGACACCTCTGATCTGAACCAGCTATGTGTCAACCGGCTTCCCTGGCTTTGCACGACCAAAGGTTCACTGTCCGCTACGCCACGCAATGTCGTCGCTCAGCAGGAAACTGATCGCATCCGCCAGACTCAAGCCGTCCACGCCGCTTCCCCTGCAACCCTAGCCATCGCCGCAGGTTTGCTTGAGCCCGGCCGATTCGTCACGCAAATGCCCACCGAATACCTCACTGGTGAGGAGGCCAGAGAGGAGGCACTGAAGCAATTCAAGTCTGCCATCAGAAAAGCCCCCGGTCTCGGCCAGCACGAGGCGGTGTTCACCGCCCACCTCGCCAAGCAAGGCGACGCACTACAGGTGCCGCAGTTGGGGCGCAAACCTTCCGGGCTCTACCCGTTCGCTCTCGTGCTGCACCTCTGGCCTGAGGTGGCGGCTGGAGAAGCGTTTAAGCAGGCCACTAAAAACCTTGTGGTCAAGGAAGCTCCGGTGGTGGCACCCGACCCAATTGCGGATGCGCGCACCGGCGACGAATCGCTCTTCGACTACTTTACCAACCGCGCCTTGTTTCGCGCGCCGGCCAACACCGATCGCGCGGTCTGGTTTGATTTCGATCTCGCCGCATTCCTCGAAGCGATTAAGTCACCGCACCGTTTTTTTCAGGACACCCAGACGCGTGCTACTGGCGCACGCAAACGGCGCGAGCAGCTCCATGCCATCGAACCCGACGCAGGCTGGCTCAAAGACGTGCCGGTGGCAGCGGAGAAGAAAAAGCCGGCGAAGAATAACGCCGTGTCCGATGCCGACGACGAAGCGGCACCAAGCTTCACCTTTGCCGGCGACCACCGGATCGCCCTTTTGCGCTCTTTGCTCACGGACGCCGACAAGCTCGGTTGTCTCGGGGAGGCGGCGGAGGGCGAGCCAGTCGAATACACCATCCAAGAACGAACCCTGCGCGGCTGGCCAAAGATCCGCGAGGTTTGGCGCAAACGTGCGGCCCGCGGTGCGTTCACTCCCGGGGAACTGTGGGCCGACGTCGCTGAGATTCAAGGTGAACACCGCGACGACTTCGGCAGTGCCACCCTCTATGAGGCCCTGACCAAGCCGGAAAACCATCCGATCTGGCTGGATGCGCCGCCGCAGTCCGGGCAGCACGCCGACGATCCGCTCCAAGCATGGAAGGAATACAAGGAGATGTGCTTTGAGTTGAAGGATAAGGAGCGCGCGATCCGTTTCACCCCGGCGCACGCGGAAAAATCACCGCGCTATTTCAT
>CAMTVF010000039.1:0-17707 GCA_947085115.1 uncultured Opitutaceae bacterium | reverse complement strand
GGCGAAACGCTGCGCCGCCAGATCGCACGGGTGCTGGCGGACCTTGAGCGCATCCGGAGCCAGCCGCCGTTCCCCCTGCGCGAGCAACTGGCGGATGGGGCCTGGGTGGAGGCGCGACGGCTTGAAATTGAGCGCCGCATCGCCGGACTGCAACAACGCTGCGCCGCCCTCGAGGCGCAGTTGGACGTGCTCCTGAAAGACCATGGCGGACGAAGCTTCATTGGCCAAAATTGATCCGGCGCTCCTCGCGCTGATGCACGGCTCGTTTGCGAAGAACGGCGCGCTGCTGCCGTTCGCGCGTGAGATCATGCTGATCGAGTGCCACATCGCGGGGACGAAGCACCGCGATGCAAAGGCGATCGAGCCGGCGCTGCAACCGGGTGCGCTGCTGGTGCTGCAGCGCGAGCCCGCCAACGCGCACGACGCACTGGCGATCATGATCCGCGCCGAGGACGGGAGCATCCTTGGCTACGTGCCACGGGTGAAAAACGAGGCGCTCGCGCGCCTGATGGACGCCGGCAAACTGCTCTTCGCCCGCCTGGAGACCAAAGCGTGGCTGCATGACTGGCTGAAGGTGGAAATCCGCATCTACCTGCGCGATTATTAGCCGCCGTGCCAAAGAGCTGCATGACGAGGGCGGTGCGCATGAGAGAGACGGGGAGAAGCGCCGGGTGGCCTCCAGCACGGAGAGACCCTTGCCGAGCGCATTGAAGAGGCTGTCTTCCAGGTTGAGCTCGAGCGTGCCGATCTGCGGCCGCTCAATCAGCAGCGACCTCGATGAACTGTCCAAGCGCCCGGTAACGGGCGTAGCGATCGTCGAGCAGCTGCTCGGTTGATTTTCCCTGCAGCTCGCCGAGGTGGCGGGTAAACGCATCCTTCAGCGCGGCAGCGGCAGCATCGACGTCGTTGTGGGCTCCCCCCAACGGTTCGACAATGACTTCGTCGACCACGCCGAATTCCTTCAGGTTGGCGGCGTTGAGTTTGAGGGCCTCGGCGGCTTGCGGGGCGTTGGCGCGGTCTTTCCAGAGAATGGCGGCGCAGCCTTCGGGCGAAATCACCGAGTAATACGAGTTTTCGAAAATCAAGATGCGATCCGTCACGCCAATGCCGAGGGCGCCGCCGGAGCCGCCTTCGCCTACGATCACCGCGATGGTCGGCACTTTGAGGAGAGTCATTTCGCGCAGGTTGACGGCGATGGCTTCAGAAACATGGCGGGCCTCGGATTCGACACCGGGATAGGCGCCGGGAGTGTCGATGAATGAGAGGACGGGCAGGCCGAATTTCTCGGCGAGTTTCATCAGGCGGAGTGCCTTCCGGTAACCTTCCGGTTGGGGCATCCCGAAGTTGCGGAGGATGTTTTCCCGGGTGTCCCGACCTTTCTGCTGGGCGATGATCATCACCGCCTGGCCGTCGAAAAACGCCGTGCCGCCGATCAACGCCTGATCATCGCGAAACTGCCGGTCGCCGTGCAGTTCTTGAAAATCGGTGCACAGTTGCGCGACGTAATCGAGCGCATAGGGGCGCCGCGGATGGCGGGCGACCATGACACGCTGCCAAGGAGTGAGGTTCGCGTAAATCTCGCGGCGTGTCTGTTCGATCTTTTCCTCGATCGCGCCGAGTTCGGCGGCCATATCGACATTATTCTCCAGCGACTGCTGGTGCAGGGCATCCAGTTGCTTCTCAAGTTCGCGGAGCGGTTTCTCGAACTCGAGCAGGTAGACAGGTCTATCCATAGAGCGCGGAGGTTAGGTGGGTGCGATGCCGACTGTCAACCGGCTCGTCCGGTCAGGTCGAAGTGCTTCCGGAAGAGGTGCTTGGGGCGCGCAACTGCTCTTTCCAGCTCTGGATCTTGGCTTGGGCGCCGAATTGCTCGGCTTTGGCCTTGTCCCCCTTTTCCATCCAGACCCGCGAGAGCGTGGTGTTGATGAAAAGGTCCTCGGGTTGGAGGGCATGAGCGCGTTCGGCAGCCGCGAGGGCTGCGTCGAAGCGGCGCAGGTTGAAATTGATCTCGGCGAGTGCGTGCCATGCGGCGAATGACGCGGGCGAAGCTTCCGTGGCGCGAGCCAGTTTGGCCAAGGCGTCGTCGTTGTCACCCATGGTGAAATCGAAGGTGGCTTCCTCGATCAAGTGTTGCAGTTCGTCGTCGGTCACAGGCCCACCGTAGCAAGCTGGGGCCAAAAAGAAAGGACGGCCTCACGGCCGTCCTGAAATGACGGATTCGGGTTGATAGACGTTTACTGAGCGGCTTGCTGCTTGATGCCTTGGACGTTGATCGTGAGCGCAACTTCGTCGGCGATCGACGGGCCGTAGCTCACACCCCAGTCCTTGCGATTGATCTTGGTGGTCGCTTGCCAGCCGGAAACCGTGCTGCCGCGCGCTCCCGGACCGGAACCCAAGAGGGCGACGTCGAGGGTCACCGCTTTGGTCACATCCTTGATTGTCAGTTCGCCCGTGACCTTGAATTTGTTTTCGCCGGCCGCGGTCCAGATCGAGCTCTTGAAGGTGGCCGTGGGAAATTGCTCGGCCAGGAAGAAGTCTGCGCGGTTGAGGTGCGCGTCGCGATCGGAATCCTGCGTATTGACGGAAACGACCGCGATGACGGCATGGATGGAACTCGCGGCGAGGTTGGCGGCGTCGAACTCAATGCTGCCTTCCTGCACCTTGAACGAGCCCTCGACGGGCACGAAGAAGTTGCGGACCGAAAAGTTCACCGAGGAGTGGCGGGGGTCGATCTTCCAGGTATCGGCAAAGGCAGTGGAAACGAGCCCGATCAAGGCGAGGAGGGAAATGAGTTTTTTCATGGGTGGAATTTAGGGGAGGAAAAACGGATAGTCAGGTCGGCCCGATTCGCAAACAGATCGTGCTTAGAGGATCAGCATGGCGTCGCCGTAGCTGAAGAAGCGGTATTCGCGCGCCACCGCGTCGGTGTAGATTTCCTTGAGCCAGCCAATGCCGTCGGCTGAACCCGGTGCCAGGAACGACGCCACGAGGCAGAGCAATGTGGAGCGCGGTTGGTGGAAATTGGTGATCAGGGCATCGGTGGCCGCGAAGGCCGCGGGTGGGTAGATGTAGATGTCCGCCTCGCCGAAATGATCATGCCCGGGCGGGGCTGCGTGGTGGCGTCGGAAATCTTCCAGCGAGCGGAGCGAGGTGGTGCCGACGGCGACGCGCCGGCCGGTGGGGGCGAAGAGCGCCTGTTGGGTCGCCGTGGAAATCTCGTAGATCTCGCGGTGAATGACGTGGTCCTCAATCTGCTCGGTGGTGATCGGACGGAAGGTGCCGAGACCGACATGCAGGGTCACATCGGCCGTGTGCACGCCTTGCTCCGCAAGGGCCGCAAGCAATTCAGCGGTAAAATGGAGGCCTGCCGTGGGCGCGGCGGCGGCGACAGGTTTGGCGCGCGCTGCATAGACGGTTTGATAACGCTCGCGGTCGAGTTCCTTCAACGCGGCATCGGTGCGTTCGCCGATATACGGAGGCAACGGCATTTCGCCCACGCGATTGGCGACGGTGAGGATGTCCCCTTCGGCGCAATCGAAGGCGACCCGGAAGGTTCCCTCTTGGCTCTTCTCCCGAACGGTCGCGGTGAAGAATCCCTCAATGCCGAACTGCTCGCCCGGCGGCAGTTTTCGTCCGGGACGCAACAAGCACCACCATTCTCCGGCGTCGGCCGCGGGTCGGAGGAGCAGGCACTCGACTTGTCCGCCTGTCGGTCGGCGGGCGTGCAGGCGCGCGGGGATGACGGCGGCGTTGTTGCGAAAAAGGGTGTCGCCCGGGCGCAGGTATTCGCCGAGTTCCCGGAAATGCCGGTGCTCCACGCGGTGCTCGTTGCGATGCACAACGAGGAGGCGCGACTGGTCGCGCTGTTGCGCAGGCGTCTGCGCAATCAGGCGGTCGGGCAGGGTGAAATCGAATAGATCGGTCTTCAAAATAGATGGGGCGGCGAATTTTTCCCGGCTGGAGTAGGAGATGGACTACTGCCAAGCCTTGAGGATGCAAGAACACGCGCCAACCTGGAAAACACCGCTGCTGTGGCTGTTGGCCGCGGCATCGTGTCTTCCTTGGGTTACTCCGCCGGTGGCTTTGTTCGCAGGACTCGTGTTTGCCGTGCTGGTGGGCAACACGGATGCGAAGCGGGCGGCGACGGTGCAAAAATACCTGCTGCAAGCGTCCGTGGTGGGCCTGGGCTTCGGCATCCAGATCGATGCCGTGATCAAGGCGGGCTCAACCGGTGTGGTGACCACCGCGCTGACCTTGGCGGTGACGCTCGCCATCGGGGTGGCACTGGCGCGTTTTTTCCAAGTCGAACGCACGACGGGTCGGCTGATTTCCACAGGCACGGCGATTTGTGGCGGCAGCGCGATTGCGGCGGTTGGTCCCGTCTATGGCGCGGATGCGCGGGTGATGTCGGTGTCGCTCGGGTGCGTCTTCGTGCTCAATGCCGTGGCGCTCTTTGTTTTTCCCCTGATCGGGCATTGGATGGAGCTGACACCGGTGGAATTTGGCTACTGGGCGGCGATCGCCATTCACGACACCAGTTCCGTGGTGGGCTCAGCGGCGCGCTATTCGGCGGAGTCGCTGGCCGTCGCCGTGCCGGTGAAACTCGCGCGCGCTCTCTGGATCCTCCCGCTGGTGGCTGTTGCCGCATGGCTGGAGAAAAAGCGCGGGGCCAAGGTGGTGGTTCCATGGTTTGTGGTCCTTTTCGTGGGCGCGTCGGCCATCACCTCGTTCGTGCCGGCAGGGGCGGAGGTTTACCCGTGGCTCGCGCGGGCGGCCAAGGCTGGTCTCGCGGCGACGCTCTTCTTGATCGGAGCGAGTTTATCAAAGGAGAATCTGCGCAGTGTCGGCTGGCGACCCTTTGGCATGGGCACCGTCTTGTGGCTGATCGTGAGCGTGGTTTCGCTCGGATTTATCCGCTGGCTGGGTTGAATCAGGCCAATGTCATAGCCCAGATGAGGGTTTGACGAAAGGGTCGATCCGCGTAGTGTCGCCCAGTCCCGCTCTTAGCAAAATGATGTCCAACCTAAATTGGCTACTGAATGTCACCACGTCGAAACACGTGGCGATTATTCTGTTTGCACCCAATTCCGGGCGGCTTTCGCACACCTGAGAGAACAAGTTCCATCTCCCAAGTAATCGAAAAGGCCGCCCTCAAGGGCGGCCTTTCGTTTTTTACACCTCGAAACCATCACCCACCCACAAACGTGACATATCCCCGGCAACGGCACACGACCTGCTGATACTCCCCTCGTTACTATGATCGCTCCAAACCACCGAATCCCAGTCGGCGACACCGCCGCTGAAGACTGCGAAATAGCCCCGGTTCGTCTCGAGACGGAACGCCTCGTCATCGACGCACGTGTGCAGCGCCCCGCGTTTCCGCGCACCTCCCTGCGCGTGCGGACCTCGAATCTTAACCACCACTTGTGGAACAACAACGGGACGTGGTATGTGCATTACACGATCCATCCCACCCCGTTGACGAAGGCGCGGATCCGGGCCTCGTTGGGAACCAAGTTGCTCGACGTCGCACGGCGTCGTCGTGACGAGGTTCTCACCCGAGCGGGTGCGACACTCTGAGTATTTACTGCCCAAACAAAAACGAGCTTGCCAGCACTCAGGCAGGGGCGCGAAATCCCACCTCTGTTCTTTGCGCCAACATAGCTCAGTTGGTAGAGCAGCGCTTTCGTAAAGCGCGGGTCGCTGGTTCGAGTCCAGTTGTTGGCTCCATTTTTGCGCGAAGGCCGTCTCCAACGAGGCGGCCTTTCCGTTTTTGGGCGACGTTCGGCCCGCCGGACTGCGAAAAACGGCCCGAAATGGCGTCCGATGGGATTTCCTCAGGGCGCAGGGTTGCACGTCCGGAATCGGTGTGCTAGCTACCTGCCTTTTACGGCATGCAAGACACCGAATTCAGCGAAATCGTCGAACTCATCTGCAAGGAAGACCCACGCTTTGGCCGCAATGCCTACACCTTCCTGCGACAGGCGCTCGACTACACGGTGAAGGACTTGAAGAAGCGCGGACCCGCGCGCACGGGCAAGTCGCAACACGTTTCCGGCCCGGAGTTGCTGAATGGCATTCGGGAATTCGCGCTCGAGCAATACGGCCCGCTGGCGATCACCGTGCTCCATTCTTGGGGTGTCACCCGGTGCAGCGATTTTGGCGATCTCGTCTTCAATCTCATCGACTACAAGGTCTTCAGCAAGAACGAGACCGATTGTCGTGAAGATTTCGCCGAGATATACAGTTTTGACGAAGCCTTCGTGAAACCCTTTGCGCCCACCCACCAGCGCAAACGCAAAGCCTCCCTCGGCGCAACGGGCAACTGAGGTCAGCCGCCGACGTGCTGCCAGCTTGCGCTTCGCACCTCCGCCTGATTGCTGGAGTCTTCCCCAAACTTTTTCATGTCCAAGTCCCCTTCGTCCCGCTCCCGCGATTTGCAACTGCTCGAGAACCTCTGGAGCGAGACCATTGAGCGCTACCAGCTGCCCAACGGCCTCACGGTTCTCCTCAAGCGCGATTCAGCGGCCCCTGTCGCATCCGTGCAGGTTTGGGTGAAGACCGGCAGCATCCACGAAGGCGCGCATCTCGGGGCCGGTCTCTCGCATTTCCTCGAGCACATGCTTTTCAAGGGCACGAAGACCCGCGCCGGTCGTGAAATCTCCGCCACCGTCCAAGCCCACGGCGGCAACATCAACGCCTACACGACGTTTGATCGCACGGTCTATTACATCGATCTTCCCTCTGAACACACGGGCGTCGCCATTGATCTGCTCGCCGATGCCACCTTGCGCTCCACTCTGCCGGCGATCGAAGTCGCCAAGGAGAAGGAAGTCATCTTGCGCGAGATCGACATGTGTCTCGATGATCCCGATCAGCGGCTCACCCAGGCTCTGTTTGAAACCGCCTACCGCGCCCATCCCTATCGCCAGCCGATCATCGGCCACCGCGATGTCTTTGCCGCCACCACGCACGAGGACCTTGCCGCCTACTACCGCGAACGCTACGTGCCCAACAACCTCACCGTTGTCATCGTCGGCGACTTCGACCCCGATGCTACGCGTGCGGCCATTGCCGGGCATTTTGGCCAGACACCGCGCCGTCGCCTAGCCCCCGTGCCCGTGCCGGAGGAATCGTCCCAGCTCGCTCGTCGCGACCAACATCTTTTCGAGGACGTGCAGGTGTCGCGCAGCGGTTTCGGTTGGCAGATTCCGGGCCTGACGCATCCCGACATGCCCGCACTCGATCTGCTCGCGATGGTGTTGGGCCATGGCGACAGTTCCATTCTTTGGCAGTCCATTCGGGAAAAGGCGCAGCTTGTGCAGACGATCGACGCCATGACGTGGAGCCCCGGCAGCAGCGGCCTGTTCTTTATCTCCTTCCTTTCCGACCCTGACAAACGCGCGGCGGCCGAAGCCGCCGTGCTGCGTGAAATCGCTCGTGTTGCGGCCAAGGGCGTCAGTCCGCAGGCGCTCGCGAAAGCGGTGCGCCAAGCGATCGCCTCCGAGGTGAACATGCGCAAGACGATGTCAGGCCAGGCCAGCAGGCTTGGCGCCGCGGAGGTGATCGTGGGCGACCTCCACTACACGCGCCGCTATTTTGAGCGACTGACCGCCCTCACGCCCGCAGACCTGCGCCGGGTGCTCAAGACCTATCTGGCGCCCGAGCGGCTTACCGTCGTTTCGTCCAATCCCGCGAAGTCGGCCCCGCTCCCGGCGACGACCGCACCGCGCACGAGCGCGACCCTCGATTTTGAGGAAATCAAACTTCCGAACGGCGCGAGGCTCTTGCTGCAACCGAACCACCAGCTGCCAAACCTGCACCTGCGACTCGCATTTGCCGGTGGTGCCGTGTTCGAGCCGACCGGACGTCGCGGCGTGAGCGCCTTGCTGTCGAACCTGCTGACCAAGGACACGACCCGCCGGAGTGCGGAGGAGGTTGCCCGCACGATCGAAAGCGTGGGGGGCACGTTCAGCGATTTTGCCGGCACCAACAGCATCGGCCTCTATGCGGAAGTCCTGCCCGGTGATGCTGCGCTCGCCCTGCAGTTGATCGGCGATGCCGTGCTGCGGCCCGTCTTCAAGCCCGCGCGTCTGGCGATTGAGCGCGCGGCGGCGCTGGCAAGTCTTCGCGAGTCACAGGATGACGTCGTGACGGTGGGTCGCCGTTTGCTGCGCGAAAAATTCTTCGGTGCCCATCCTTTCGCCGTCGATACCATCGGCAACGAGGAGGGCCTGCAGGCGATGACCGTGTCCGATCTCAAGGCGTTGCGCGCGAAATTGATCGTGGCGGGCAACGCGGTGCTGGCCGTGGCGGGTGATTTCGACGCCAAGAAACTGGTGCCGAAACTGAAGGCATTTCTCGCCCAACTGCCCAAGGGGCGAAACGAGTTTCCCACCCACGCGCTGCAGGTAACCGCCGGCGACTTCGTCGAAACCCAACCTCGGCAGCAGGCTGTTGTGTTTGAGGCCTTCCCCGGGCCGGGGCTCACAGCACCGGATTATTTTGTGAGCGAGGTCGCGGACGAATTGTTCAGTGGCATGTCCTCGAACTTGTTCGAGCGGGTGCGGGAGAAGAAGAGCCTGGCCTATTTCGTCCGCTCCAGCCGGGTCGTCGGCTTGGAGCGGGCGATGTTTTACTTTTACGCGGGCACGAGTCCGGAGCGTCATCGTGAGGTGTTGCGGGAATTTGCCCGGGAAATCTCCCGCGTGCAGCAGGGAAAGGTGACCGCGGAGGAGTTGTTCCGCTGCCAAATCCGGTTGAAGGCCGGGAAACGGATGGCGATGCAAACCAACTCCGCCCGGGCGATGCTCGCCGCACTCGGTGGAGTCCACGGTCTTCCGGTGAACGACTGGCGGAATTACGACGCGCGGATCGATGCCGTCACGTTGGCGGATTTGCGGCGGTTTGCCCGGACCTATTTCACTCGTGAGCAGCGCACGCAACTGGTCGTCAAGCCCGGAAACCACTCTAATAATGTCTCCTAGGCGGCTTGTGTCGGCGAGGGGCGCGGAACAGTTTGTGAACCCTATGAAACTTCACTCGCTCCGTTACGTTCTCACGGGCTTGCTCGCGCTGGCCTTTGGTTTCTCAGTCGCCGTTGCTCAGGATGATGAAGGGAAGAAGGAGAAGGGCCCGAGCAAGGCCGATCTCAAGAAATACGATGCCAACATGGATGGCACGCTCGACGAAGCCGAAATGGCGACCATGAAGGCCGCCAAGGAGGCTCAAAAAGCCGCCGCCAAGCAGGAACGGCTCGACAAATACGACGCCAACAAGGACGGCAAAATCAACAAGGACGAGGCCGCCAAGTCCAAGGCGGACAAGGCCGCTGCGGCAGAACAGAAAAAGGCGGAACGCGAAGCCAAGAAGGCCGAAAAAGCCGGGAAGAAGTAATCGCTTTCCTCGATTCTCACCACCCCGACCCCGGCTGCGCGCCGGGGTTTTTTGTGTTCCGATTGGGTTCAGAGCAACGTCCTTTATACCCTGGGCGATGGAACGGCATGCGATTGGCAGGGCGCGCCGTCTGGACTTCCCGCAGGCGCCAAACCCTCAACCCAAGGACGGCCGGATTACTTTTTGTCCGCCAGCCCGCCGCTCCACTTCAGTTTGCTCCGCATCACGGCGAAATGGGAATACCCCTGCGGTTGCACCAGCGCGAGACGACTCGACGACAGGGCGATGTCGATGGAGTTGCCCGTGACCACCGAATTGCGCTGCCCATCGATTGCCACGAGCAGGCGGGCGTCCTCCGTGCGGTTGACGACGCGCAACTTCACCGTGTCGCGGAAAATGATCGTGCGATTGTTCAGCGTGTGCGGACAAATCGGGGTCATCGCGATGGCCTGGGCCGCAGGATGAATAATCGGTCCGCCCGCCGCGAGGTTGTAGGCGGTCGAGCCGGTTGGCGTGGAAAAAATGATGCCGTCACAATAGTAGTCGGTGACGAGTTCGCCGTCGGCGAAGACCTCGAGCCGCACGAGGCGTGAGTTGACCTCGTTCTTGATCAGCACGTCGTTCAACGCGGCGTCGCGGCGGCCCGGGCCGATCTTGCAATCCAGCATGGCGCGCAAGGCGAGGCAGTAGTCGCCGCCGAGGAGCGCCTCGAATTGTCCCGGCGCCTCTTCCGCTGAATAGGTCGTGAGAAACCCGAGGCTGCCGCGATTAACGCCGATGACCGGAATGCCCTGGCGGGCCGCAGCACGCACGACGCCGAGCAAGGTGCCGTCGCCCCCGACCACACACACCGCGTCGCAACCTTTGAAATAGCCGCGCGGCAGTTTGCGCCCCTTGTTCAGTTTGGTCTGTTTCACTCCGGCGCGACCGGCGATCTCCCGCAACTCATCCGCCAGCTCAGATGCACCGGGCTTGTCTGGATTGACGACGAAGGCGAGGCGGCGAAAGGGAGGCATTGCAGCCGCAAGCTAGCGAGATAATCGGCGATGAAAATACCAATCTCTGGGCATCGCGTGCTGATTGCGGGGCTAACCGGCCCGCCGCAGGCCGAGGAGATACTCGCGATTGCCGTCCGCGCCGTGGATCGGACACTCGCATTCCCCGTGCAATTCCGCCCCCGGCAGCTGGCTCAGCGCAAATGCCCGCACCTCGGCGAGCACGCGCGTCCGCACGGCGTCATCGCGAATGATGCCCTGGCCGCGGTCGACCTCGGCTTTTCCCGCCTCGAATTGCGGCTTCACCAACGCGATGAGCACTCCGCCGCGGTGCAAAAACGGCCAGACGGAGGGCAGGACTGTCTTGAGTGAAATAAACGAGAGATCCATCACCACCGCGTCGTAAGAGCTGCGGGGCAGCGAGCCGGGCGTGAGGTGGCGCGCGTTGGTCTTTTCCAGATTCGTGACGCGGGGATCGCGGCGCAGCTTGTCGTGCAATTGCCCCGTGCCCACGTCTACACAGGTGGCGGACGCGGCGCCGGCTTGCAGCGCACAATCCGTGAATCCGCCGGTCGAGGCGCCGACATCGAGCACGTGGGCGCCTTGCAGACCGACGGGAAACCGTTCGAGATAGGCCGCCAGTTTGTCGCCGCCGCGTCCGACGAATCGGGGCAGTTGCTCCACGGTCAGTTCAAAATCGACGGGATAATCCTTGCCGGGCTTCTCCAGCCGCTCGGTGCCATGCCGCACGCGTCCGGTCATGATCAGAGCCTTGGCCTGCGAACGGGATTCGCACAGGCCGCGTGCGACCAACAGTTCATCGAGGCGTTGCTTTGCGAAAGCCATGGCGAGAGAGAAGGCGCGGGAGGCAATGGCGTCGACGCCGAAAACACCGGGAGCTGCGCCACGATTTCAGGTGCACTGTGCCGCCGTGCGGGCAATGTTCCGCAGCATGGGCAAAAAGCTTGCGCTATTCGCAATCGGACTGGGGATCGTGTTTTTGGCTGCGTATTGGTGGCTCGCGACGAACCCGAATCCGGCCGAGGCAAATTTCGTGGAGCGGCGCGGAGCTATCGCCGCCATTGAGCAGGAGCTGGAAGTGCTGGAAGCCGGTGGCTTCGTCAGTCAGAACATCCGCCTCGTGGCTGACACGGGGCTGCAGGTCGAGATGCGGGTGCTGCGACCGGCTGGCGGAGAAAAGCCATTGCCCGTTGTTGTGCTGCTCGGGGGGCATCGCACGGGGCGTGACGCGGTGAAACTGCTTGGCTCGCCGGGCGGCGTTGTCGTGGCGGCGTTGAACTATCCTTATCATGGCCGCGAGCGTCCGCGCGGGGTTTGGCAAACGCTCGGCGTCGTGGGGCCCGCCCGTCACGCCTTGCGTGAAACGCCTGGGGCGGTGCTTCTCGCGACGGAGTGGCTTGCGCGGCAATCGTGGGTCGATCCGTCGCGCATGGAGGTTGCGGGAGTGAGTTTGGGCGTGCCGTTTGCGGCGGCGGCGGGAGCGCTCGAGCCCCGCTTTCGGCGCGTGTGGCTTATCCATGGAGGTGCCGATTTGGAAGCGTGGATCGATCACAATCTCCAAGGCCGGTTGTCGCAGGGGCCGCTGCGCCGTGTGACGGCCCGATTGATCTACCGCCTCGCGCGCGGTTCCCTCTTCGAGCCCGACTATTGGGCGCCGCAGATTTCTCCCCGTCCGATTGTGATTATTGGCGCCCGTGATGACCGGCGGTTGCCTCGTGCGTTGGTTGAGAAACTCGGGCGATCAATCGCGGGCCCCAAGGAGATGATCTGGCTGGGCGGTGACCATATCGATCGCCGGCCCGAGGCGGTTCGCGAGATTTTGGAAATTGTCCTCAGCCGGCTGGGTGAGGCCGCCGCCGGGGACTCGGTCCCGGCCAGTTAGGGCAAGTCAGGTGAGCGTCGCCACGAATGAGGCGAGATCGGGGTGGAGCGGGACGTCGGGTCGCAGCCGCGAAGCCCACGCCGCTTCATCGTGTTTGCCCGTGCAGACCGCCACGGCACGAATGCCGGCGTTGAGGCCCGCTGCGATGTCGCTCTCGCGATCGCCCACCATCCAGCATTCCTGCGGATCGAGATGGTGCTGCGCGATCATCTCAAGGATGAACCGCGGGGATGGTTTGCGATAGAGCGATGGCTGGTCGGGTGCCTCGGGCACAATGCAAATGCCGTCAAACAGCGGCGGCGGGAGAGCGATCAGGTCGACCATCCGCTCGTTGCACCGGTGGGCGTCCTCGATCGTGTGAAAGCCCCGGCCGATGCCGGATTGATTGGTGAGGAGAAAGAGGCCGTAGCCGAGCGAGCGCGCGCGTCGGAGCGCGGCCGGCACACCGGGGATCAACTCCACGCCTGCGGGATCGGCGAGGTAATCCTTGTCGAGGATCAGCGTGCCGTCGCGGTCGAGGAACAGGGCCTTGGCCATCGCGGGTCAGTTTTCCTCGGCGACGTGCTCGAGGATTTCCTTGGGCGTGACGGTGGCGGTGCCCAGCTTGCCTACGACGACCCCGGCGGCGATGTTGGCGAACTGGGTGGCTTCCTCCAGCACGGCGCCCGCGACCAACCCGAGCGTCAACGCGGCGATGGAGGTATCGCCCGCACCGGAGACATCGAAGACCTCGCGGGCCATGGTGGGCACGACGCGGCCGGGCTTGCCTTGATGGGACAGCAACATGCCATCCTCACTGAGCGTGATGACGAGGTGCATCGGCCGGTGTTGCTCGTAGATGCGCGCGCAAACCTCGGCGGCGGGGAAGGGCTGGTGGGCCTCCTGTTCGATGCCCGCGAGCTGCAAGGCCTCCTTCCGATTCGGGGTGATGAGATCGGGTTCGTAGAACCGGATCTTGCGGCGCGGCTTGGGATCGATGGCGATGAACTTCCCATGCTCGCGAGCGAGGGCCATCACCTTGGCCACCAATTCATCGGTGAGCATGCCCTTGGCGTAGTCGGAAAAAATCACGGCGTCGCACTTGCGCACCAACTTGTCGAAGATCGCCTCGATCAGTTTCGGGTCGATCGCGTAGTGGGGCTGCGGGGATTCGCGGTCGAGGCGGCAGAGTTGCTGGCGGCGGACGATCACGCGGGTCTTCACAATGGTCGATCCACTGCCGGGAGTGGATACCGTCTGGATGCCCTTTTGGGTGAGAATACCCGTGAGACGCTGGCCGGCATCGTCGCGGCCGAAGAAGCCCGCGATGGTGGCCTTTGCGCCGAGCGAGGTGATGTTGAGGGCGACGTTGGCCGCGCCACCGGCACTGTAAGTATCCCGCTCAATGTCGATCACCGGCACCGGGGCCTCGGGGGAGATGCGCTGGGCGTCACCCCAGATGTAGTGATCGAGCATCACGTCGCCCACGACGAGAATGTGCAGTTTGGAGATTTTTTTGAGGAGGGATTTCATGCTTCGGAAACAGGCTAGCGGATTTCCCAACGGTAGGGATGGCGGGAAAGGGGTTTGGTGCCGGTGGAGGTGACTTGCACGACGTCTTCCCACCGGCAGCCGCCGAGACCGGGGTAATACAGGCCGGGCTCGACGGTCAGCACGGCGCCCCGTTTGAGCCGGGCGGAAACGGGCCCGATGCGCGCTCCGGGATCGTGGATCGAGAGGCCGAGCCCGTGGCCGGTGCCGTGGAAAAAGCCCGTGGCACCGTTTGTGCCGCGTTTGGTCTGGTAGCCTTCCTCCTCGAAGAGATCGACGACGGCCTGGTGAACCTTGCGACCATCGACCCCGGCCCGGATCGCGCGCGTGGCGACCAGTTGGGCGGAGCGCACGGTCTCGACCATGCGGCGCTGCACCTCGCGGGCCCGGCCTTTCAGGTAGGTGCGCGTCATGTCGCCGTGATAGCCGCTCTTGAGGTGTCGCGGGAAGATATCGACGATGATCAACTCGTGCGGCCGGAGCGGACCTGAGCCGCGCTCGTGCGGGTCGCAGGCCTGATCGCCGCCCGCGACGATGGTGTCCCGCGCCTCGCCGCCCTTTTCCTTGATCGCCGTCTCAATCAGGAAACGCAGGCGCTCCGACGTGAGTGCCTTGCCTTCGAAAATCAGGCTGCGGCCCTTGATCGTGGCGGCGGCCAGGACCGCCTCCGTCACCGAAAACCCGACGGCGGCCAGTTTGTTGCCGGCGCGAACGGCCTTGGCTTCGTCTGCGGTTTTGATTTCGCGTTCCGGGAAAAGCATGCCGTCGGCAAAGACCAGTTTCAGCCCGTGCTCCTGAAGCTTGGCGTAGAGCGCGGCCGGGAAATCGTCGGCGATCCGGAAGGCGCGCTGCTGGTGGGCCTTGGCGAGGCAGACGATCATCTCGGCGCTGCCCGCCTTCGGACCGAAGCGGCGCTTCGCCCTGTCGAGCCATTCCTCGCGGGACAGCACGACGTCGAACCGACTGGTGCGTTTGACGCGGCCAAACTCGAGCGCGCTTTGGACGGTGATCTTTTTGCCTCGGGCCCCGAACGCGATGAAGGGATCATGCACTTCCACGCCGCCGAAATAGAGCATATCGGCGCTGCTGTGGGTGTCGGCGAAGAGCAGAGGAGGGGGTTTCATGGCACCGGTGACAGAGGAGTTGAGTTTTCCGAGCAGGTGTCTAGCCAGTATTCACCTTAAAACGCAAAGATGTTCTCCCGCTCCCACCTTGCCCTTGGCTTTTGTCTTGTGCTGCTCGGCACCCTCACCGCCTGTGGCGAAAAACCCGTGCGAACCGCCCCCAAAACGATCGATGACCGTTTCGCCATCAAGCTCGGCGCCCAAACGGTGCAGATGCAGGTCGCCGTGCTTCCCGACGAGGTGCAGCGCGGTCTGATGTTTCGCAAGACGATGGGACGCGACGAAGGGATGCTCTTCGTCTTCCCGCGCAGCCAGCAGATGAGTTTCTGGATGCGCAACACCACGCTGCCGCTCGACATCGGCTATATCGACGCCGCAGGCGTGTTGCGCGAAATCTACCCTCTGTATCCGCTCGATGAACGCGCCGTGTCGTCTCGCGGACACGACATGCAGTTTGCGCTCGAGATGAACCAAGGCTGGTTCAAGGACCGCGGCGTCAAGCCCGGCGACAAACTCGATCTCGCAGCCCTGCGAGAGGCGTTGAAAGCCCGCGAAATCCGCCCCGAAGCCTTCGGCCTGCGCTGAGCGCGTGCGGCCAATGCCCGCGAGCGACCGGACCCCTTCGCTACGGACGCCCCGATTGTCGCGGATGGGGACCGACCTGTGTCGCGGTCCTCTGTCCGGCGCGTCCTCGATTTTCTGAATTTGAATTGCCGCCTCCGGCAGGCGGGGGGATAACTCCGCCGCCAATTCGCGGTGGGCCAGCCAGTATTGGCCCGTCACCCTATGTCCGCCCCTGAAGCTCAAGCCCGCGAGAAGATCGATGAGCAGCTCATCGCGTCCGGCTGGATCATTCAGAACCACAAAGCGCTGAACTTGGGAGCGGGGAAGGGGATCGCCCTCCGCGAAGTTCCGCTCAAGACCGGCCCGTGCGACTACCTCTTGCTCGTGGATCGCCGCCCCGTCGGTGTCATCGAGGCGAAGAAAACCGGCACAACCCTCTCCGGCGTGTCTGAGCAATCCGCCAACTACGCCGAAAACCTCCCCGACTTCCTCGCCAAGCTGATGCCCGCCGGCGTCTCCGGACTTCCGTTCCTCTACGAATCCACCGGCGTCGAAACCCTTTTCCGCGACGAGCGCGACCCCGAGCCGCGCTCGCGCCGGATCTACACCTTCCATCGCCCTGAGACCTTTGCTGCCTGGCTGGACGAGCCCGACACCCTCCGGGCCCGCCTCGCGGCCATGCCGGCCGCGCATCCGCTCACGGCACAAAACCTCCGGGCCTGTCAGGTCGAGGGCATCACGCACCTGGAGGAGTCTTTCACCGCCGCCCGCCCCCGCGCCCTCATCCAGATGGCCACCGGCGCCGGCAAGACCTACACCGCCTGCGCCTTCACCTACCGGCTCATCAAGCACGGCGGGGCCAAGCGCGTCCTCTTCCTTGTCGACCGCGCCAACCTCGGCCGGCAGGCCATGGCCGAGTTCCAGCAGTTTGTCGCGCCCGACACCGGCCGCAAGTTCACCGAGGTTTACAACGTCCAGCATCTCACCTCCAACCAGCTCGATTCCGTCGCCCGCGTCACCATCTGCACCATCCAGCGCCTCTACTCCCTCCTGCGCGGGGAGGAACTCGACGAAGACCTCGACGAGAAGTCCGGCTACGAGATCGCCACGGCCGACGACCGCCCCAAGGACGTGAGCTACAATCCCAGGATTCCCATCGAGGCCTTCGACTTCATCGTCACCGACGAGTGCCACCGCTCCATCTACGGCCTCTGGCGGCAGGTCCTCGAATACTTCGACGCCTTCCTCATCGGCCTCACCGCCACGCCCTCCAAGCAGACCATCGGCTTCTTCAACCAGAACCTCGTGATGGAATACAACCACGAGCGCGCCGTCGCCGATGGCGTCAACGTCGGCTACGAGGTCTACCGGATCAAGACTCAGGTCACCGAGCAGGGCGGCAAGGTCGAGAAAGGCTTCTACGTCGACCGCCGCAGCAAGGAGACCCGCGCCGTCCGCTGGGAACGCCTCGACGAGGACCTCGCCTACGCCGCCGCGGACCTCGACCGCTCCGTCGTCGTGAAGTCGCAGATCCGCACCGTCCTGCAGGCCTTCAAGGACGCCCTCTTCACCGAACTCTTCCCCGGCCGCTCCCTCGTCCCCAAGACCCTCATCTTCTGCAAGGACGACTCCCACGCCGAGGACACCGTGCATCTCGTCCGTGAAGTCTTCGGCAAGGGCAACGACTTCGCCAAGAAGATCACCTACAAGACCTACAACCCCGAGACCAAGCGCTACGAGAAGTCCGAGACCCTCATCCAGGAATTCCGCACCTCCCCGTCGCTCCGCATCGCCGTGACGGTGGACATGATCGCCACCGGCACCGACATCAAGCCGCTCGAGTGCCTCCTCTTTCTCCGCGACACCCGCAGCCGCACCTACTTTGAGCAGATGAAAGGCCGGGGCACGCGCGTCCTCACGCCCACCGACCTGCAAGCCGTCTCTGGCGCCGACGCCCATGCCAAGACCCACTTCGTTATCGTCGATGCCGTCGGCGTGTGCGAGAGCGACAAGACCGACTCCCGTCCGCTCGAACGCCAGCGCAACGTCGCCTTCCCGGCCCTCCTCCTCGGCGTCGCCCTCGGCAAACGCGACGAAGACACGCTCACCACGCTCGCCGGGCGCCTCGCCCGACTGGAGAGGGAGATTAACCACGAAGACGCGAAGGCACTGAGAGATCTTGCCGGCGGCAAATC
>CAMTVF010000038.1:0-31208 GCA_947085115.1 uncultured Opitutaceae bacterium | reverse complement strand
GTCGTTGCATCCAAGACCTTGCGGCCCCGGCGTGCAATCCCGCCAAAGACGGCTTCCTCCGACGAGCCGTGAGGCCCATTCTCGGAAGCCGTCTTTGGCTTTCCCCTCATCCAGTTTTAACATCGGATTGAACATACAAGGACACAGAGTCGGCGGCGAATGGACGCAAAGCGGGAATGCGACACTCACCCGCCGGAGGTGAAGAGATTTTCCGACCAGTATCTGAATTCGTCTCCGTGTCCTCTGTGTCTCAGTGGTTCAACGGCGCTGGTTGCGCTCAGTTGTTGAAGCGGAAGAGGGCGACGTCGCCGTCCTTGAAGACGTATTCCTTGCCTTCGAGCCTGTATTTGCCGACTTCGCGGGCGGCGGCGGTCGAGCCGAGGCGCGCGAGGTCTTCGTAGCTGACCACCTCGGCCTTGATGAAGCCGCTTTCAAAGTCGGTGTGAATGACACCGGCGGCCTGCGGGGCTTTCCAGCCCTTCACAATCGTCCACGCGCGCACTTCCTTTTCCCCGGCGGTGAAATAGGTCTGCAGGCCGAGGAGTTGGTAGGTGCCGTTGATCAACGAGGACACGCCGGAGTCGTCGACCCCGAGATCCTTCAGGAAAGCTTTGGCTTCGTCGGCGGGAAGGTCGATGAGCTCGGCCTCGATCTTGGCGCTGATCGGCACGTAGGCGGCGTCGTGGTGCGTGCGGACGTATTCGGCGACCTGTTGCACGAACGGGTTTTGCTCCGCGGTGGCGAGATCGGACTCGGCGACATTGCAGGCAAAAAGAACCGGCTTGGCGGTGAGCAGTTGGAACAGCTTCATCAACGCCTTCTCCTCGGGGGTGGCGTCGAGGGTGTTGGCGGTCTTGCTGGCGTTCAGGTGCGGCTCGAGCTTTTGGAGCAGGGCCAACTCGATGATCGCTTCCTTGTCGCCGGACTTCGCGCTCTTTTGCGTTTTGGACATGCGCTTGGAGACGGCGTCGAGGTCGGCGAGCACGAGTTCGGTCGTGATGACCTCGATGTCCCGCACCGGATCAATGCCACCCATGGTATGAACGACATCGGCGTCCTCGAAGCAGCGGACGACCTGCACGATGGCATCGACTTCGCGGATGTTGGCGAGGAATTGGTTGCCCAGGCCTTCGCCTTTGCTCGCGCCCGCGACGAGGCCGGCGATGTCCACGAATTCAATCGCCGCCGGGATGACGACGCTGGTCTTCGCGATTTTCTGGAGCACGGCGAGACGCTCGTCGGGGACGGTGACCACGCCGATGTTCGGGTCGATGGTGCAAAAGGGATAGTTGGCCGCCTCGGCCTTGCGCGAGCGGGTGAGGGCGTTGAAGAGGGTGGATTTGCCGACGTTGGGCAGACCGACGATGCCAGCTTTGAGCATAAGGGAGCACGGTTTCAGCCGGAGGGCAGGGCGGTCAATGGAAATTCTCTCGTGCGAGGCCGGCCGCGACGGTCGCAACTTAGAGCGTGCACCGGGGCGCGCGCTCGGTCTTGATCCGCGGCCGTGGAATCCGCCATCAACACCCTCAACGCGCTGATCTGGAGCCCGGCTCTCATCTATCTTTGCCTCGGTGCCGGTTTGTATTTCTCCGTGCGCATGCGGTTTCCGCAAGTGCGACACTTCACCCGTTCGGCGCGGCTGTTGTTCAGTTCCTCGGCGACGGACCGGGGTGTCTCGTCATTTCAGGCGTTTGCCTTGGCGGTGTCGGGGCGCGTCGGCACGGGCAACATCGCGGGGGTCGCGACGGCGATCGCGTTTGGTGGTCCGGGGGCGATTTTCTGGATGTGGGTGATCGCATTCGTCGGCGCGGGGTCCGCGTTTGTCGAGGCGACGCTGGCGCAAATCTACAAGGAGGAGATCAACGGCCAGTTTCGCGGCGGTCCGGCTTACTACATCGAGCGCGGGCTCAAGGTGAAGTGGTATGCGGTGCTGTTCGCGGGTGCGACGCTGTTGGCGGCGGGCATTTTCATGCCCAATGTGCAGGCGAACAGTATCGGAGCGGCGATGGAAACTGCATTTGCCGTGCCGCGGTGGCTGACGGGGGCGGGCGTGGCGGGCTTGATTGCCCTGATCATTTTTGGCGGCACGAAGCGGATCAGCGCAGCGGCGCAGCTCCTCGTGCCGTTCATGGCGTTCGGCTACGTGCTTGTGGCGGCCGTGGTGATTGCGATGCACCTCAAGGAAGTGCCGGCGGTTTTTGCGCTCATTGTGAAGAGCGCGTTTGGCGGCGGCGCGGTTTTTGGCGCGGTCGTCGGTCAGGCCGTCGCGTGGGGCGTGAAGCGCGGCGTGTATTCCAACGAGGCCGGGCAGGGCACCGCGCCCATGGCGGCGGCGGCGGCCGAGGTGAAGCACCCGGCGGAGCAGGGGCTCGTGCAGGCGTTCTCGGTTTATTTCGACACGTGGTTCATCTGCAGCGCCACGGCGTTCATGATCTTGCTCACCGGCACCTACAACGTCGTCGATTCGGCGGGGGCGGTGTTGCACGAAGGCGTGCGGGGCCTGGAAGTAGGGCCGGCATATACGCAGGCGGCGGTGGACAGCGTGCTGCCGGGATTCGGCAAGGGCTTCGTGGCGGTCGCGTTGTTCTTTTTCGCGTTCACCACGATCATGGCCTACTACTATTATGCGGAGACCAGCCTCGCTTATTTGAAGAAGCAATCCACGCGGCCGTGGATGCTGCACGGGTTGCGGACGATCTTTGTGGTGGTGGTGTATTTCGGCACGTCGCACACGGCGGAATTGGCGTGGGCAATGGGCGATATCGGCGTCGGCCTGATGGCGTGGCTGAATCTCATCGCGATTCTCCTGCTGGCGCGTCCGGCCATCGCCTGCCTGCGCGATTATGAACAACAAATTAAATCCGGCCAACCCTTGCACTATGTTCCACCGGCAGAGATGGACGAAAAATGCCGGTCGATCTGGCGGCGTTGACCCGTTGGCAGTCAGTCGCTTGCCCGGAATCGGGCGGCATTTGGTCCGGTTCACCCCGAACGGGGCATCCGCCGGAGGAGTAGGGGCTTGACAAGCGAAAGCGGTTTCTGACTCTTCTTGCTTTTTTCCAATCAACCACCGCTGTCCGCACAGCACCTCAGCACTAACAAATGGCACTCAAGATCCGTCTTTCCCGCTTCGGCACCAAGAACGAGCCGCACTACCGCGTGGCCGTCAGCGAAGCCCGTTCCCGCCGCGATGGCGACCCGGTCGAATACCTCGGTGCCTACAATCCTAACGCCAAGGGCAATCCCCTCACCATCAAGCTCGACCGTTACGACTATTGGGTCTCCAAAGGCGCCACGCCTTCCGACACCATCCGCTCGCTCGTCAAGCGCTCCAAGCGCGCCGCAGCCGCAACGGCCTGAGTTTGGTCAACCACTGAGATACAGAGGACGCAAAGGTGTCCGAAGTAATGCGAACCTCGGAGCGATCCGGGGTTTTGTTTCTCTCTGTGCCCTCCGTGTGTCTGTGGTAAACAAGTCGGCCCCAATGCGCATCGACGTCCTCACGCTTTTTCCCGCCATGCTCGACGGCTTTCTGTCCGAAAGCATGCTCGGCCGCGCGCGCGAGGCGAAATTGCTCGAGATCAACGTCCGCAACATCCGGGATTGGTCCACCGACAAGCACAAGACCACCGACGACCGTCCCTTTGGCGGCGGTGCCGGGATGGTGATGAAGTGCGAGCCAATCTTTGCCGCAATCGAGACGCTGCAAACGCCCGGCTGCCGCCGCATTTATCTGACGCCCGACGGGGTGCCTCTTACATCCGCCCGGGCCGAGCAGCTTGCGAAGGAGCAACACCTTATCTTCCTCAGCGGACACTACGAGGGCATCGACCAGCGCATCAGGGATACGGTCATCGATGAGGAGATCAGCATCGGCGATTATGTGCTCACGAACGGCACGCTGGCGGCCGCCGTCGTCATCGATGCGCTGGCCCGATTTATTCCCGGTGTGCTCGGTGAAGAAAAGTCATTGACCAGCGAAAGTTTCACCCGCAACTTGCTCGACTTTCCCAATTACACGCGTCCCGCCGTTTACCGCGGCATGTCCGTTCCCGAAGTGCTCCTTCAGGGCAACCACGGCGAAATCGAGAAGTGGCGGCACGCGAAGCAATTGGGAAAAACCGCCCAAGTCCGTCCCGATTTACTGAAAAAACTGCCATGAATCCGATCATCAAAGAACTCACCGCCGGTCAGGTGAAATACGCGACCGCTCCCTTCAAAGTGGGTGACGGCGTCCGCGTCCACACCAAGGTCCGCGAAGGTGACAAAGAGCGCGTCCAAATTTTCGCTGGCGTTGTCATTGCCCACAAGGGCAGCGGCATCCACGAGACGTTCACCGTCCGTCGCATCAGCTACGGCGAGGGCGTCGAGCGCGTCTTCCCGGTCAATTCGCCAAACATCGAGAAGATCGAAGTCGAGCGCAACTCGGTGAACACCCGCGCCCGCCTCTATTACCTGCGCGATCGCTTGGGCAAGGCCGCCATGGCCGTCAAGGTGAAGCGCTTCGAGAAAGCCAAAGCCTGATTTTTCCCGACGACTGACACTTGAAAGCGAGCCCGCAAGGCTCGCTTTTTTGTTTCAGAACGAAAAAGGATTTTGCACGCGTCGCAGAGCTGCGGCTAGATGGAGATTCTATTCCTGACTTTACATGAAACTGAACACCGATCTCCTCACTCAAGCCAGCGCCCAGGCCCGCGGCCTGGCCATTGACGCCGTTCACAAGTGCTCGTCCGGGCATCTCGGGCTGCCCCTCGGTGCCGCCGAGATCGGTGCCGTCCTTTACGGCCGTGCGCTGGTGCACAATCCCGACGAGCCCCGCTGGCTCAACCGCGACCGGTTCGTGCTCTCCGCGGGTCACGGCTCGATGTTCCTCTACACGTGGCTGCATCTCAGTGGCTACGCTCTCTCTCTCGACGATTTGAAGAATTTCCGGGTGCTGCACAGCAAGACGCCCGGCCACCCGGAATTTCACGAGACCCCCGGTGTCGAGAGCACCACCGGTCCGCTCGGCCAGGGGATCGGCAACTCCGTCGGCTTCGCTCTCTCCGGCAAGATGGCCGAGGCTCGCTTCAACACCGCCGAACACACGATTTTTGACCATCACGTCATCTGTCTCGCGGGCGACGGCTGCATGCAGGAAGGCGTCGCCATGGAAGCCTGCGCCTTCGCCGGCCACCAGGGTCTCGACAACCTCATCCTCATTTACGACGCCAACGACGTCACGCTCGACGCGATGGCCGACCGCACGCAGAGCGAAAACACCGCCGTGCGTTTCAAGGCGATCGGTTGGGACGTGCAAACGCTCGTCGATGGCCATGACCTCCCCACCATCTTCAGGGCGATCAACAAAGCCAAGCGCGCCAAGTCGGGCCGCCCGCAGTTGATCATTGCCAAGACGCAGATCGGTCGCGGCATCCCCGAGGTTGCTGGCACGGCCAAAGGCCACGGCGAGGGTGGGGCGAAGTTTTCCGACAGCGCGCGCAAGGGACTCGGTTTGCCCGAGGAGCACTTCTACGTGAGTCCGGCGGTGCGCGAGTATTTCGCGGCGCACAAGAAACGCCTCAAGCGCACCTACAACAAGTGGCGCAAGTCCTGCACTGCGTGGCGCACGGCCAATCCCGACAAAGCCGCCTTGCTCGATTCCGCCAGCGTCGCCCCGAGCGCCGAGCACCTGCTCGGCAGGATTCCGCATTTCCCGGCCGATGCAAAGCTCGCCACCCGCGCGGCCGGTCGCGATGTGCTCCAGCCCCTCGCTTCAGAGTTGCCGCTGCTCATCTCGGGCTCGGCCGATTTGCACGGCTCGACGCTCAACTACATCGCCGCCGACAAGGATTTCGATCCCACGAACCGCACCGGCCGCAATTTGCGCTACGGCATTCGCGAGCACGGCATGGCGGCGATCAACAATGGCGTCGCCTACGACGGCATCTTCCGCACCTCGTGCGCGACGTTCCTCGTGTTCGCCGATTACTCGCGCCCCTCGATGCGCCTCGCCGCGCTCTCGAAGTTGCCGGTCATCTATATCTACACGCACGATTCCGTCGGCGTCGGCGAGGATGGCCCCACCCACCAACCCGTGGAGACCGTCTCCGGTCTGCGGGTGATCCCAAACCTCGACGTCATCCGTCCGGCTGATCCGGAGGAAACCGCCGGTGCGTTCGCCGCCGCGATGGAACACGTTTCCGGTCCCACGCTGCTGTCGCTCACCCGTCAGGCCGTGCCGAATCTCAACGACATTCCGGTCAGCGTTCGTCGCACCGGTGTGCTCAAGGGTGGTTATGTCGCCGTGCAGGAAACGGCGCCACTCACGCATGTGTTGCTCTCCTGCGGCAGCGAACTGCAGTGGGCGATCGCTGCGGCGAAACAGCTCGGGGCCGGCGTGCGTGTGGTATCGCTCCCGTCGTTCGCACGCTTCGATGCGCAGCCGCAGGAATACCGCGACTCCGTGCTTCCACCATCGTGCCGCAAGCGCGTGGCGATCGAAGCCGGAGTGACTTCGCTCTGGTCAAAATACGTGGGTCTTGACGGCAAAGTGATCGGCATCGACCGTTTCGGCCTGAGCGCACCGGGTAACATTGCGATGAAGGAACTCGGCATCACCACCGAAGCCGTCGTCGCCGCCGCGCAGGCGCTCTGACCAGCCCGCTCGATTTGCCAACCCCTTCCGGCCGACCTGCGAGGGTCGGCTGTTTCATTTTCCACCCTCAGGACGTAAAATCCCGAAAACATCGCTTGCACTACTGATAAGGAGGCTGATAGTTAGCGGCCTAACCAATTCTTCGCACTACGAATCATGCCGCACCTGTTCATCAAGGACCTTCCTCGCTACGAGTGTCTCCTGAAGGCCTCCAAGCAGTTTCCCGAGCTCGACCCTTCGGCGTGCGAGGCTTTCCTGCACCTTCTGCGGGCGGGCGACGAGGTGTTTCTCGCCACGGAGCAAAATCTCAACGAGAACAGCATCTCCCATGGCCGTTTCGGGGTGTTGATGCTGCTGGCGCAGAACTGCGACGAGGATTGTGGTGCGGGCCGCGAGTCGCCGGGCATGACGCCCGCCGAACTGGCCGACAACGCCCGCGTCACCCGCGCCACCATGACCGGGCTGGTCGACAACCTTGAGAGGGATGGATTGGTCAGCCGGACTGCCGACACGCACGACCGCCGCATGATGCGCATCTGTCTCACGCCGAGGGCGCACGAGTTCCTTGAAAAGATGCTGCCGGGGCATTTCCAGCTCATGAGCACCCTCATGTCGCCGCTCTCGGAATCCGAACGCAAGACGCTCGTGAAACTCCTCAACAAGATCGTCCAGCACGCCTCCAGCCTCGCCAAGGCCCCGGCCGAGACGGCTGGTTCGGTCGCCTGATTTCCACTCCCGTTTCATCACTTTTCTCTTCCCCCATGCTCAAGAAATTCATCATCGCCCTCAGCGGCTTCGCCGTGCTGGTGCTCACGCTCGGCGCCATCAAGGTCGCGCAAATCAAGGAAATGTCCGGCATGGATCACTCCATGCCCGCGACGTCGGTCTCCACACTCGCGGCGGAGGCCGTCAACTGGCATCCCACGCTCAAGTCCATCGGCACGCTCGCACCGGTGCAGGGTGTGACGATCAGTGCCGATGCCGATGGCACCATTGTGCGCATCGCTGCCGACAGCGGCACCGCGGTGCAGGCCGGTGATCTCCTCGTCGAACTCGATACCACGGTGGAAATCGCCAATCTTCACGCGGCCGAGGCCAGCGCAGAATTGAGCCGGATCAATCTCGAGCGTTCGCAGGATCTCTGGGCCCGCCAAGCCATCGCCAAGTCCGATTTCGACGCCGCCAATGCCGCCGCCCAACAAGCCGTGGCCGCCGTGGCCGCGATCCGGGCGCAGATCGCCAAGAAGCAGGTCCGCGCGCCGTTTGCCGGACGCGTCGGCATCCGCATGGTGAACGTCGGCCAGTTTGTTGCGCGTGGCCAATCGCTGCTGCCGCTGCAGAATCTCAATCCGATCTTCGTCAATTTCAGCATCCCGCAACGGCAGCTGCCGTCGCTCGCCCTCGGGCAAACCATCAAGGTTGCCATCGATGCCTTCGAGCAACCCTTCGAGGGTCGCATCACCGCGATCAATTCCGAAGTGGACGCCGCCACGCGCAACGTCTCCGTGCAGGCCACGCTCGCGAACCCGCAGGAACTGCTCCGCGCGGGCATGTTCGCCCGCGTCGAGGTGCAGTTGCCGGCGAGTGAGACGTTGGTCGTCGTCCCGGCGACCGCCATTGCCTATGCCTCCTATGGGAATTCGGTCTACGTGGTCGAGATGATGAAAGGGGAGGACGGCAAGGAATACCTCGGGGCCCGCCAGCAATTCGTGAAACTCGGTGCCACGCGCGGCGACCTCGTGGCAATCACGGGTGGGGTCAAGCCCGGCGAACAGGTGGTGAGCGCAGGTGTTTTCAAACTTCGCAATGGAGTGCTCGTGCAGGTGAACAACATCGTGCAGCCCACCAGCAATCCCACCCCCACGCCCAAGAACACCTGAGTTTCCCCGGCAAGGCCCGTCGCTTGCGACGGCCTTTTTTGTTGGGCCCGTAGCGCCCGACGTCCGTCCTCTCCGGCGCAGCCCCACTCCTTTCCCCAATGGTATCGAAAAGTTTCACCGACCTGTTCATCCGCAAGCCCGTCATCGCGCTTGTCGTCAACCTCGCCATTCTCATCCTCGGCGTCGTTGCCTACCAGAAGCTGAACACCCGCCAGTATCCGCGGAGCGACAGCGCGGTGGTCAACGTCAACACCGTCTATTTCGGCGCCAGCGCCGATACGGTGCGCGGCTATATCACCACGCAGTTGGAGCGGGTGATCTCGAGTGCCGACGGCATTGACTACATCGAGTCGGAGAGTCGCGCCGGCTTCAGCTCGATCAAGGCTTACCTGCGGCTCAACTACGACACGAACGCCGCCCTCGCGCAGATCAGCGCGAAGATCGACCAGGTCCGCAACGAATTGCCGCCGGAGGCCGAGGCGCCGTTCATCAGCGTCGAGACGGCCGACAACCAGTTTGCCTCGATGTATCTGAGTTTCTACTCCGACACGCTCGATCAGAACCAGATCACCGACTACCTCAACCGCATGGTCCAGCCGCGCCTTTCCGCCGTGAAGGGCGTGCAAAAGGCCGATGTGCTCGGCGGTCGCGTTTTCGCCATGCGCGTCTGGCTCAAGCCCGACGAACTCGCCGCCCGGGGGCTCAGCCCGTCCGAAGTGCGCGCGGCGCTGCAGGCAAACAACGCGCTTTCTGCCGTCGGCTCGACCAAGGGCTCCATGCTTTCCGTCTCGCTCATCGCCAACACCGATCTGAAATCAGTGGAGGAATTTCGCGAGATGGTGGTCGCCGAGAAGAATGGCGTGATCATCCGCCTCGCCGATGTGGCCGACGTCGTCCTCGGTGCCGAGAGTTACGACGAGGAAGTCCGCTTTGGTGGCCAGACGGCCACGTTCATGGGCATCTGGGTTCTGCCCACCGAAAGCACGGTCGAGGTCATCAAGCGCGTGCGCGCCACGATGCCCGGAATTCAACGGGCGCTGCCGGCCGGCCTCAATGCGACCATCGCCTACGATGCGTCGAAATACATCGAGGACGCGCTGAGGGAAATCCTGCGCACCCTGATGGAGACGCTGCTCATTGTCATGGTCGTGATCTTCCTGTTCATGGGGTCGCTTCGTTCGGTCATGATTCCGATCGTGGCCATGCCGCTGTCGCTCGTCGGCGCCCTGTTCCTGATGCTCGTGATGGGCTTCACGATCAATCTGCTCACGCTCCTCGCGATCGTGCTGGCGGTCGGCATCGTCGTGGACGACGCGATTGTCGTCGTCGAAAATATCGAACGGCATGTTCGCGAAGGGCTGGCGCCGTTTGACGCTGCGATTCTCGGTGCCCGTGAGTTGGTGGGGCCGGTCATTTCCATGACCATCACGCTCGCCGCCGTCTATGCGCCAATCGGATTTCAGGGTGGTCTCACGGGTGCGCTGTTCCGCGAATTTGCGTTCACGCTGGCCGGTGCCGTAGCCGTCTCGGGATTCGTCGCGCTCACGCTGTCGCCCATGATGGGCGCCTACCTGTTGCAAGGTCGCGCGTCGGAGGAAAAGGGACTGACCGGCACAATCAATCATCTGTTCGACCGTTTGCGGAATCGTTACGAACGGGCGATTGGCCACAGTCTCAACTGGGTGCCCGTCACGCTGACCGTTGCGTTGTTGCTTACGCTCTTGTTGCCCGTGTTTCTCATGTTCGCGACGCGTGAGCTCGCCCCGAAGGAAGACCAGGGCGTCGTGTTCAGCATTTTGCTCCCGTCGCCCACGGCCACGATCGACCAGAACGTCATTTTCGCCTCCGAGGTGCAGAAGATGTTCGAGAGCGTGCCCGAGTATGAGCAGTCGTTTCAAATTACCGGAGCGAACTTCGGTGTTGCGGGCATCATCTTGAAACCGTGGTCCGAGCGGAAACGCTCCTCGTTGGAGATTGAGCAGTCATTGCAGGGACCGGCCAACGCCATTCCCGGGATGAATGTGATCATCACCACGCCGGAGCCGCTTCCGTCGGGTGGGTCGATGCCGATCGAGTTCGTGCTGCGTTCCACCGCGAGCCACCAGGAAATGGTCGAGTTCGCCGAGAAATTGACGCTCTACGCCAACAATGAGGCAAATCCTCCCAATGCCGAACCGGTCTTCTACTTTGCCGATAGCGATTTGAAATTCGATCTGCCGCAGGTGGAGATCGAAATCGACAAGGAGAAGGTCGCGTCGATGGGCCTGAGCCTGAGCGATGTCGCCCGCGACCTCGGCTCGATGCTCGGCGGGGGCTACGTCAACCGCTTCATCAGTGACGGCCGCAGTTACCGCGTCATTCCACAGGTAGAGCGCGGCGAGCGGCTCAACGCCATCCAGCTCCTCGACTACCACGTGCGCGGCCCGGCCGGTCAGCTCATCCCGCTCTCGACCATCGCCACGCTCAAGGAGACGGTGCAGCCGCGCACGTTGAATCGCTTCCAACAACTCAACTCGGTGAAGATCACCGGCGTCGGCCCGAGCATCGACAATGCGCTGAAGAAGCTCGAAGCGAAGGCCGCGGAGATTCTGCCCGCAGGTTACTCCATCGACTACGGCGGTCAGTCGCGCCAACTCCGCAACGAGGGCAACGCATTATGGCAGGCCACAGTGCTTGCGCTCCTCCTGATCTTCCTCGTGCTCGCTGCGCAATTTAACAGCTTCCGCGATCCCTTCATCATTCTCCTTGGGTCGGTGCCGTTGGCGTTTTTCGGCGCGATGCTGCCGATTTTCCTCTGGAAGACTTCGCTCAACATCTACACGCAAATCGGATTGATCACTCTCGTCGGTTTGATCGCCAAGAACGGCATTCTGATCGTCGAGTTCGCCAATTCGCTGCAAGAGGAAGGCGTGCCGAAGCGCGACGCCATTCGGCGCGCAGCGGCGACGCGCCTTCGCCCGATCTTGATGACGTCGGCTGCGACCGTTTTTGGTCACATGATGCTCATCTTCGTCACCGGTCCCGGTGCTGCGGCGCGCAATTCCATCGGCTGGGTGCTCGTGGTCGGCATGGCCGTTGGCACCCTCTTCACCATCTTCGTCGTCCCGGCGTTCTACATGCTGATCGCCCGGGATCGCTCCGCGCCAAGCGGTCCGTCCCAAGCCTCAGAAGCAGGGATTGCCGAACCGGTCTCCACCCCGTAAGCCTCTTCCCTATCATGAAATCATTCATGCGCCTCACCTGCACTTTCATCGCAGGAGCCATCCTCGCCACCTGCGCCATCGCGCAAATTCCGCCCTTCCGGCCCGACGGTCAGGCGGACCCGGATTACGCCGTGCCGGACGAACTCAATCTCGCCTACGCCATCTCGTTCGCGCTCGATAATAATTTCGCCATCCGTCAGGCGAAGGAACGCATCCGCCAACAGGAAGGCATTGTGCTCGAAGTGAAGGCGCGCGAGATCCCTACGCTCTCCTCGACCGCAGCCTACTCCGCGCTCGATCGCGAGATATCCTCCAGTGGCGATGTTCGCAATTGGTCCGTTGGCATCACGGCGCGCCAGACCCTATACTCTGGTGGCGGAGTGAAGGCTTCCGTCCAAAGCCAGCAACTCGCCCTTGAAGCGGCGACCCTGCAACTCCAGGCCGTGATCGACGCGGCGTTGCTCGAGGTGCGGACCCGTTTCTACAACGTGCTCGTGACGCGCGAGCGCATCAAGGTCCAGGAGCAGAACGTCGAGCTCTTGCGTCGCCAGCTTCAAGATGTGCGCAATCGCTACCAAGCCGGCACGGTTTCCAATTTTGAGGTGCTCCGCGCCGAAGTCGCACTCGCCAACGCGCAGCCGCCGCTCATCACCGCCCGCAACAATTACCGCCTCGCGATCGAGGAACTGCGCCAATCGCTCGGCTTCACCACCAGCGACACCGCCAACGTCGGCCGGATACCCGAATTTGTCGGCACACTGGGTTTCACCCCGGTCAGCTTCGAACTCAGCTCGGCACTTTCAAGCGCCAAGGTCCGTCGGCCCGACCTGCAGCGCCTCCGTCGCTTGGAAGCGTCTGCCGATCAGTCCGTGACGGCGCGTCGTTCGACCCTGTATCCCGACGTTGCCCTCGTCGGCAGCTACGACTGGCGCAAGGCCGCCGGTTCAAACAGCTTCAGTGATGCGCGCGACGGTTGGACCGTTGGGTTGCAATCATCGTGGGCGGTCTTTGACGGTCGCGCGACGAAAGGCCGGGTCGTGCAAGCCCGCTCCCAGCTCGCGCAGGCCCGGCTTTCCACTGCGGAAGCGGAACTCGCGGTTTCAGTGGAGGTGCGCCGCGCGCTCTCGTCGCTCCAAGAGGCGACCGAGCTGGCCGAAGCCTCGAAGCGGGTGATCGAACAGGCGGAGGAGGCCGTGAGGTTGGCCGATGCCCGATACTCCGCCGGCACCGCCACGCAACTCGACGTGCTGCAGGCCCGCACCGACTTGACCACGTCGCGATTGAACCAGTTGGAAGCCTATTACCGCTTCAATCTCGCCAACGCCACGGTCCGCCGCGCAATCGGCTTGCCTGACGAGGAAGTGGACGCGCTCCGCTGATTTTCAGCGAGGAAAGCCTTCTGCGCCGCGTAGTTCTCGCAACGCGGTTTTTTCAGCTCAAAAATCCCCCTGTTATTTTGCCCTTTCGTTTGCTCCTGATTTCTCGATGAAGTTTGTCCGCCCTCTTCTTCTCACACTTGCTGCCCTCGTAGTGGTGCTGACGCTGGCATTCGCGGTGGTCCTCACCCCTACGTTTCAGGAATGGGCCGTGCGCCGTGCCGTGGCGGAGCAAGCAGAATTCAAACTGGAATTCACCCGCTTTTCTGCGGGTCCCAAGCGGGCCGAGATTGCGGGAGTGGTTTTTGCCCAAGCGGGTCTGCGTGTCGAGGTGGGTCGACTCTCGGTCGACTACTCGCTCTGGCAACTGCCCGTCAGGGGTCGGCTGGAAGTGTCCCGCCTGACAATGAGCGAAGTCGTGCTCGACGTCAGCCAGCGTTCCGGGGTTGAGACGGGTGCGGGGGTGACCACCGCACCAGCGGTGGCACCCGGCGTGTTGTTGCAGGCGCGCCTGCCGTGGCAACTCGTGATCGGAGACGTGCAGGTGAGCGGCCGGGCTTTGCTGCCGGGTCCTGCGGGGAAACCCGCGCTGCTGGCGGAATTTGAAATTGCCGGTGGGAAACTCGCGCCCGGGCAGGAGGGAGGCTTTTTGTTCAAGACTGCGGTGACAGACAGTCGCCCCGGTGCGGCGGTGACCGCGTTGCACGCGAATGGCGAGTTGCGCCTGCGCCAGACGTTGGATCGCGCCTTCGACTGGGTGGGCCTGACGCTCACGGTCGATGCCCATGGCTCGCGATTTGCCGAGCAAAACCAACTCAGGTTGGCCGCCAGCATGTCCCAGCAAGACCGTTTGGGTCGCTACGATCTGGTCGTCGACACCATCAAGGCCGGACTGACTACGAATCTGGTGACGATCAATGCGTCTTCCTCGCCTGACGGCGAAAAATTCACCGGCAGCTGGGGCTTGGGTGCGCGCGACGAGCAAGTGGGCCCGTTTTTTCTCGGAGGCACCCTGCCCAAGTTCGTCGCCCATGGTGGTGGCACATTCACGGTGCAACCGACTCCGCGGGTCATCGACCTGAAAGGGCAATTTGAAGTCGAGGCCTCCGCCCTCGAGGCGTGGTATCCCGCCCTGCGACCGCTGGGGTTGGTGCGGCTTTCCGCCGGGTTTGATCTCACGGATGTGAACGGCCTTTCGTCGATCAACGCGCTAAAGGTGAAATTGGCCGGCGCTCAGCCGGTCCTGTCGCTGGAGACGCTGCGGCCGGTGACGTTCAACCGCAGCGCCCAGATGGTGCAATTCGGGGGCGAAGGGGCAGGGGAGGTTGCGCGGTTGGTCCTGCACGGCCTGCCGCTGGCGTGGGTGCGGCCCTTCGTTTCCGCTGTCGATGTCTCGGGCAATTGGGTGACGGGCGAATTTGTCGCGGTGGGAGAACCGGAGCAATTGCTCGTGCGTTCCGTCGCGCCGCTGCGCGTGAGCGGGCTCAACGTGGTGAGCGCGGGAGCCTTCTTGCTCGAACGCGCCGATCTTTCGGTGAGGGGCGCCGCCGTGCTGTCGCCAGACACGCGGCGGCTGGAATTGACGGAATTTGAGCTGCGCACGGCCGCAGGTGATGTGGTGCGCGGCGATCTCACTGTAGAAATGACGTCGGACGCGGCGACGCCCTCCGTGCACGTGCTGGGCAGCGTGGAGGCGGATCTTCCCCGCCTGCTGGCGCCCTTCGCTCCGCTTGGCCATGTTCGGCTGAAAGCGGCGGCCGACCTCACGCTTTCCCCGGCGCAGATTGAATTTCGCGCGTTGCGGGGCGAAATGGGTGGCGGCGATGACCGCCGCTGGGTGGGCGCGATCAGCTCGGTTCCATTTGCGGTGAGTTTGGCGACGATGCAGATCGTGCCGAACGGCGTCGAGGAGCGCGAATTGGGGCGGTTCGCCTATGGGCCGTTAGCCCTGACGGACCTGCCCTTGTTGCAGGCCCGGTTTCCGCTTATTGGTCAGCTGGCGGCGGGCGGCTTCACCGTGACGGCCAAGGGTGCGCGTCTTCTCGTTCGACCCAGTGGGGCGGTGAATCTCACCGGTCTGACGTGGTCGGAGCAAGGCAGGCCGATGATTGACCGCCTGCGCCTCGAGACCTGGCCGACGATCGAATACGGTGGTCCGGCGGATTGGAAGATTTCCGATGGAGCCACCACCGTGCGCAACGCGGCGGGCAGGGAAGTGGCGACGTTGAATGCGGAGGTCTTTTCGGCAACGGCGGACGGCGTGCGGGCGACGGTCAATTTCAACCTAGATCTCGCAGCCGCGAGTGCGCAACCCGCGTTGGCCGGACTGGGGGTCCTCAGTGCGGGCCGCGCCTCCGGCGAAGCGCGTGCGGCGCTGAGCGGCGGGACGGTGCAGACCGAGGTGCGGGCGACACTCAATGGATTGGTCGCGCGCGAGGGCAATCAGACGTTGCCGGTCGCCAATTTGAATCTGCGGGCGATGCTCACCGCTGACCGTGCGCTCACCAGCGAGACCGCTTTGTTGCTGGATCGCCTTGGGCAGCGCTCTGAACTCCTGCTCACGGCGAACGCCGCCCGGCGCAATAACGACGTGCAATTCACCGCGAGGCTCACCAGCGCCCACTTTGAACTGGTTGATGCGTTGGCGCTGATCGCGTTGACCGCGACGCCTCCAGCCTCCGCCCCGAACACTCCCGCCAACCGGGACGCCATGCTCGCGGCCGACGCGCGTCCCTTCTGGGCCGGCGTGCGTGGTGACGTGGCCTTGGAAATCAAGTCGCTGACGCGCGGCAAGGACTGGTCGATGAGCGGATTGACGGGAAACCTGACCGTCGAGCCCGAGCGCGTGGCCCTGACCAGGCTCGACGCAGTGGTGAATGAAAAAGGCAAACTGGGGACGCGGGCCGAACTTAGCTTCCGAACCGGTCAGCAGCCCTACCAATTGAGCGGCGATCTTTCACTCACCGAGTTCGATGTGGGCGCGCTCCTTAAAGCATTTGAACCCGACCGTCCACCGACGGTGGAGGGAATCTTCGCGGTGACGGGCACGTTTGTTGGGAATGGCAGCACGCTTGAACACACTCTCGAGCGCACGCGCGGCCAGTTTCAGTTGTCCAGCCGGCAAGGGGTTTTCCGCGGGTTGCGCCGCACCTCGGACAAGATATCCACCGCTACGCGGGCGGTCGAATTGGGTGCCGCCCTCGGCTCGCTTTTTGGCACGAACAAGGTGAGGGAAA
Source organism: uncultured Opitutaceae bacterium (assembly GCA_947085115.1). GTDB lineage: Bacteria > Verrucomicrobiota > Verrucomicrobiia > Opitutales > Opitutaceae > Didemnitutus. The sequence goes on along the minus strand of CAMTVF010000038.1, from coordinate 14,876 downwards.
CGGCAGAAAAACTCGCAGGGCAGGCTTATCAAGTCGATCAACTCGCCCAGGCCTTGGGCGAACTGTCGTTTGACCAACTGCTGATTCGCGTGAACCGCGACGAAAGCCTGAATTTCAAAGTAGAGGAGCTGAGCCTGCTCTCTCCGGAAGTGCGGTTGTCAGCCCAGGGTGCGCTCACTCATGTCGCGGGCAAGTCATTGCTGGATCTGCCGCTCACGCTGACCTACCAGCTCGGCGCGCGCGGCAAAGTCGAAAGCACGCTCGCTCGGCTGCGTGCGCTCGATGGCACCAAGGACGAACTGGGCTACGCGCGGATGAAGGACACGGCGACAATTCGCGGCACCCTCGGCCGGCCGAATCCGTCCGCGTTGTTCGTGAAACTGGCGGAGTCGAGACTCGCCGATTTTCTCACGCCGGGAAATTGACGGTTAGTCTCCGCCAAGGAATGCGGGGGGAAGGAGCTTTACCGGCGAGGACACTTGGTTAGGGTCTGGCCACAAACCCAACGGCGTGCCCCGGAGTGGGCGGGCCGAACCTTCAACGGAGACTCAATCTATGAACGGCAATCGTCCGGGCGACATCAGGAACTTCGCCATCGTGGGACACGCGAGTGCGGGCAAGACAATGCTCGCCGAAGCCATGCTGCTCTGCGGCGGCGCCATCCACCGCATGGGCAGCATCGCCCAAGGTAGCACCGTAGCGGACTACCATGTGGGCGAACAACAACGGCGCATTTCGATTCACGGAACGCCGCTCAACTGCGAATGGCAGGGGCGGCGTTTCAATTTCATCGACACGCCGGGTTACCTCGATTTTTCGAGCGAGGCAATCAATGCCCTGCGCGTAGCCGACTTCGCGATCGTCGTGATTCATGCGGGTCACGGTATCGGCGTCGGCACCGAGTTGATGTGGGATTACGCCGGACAGCTCGGCATTCCACGGCTTCTCGTGCTCAATGCGCTCGACAAGGAGAAGTGCGATTTCGACACCGCGCTGGCGGAGATTCGCGATCACTTTGGACCGCAGGTGTTTCCAATGCAGGTGCCGGTCGATTCCGGCCCGGGCTTTCACCGAGTGCTCGACGTGCTGCGCAACGAGGTCGTCAGCTACGCGACGGACCGGTCCGGCAAATACACCGAGGAGGCGGCCACGGGCGAGTGGAAGGACAAGGTCGAGGGGCTGCACAAGGGACTCATCGAGCACATCGCTGAAAGCGACGACACGTTGCTGCAGAAATTTTTCGACGAGGGTGGTCTTTCCGAGGAGGTCATGCGCACCGGCATTCACCCGGCGGTGCAGAACCAGGTGTTCATTCCGCTGCTCTGCACCTCGGGCGAAACGAATGTCGGGGTGGCCCGCCTGATGGACTTCATTGCCAAATACGGATCGTCCCCCGAAGACAGGAAGACCGTCGGCGCCGTGGCCACCGAGACGGATGCCCCCGTGCTTGTCGGGCTCGATGGGACGGAACCCGTGGCCTACGTTTTCAAGACACTCACCGATCCCCAGAGCGGCGACTTGTCGATCTTTCGCGTCTATTCCGGTGTCGTTCGCACGGGGATGGAATTGCACAACAGCGGTCGGCGGATTGCGGAACGCATCGGCCAGCTCTACCGGCTCAACGGCAAACTGCGCGCGCCGGTCGAGGAACTGACGGCGGGCGACATGGGAGCGGCGGTGAAACTCCGCGATACCCACACGGGCAACACGCTCTGCGACGCCCGCCACCCCGTGGCCTTGGCCAAGCCCGACTACCCGACGCCTTACACGCACGCGGGATTGAAACTCAATGCGCCCGGCGACGAGGACCGCCTCGCCACGGGTCTCGCGGCGTTGCACGAGGAAGATCCGGCGTTCAGTTACCACACCGATCCCGAGCTGCATCAATTCATCATCTCCGCGCAGGGTGAGCTGCACCTGGATGTGCTCTTCGAGCGGCTCAAGCGGCGCTACAAGGTCGATGTTTCGCTCGAGCCGCCGAAGATTCGTTACCGCGAGACCATCCGGGCCAAGGGGGAGGCGCGTTACCGCCACAAGAAACAAACCGGTGGCGCCGGCCAGTTCGCCGAAGTGTGGCTGCGCATCACGCCGGGCGCCCGGGACAGTGGCATCGTCTTCTCGCAGTCGCTGGTCGGTCAGGATGTTGATCGCGTCTTCGTGCCGTCGGTGGAGAAGGGCTTGCGGTCCGCCGCGACGGAGGGCATCCATGCCGGCTTCCGTGTCACGGATGTGCAGATTGATTTCTACGGGGGCAAGATGCACCCGGTGGATTCGAAGGACATCGCGTTTCAGATCGCGGGCTATTTTGCTTTCCGCGAGGCGTTTCAAAGTTCGCGTCCGGTATTGCTTGAACCCATTCATCAGCTCGAGATCAAGATGCCGGAGGAATTTGTCGGCCGCGTGGTGGGTGATCTGTCCGGTCGGGGTGGACACATTCTCGGGATGGACGTTGCCGGCCGCCTGCAGGTGGTCCGGGCGGAGGTCCCGGCCGCGCAGCTCCATCACTACGGCACGGCCCTGCGTTCCCTCACCGGGGGCCGCGGGCTCTATTCCGAGAAATTCAGTCACTACAAGGAAATGCCGGCCGACCAGGAAAAGAAACTCGTCGACGAATACAAAGCGGCCCGCGCCGCTGGCACCGCCGGACACTCGCATCACTGAGAGATTCCGTGCTCCAGTCCGGCGCAATGGGGTGGCGCCCGTTGCGCCACTCCAAGCTGGTGCTTCCTTGGGGGGCGGGCTAGGACTTGTCGCGTGATTGCAGGTGTCCAGTTTTCGAATTTCAAGGCGTTGCGCTCGGCGTCGGTGCAACTGGAGCCGTTCAATCTGCTGATCGGTCCCAATGGATCGGGAAAGACGAGCTTGATTCAAGCCCTGCTGCGTTTGCGGACGCTGGCCGGCCTGCCGTCCGCACACACCCATGAGCTGCGCCAACCGTTGGCGGGCGGACCGCGGATCGAATTTGCTTTTGCGCCACCGTTTGAAGCGGTGCGCGTGCAATCGGCCTGCCGGCATGATGAGCTGAGTTGCGACACCCTGGTCATCTCGCATCCCGCAGGGCCGGAAGGCGCGCAACTGTGGGAGGAACTCCGGGTGCGCCTTTGCTCGATTCGTGGCTTTCTTTTCGATCACTCCGCGATGGCCATGCCGGCCAGGAAATCGGACGGGAAGGAGCTCGCCTCCAACGGTGGCAATCTCGCCGCCGTGCTCCATGAGTGGCGGGTGAGCCAGCCCGTAGCCCTCCAGCGGCTCCAGTCGGAATTTCGCCGCCTGATGCCGGAGTTCGATGGCTTGGAATTTCACGAGACAGGCGGCGACCGGGTGGAGTTGCACGCGTGCATCAACGGCGACCGCATTGCAGCCGAGAGTCTTTCGCAGGGCACCCTCTGCGTGCTGGCGGTGCTGACGCTCACGTTGGCACCGAATCCCCCGGGCGTCGTGTGCTTGGAGGAGGCGGATCGCGGGGTGCATCCGCGGATGCTGCGGGAAATTCGCGACGCGCTTTACCGGTTGAGTTACCCGGCTGATTGCGGCGAAACCCGCGCGCCGGTGCAGGTGATCACCACGACACACTCGCCCTATCTTCTCGATCTGTTCAAAGATCACCCGGAGGAGGTCATCGTGGCGCAGAAAGTCGGGCGCGGCGCCACCTTCGAACGGCTTTCCGACCACGCGGATCTGCGTGAACTGCTCGGTGAGTCCAGCCTCGGAGATCTCTGGTTTAGCGGAATCCTCGGCGGCACCCCGGACGAGGCATGAAGCTCGCCATTCTGAGCGAATCCCCGGGCGATGAGGCAGCCTTGCGCGTGCTGGTCGGTTATGCGCTGCAGGAACCCTTGCATCTGGTCGCGCCGTCGTTGCGGGCAAGAGGCTGGCCGTCGGTGGAACAAGTATTGCCGTCGATTCTGCGGCATTTGCATTTTCATACGGACGCCCACGGCATCGTGGTCGTGGTCGATTCCGACGACTCGCCGGTGCACACTGCGGGACACGAAGCGCCGGGCTATCATCACCCGCTGTGCCGGATGTGCCGCCTCCGCGCGGTGTTTCGCCGGACCTTGAAGAATCTCCCGTCCTCCGCTCGCGGCACCACCGGACCGTTGCGCGCGGTCGGTCTCGCCGTGCCGGCGATCGAGGCGTGGCTGTTGTGTGGCAGCGAACCCGGTGTGACCGAGGAGGCGTGGATCGTCGGCCAGACCTCCGGCCGCTCGCCCTACACACGGCGCGACCTGAAGGAGCGCGTCTACGGCACGTCGCGACCGAATCTGCCCATGCAGATCCGGCGGGCCGTCGAGTTGGTCTCCCGCCATCGTGGTGATGTGCGGCGGCTGGAGAATGATTTCCCCTTTGGGTTTGGGATGCTCATGCGCGACCTTCGGGGGTGGAAAAAATTTACCTGAACCCGGCGGCAAGGCTTGCCCGGGCCCGGTCGCATCACTCACTCTGTCGATCACCCCTCGCATGAAATCTCCCCGTTTCTCGTTGGCAGCCCTGATGGGTGCCCAAGCCCAGGTGACCTTCAACGACTGCGCGGCCAAGTTCATGTTGATGGCGCTCGCGCAGCAACTGGCCCAGATTGAAGGCTGGGACGCCAAGGTCGTCATCGCCATCATCGCCGCGCTGTTGGTGGTGCCGTTTATTCTCTTCGGGCCGATTTGTGGTTGGATGTCCGATCGTTTCTCCAAGCGCGACGTGCTCAACGCCGCCCTCATCCTCCAGGTCGTGGTGATGGGCCTGCTGCTCGGCGCGGTGTGGTTCCAGTCTTTCCGTGGAGCGCTGGCCTGCTTTTTCCTGTTGTCGGTGCAGACTGCGATCCTCGCCCCGGCGAAACGGGGCATCATTCTGGAATACGTCGGACCCGAACGACTCTCCCGCATTGTCGGCTACATGGAGATGTTCACGATCACGGCGATTTTGGTTGGTTCCTTCGCCGGCGGGCTGATGTTTTCTCACTGGTTCACGCTGAGCGAAGACCCGTGGAAGGCGGCATTCAACACCTCCGTTGTCCTCGGCGTCCTTTCGGTGCTGGCGTGGGCGATCTTCCAATTTGCAGCAACCACGCCGGCGCAATCCCCGAAGCCCTTCAGTTGGAGCCTGTGGGTGAGACATTACACCGATGTGACTGAAATGCGGCGCGATGCTCCGTTGTGGCGCACCACGATGGGCATCTGTTTCTTTTACGGAGTCGGCGGCTATGTTACCGTGCTGATTCCCCAAATCGCCTATGAACAAATGGCCGGCGGCCCAAGCACGGGTGCGGTGGCGGGGTTGATGATGTTGAAAGTCGGCATCGGAACGATGCTCGGCACGCTGGCCGCCGGACTCTTCTCGCGACGCGGCATCGAGATGGGGCTGGGCCCGATTGGGGGCCTCATGCTCGGCGGAGCCTTGCTTACCCTCAGCATCACGACTCCGGGGACTGGCTCGTTCACCGCGCTGTTGATCTACGCGGGATTTGCCTCGGGCCTCTTCCTCGTGCCGCTTTATGCCTTCGTCCAGCACCGGGCGGGCGATCACCGTCGCGGCCGCGTGTTGGCCGGGGTGAGTCTGCTCGACAGCGCTGTCGGTCTTGGCGCGGCCGGGCTCTATTGGGTGATTGCTACGGACGCCATGCTGGCGTGGTCCACGTCGGTGCAATTCCTCGTTCTCGCGGGCCTCACCTTTGTGATGGTGGCCTACGGCCTGTGGCATTTGCCGAACCAGACGGTGTGCACGGTGATGCGTTTCTTTGGTCCGATCTTCTACCGTGTGAAAACCCGCGGCACGGAGAACATCCCGCACACCGGCGCGCTCATAATCTGCAATCACCTCTCCTACGTTGACGCAGTGGTGTTGCAGATCGCCTCGCCGCGACCGATTCGTTTCGTCGCCTTCTCGGGTCTGGCCAAGAGCCCGACGATGCGCTTCTGGTTCCGCGCGGCCGGTCAAATTCCCGTCGCCCCGGACAAGCCGATGAAGGGCATCCGGCTGGCGGTTGACGCCCTCAAGAACGGTGAACTCGTCTGCGTTTTCCCGGAAGGCGCCATCTCTCGCACCGGCCAGTTGATGAAGCTCCAGCGCGGCTTCGAGACAATCGCGCGTCAGGCGCAGGCTCCGGTCGTGCCGGCGGTCATCGACGGCCTGTGGGGTTCAATGTTTTCGTTTGCCGGCAACAAATACCTTCGGAAATCCCCGCGCATGATGCCGACGGACGTTTGCGTGATTTTTGGCGCACCGATGCCTTCCGGTCGGGCGAATCAAGCGCTGGCACGGCGCGCCTTGCTCGATTTGGGCGAAGAGGCCTTCCAAGAACGCCCGTTGCTCAAGCGTCACCTCGCGCGCGAGTGCGTGCGTGCCCTTGCCAAGCGGCCAGGCCACGTCGAAGTGGTTGATCGCACCGCCGAGCGCAAGCCCGTCACTGCGGCGCAATTGCTCGCGGTGGCTGCGGCCCTTTCCCGGCGGATCAGGAAAAACGTTCCTGAAAGGCGCGTGGGCATCGTCCTGCCGCCCGGAGCCGGGGCGCACATTGCCAATCTCGCGATCGCTTGCGCCGGCAAGATCCCGGTGAATTTGAATTTCACCGTGGGCCGCGCCGCGGTCGAGGCCGCCCTGCGCATCGGTGAAATCAAGACCATCATCACGGCGGATGCCATGCGCGCCAAGGTGCCGAATTTTCCCTTCCCGGAAAACACGCTCGACCTGAAAACGGAAATCGAGGCGATGGGCGGCAAGAAGGCCATCATCCCGTGGCTGCTCGGCGCCTACCTGCTGCCGAACCAATGGTATGCCAATTTGCTCGGATTGCCCAGGATAGGCGACAACGAGGAGGCGGGACTGCTCTTTACCAGCGGCAGCTCGGGCGAGCCGAAGGGTGTCGTCCTCACCCATCGCAACATCCTCTCGAACTGCACGCAGGTTTCCTCGCTCTCCATCCTGCCGGCCAATGCCATCCTCATCGGCTGCCTGCCGCTATTCCACTCCTTCGGCTTCACCGTGACAATGTGGTATCCCATCCTGCGCGGCTGCCGTCTCGTCACGATCCCGAGCCCGCTCGAAACACGAAAAATCGTCGAGGCCATCCAGCAGGAAAAAGCCACCGTTATGGTGGGGGCGCCGACGTTCATCCGGCCGTTCCTCAAGAAGGCCACCCGGGAGGAGCTCAAAACGCTCCATCTCGTCGTGACCGGCGCGGAGAAGCTGCCGATGGACCTCTATGAAGCCTTTCTCGAGCAACTCGGCATCGAAGTGCTCCAAGGTTACGGCCTCACCGAAACCACCCCCGTGGCGAGCGTGAATCAGCACAACCCGCCCGTGAACACCTCGGTTGCGGAGCCGCAGGACGGCAAACGCATCGGCTCGGTCGGGCGCCTCATGCCGGGAGTCACGGCGCGCATCGTCGATCCCGACACCAGCGAGGAGCTGCCCATGTCTTCCACCGGTATGCTCTGGCTGAAGGGGCCAAACATTTTTGCGGGCTACCTGAAGGACCCCGAGAAAACCGCCGCCGCGTTCAAGGACGGCTGGTTCATCACGGGCGATCTCGGGCGGATGGACGATGACGGCTTTGTTTACATCGAGGGACGGTTGTCACGCTTCTCGAAAATCGGCGGCGAGATGATTCCCCACGGCACGATAGAGACCCGCATCGCCGAGCTCTTTGGTTGGGACCAAAACGAAGGACCGACGGCGGTGATCACCGGCATCCCCGACGCTTCGAAGGGTGAAGCCTTGGTGCTCCTCACCACGCAGGAGGTCACGGCCGAACAGGTGCGCACCAAACTCCTCGAAGCCGGCCTGCCCAATCTCTGGGTGCCGCGGATCATCCGGAAGGTGGACAAGATTCCCATGCTCGGCACCGGCAAGACCGACCTCAAGGGCTGCCGCACGCTTGCGCTGGAACTCACCAAGGGTGAAACGGGCTGAGCCCCGGCGGGGCTGCCCGCGTCGGTGATCAACCGTCTCTGTCAAGGGCAGGTGCCTGCTTGCAGATGGTCCGACACCGGCTTTAAACACTCGGCTGCTTCCGATGAAATCTCTGCATGCCACCGCCACGCGACAATTGAAACGGCGCCTCGGGGCGTCCGTCGACACGTCGGCCCGGGGCTGTTGGGCCGCGTCGTTTGACAGCAGCAAGGTTTCGTTTCTGCCTGTCGCGGTGATCACCCCGCGCGCCGAGAAAGAAATCGGCACGGTGCTTACGCTCGCGAATCAACACCGCGTGCCCGTTACGGTGCGCGGTCGCGGCACCACCCTCATGGGCTCGGCCGCCCCGGTGCGCGGTGGCTGGGTGGTCGACATGACCAAGCTGCGCCGCGTGCAGATCGACGCCGATGCCGGACTCGCCACCGTGCAGGCAGGTGCCACGACGCTCGCGTTGCAGAAGGCCGCTGCGAGAAAAGGGTGGTTCTATCCGCCCGATCCGTCGTCCAAGGCGTTCTGCACACTTGGGGGCAACATCGCCTGCAACGCCGGCGGCATGCACGGGGGGAAATATGGCGTCACGCGAGACTTCGTCATCGCGCTTCGAGGATTTTTGCCCACCGGCGAGTTCGTGGAGTGGGGCACCGCGACCAAGAAATTCGCGGCCGGATTTAATCTGCGAGACCTGTGGATCGGCAGCGAGGGCATGCTCGGCATTGTCACCGGGGCCGTGCTCAAGCTCATTCCGCAACCCGCCGCACGCTGGACCCTCCTCACCTCGTTCAAGGACGAGGTGACGGCACTCAAGGCCGCGCGCGTGCTCTTCCGCGCCCGCGTGCAGCCGGCGATCTGCGAGTTTCTCGATTGCGAGAGTGTCGTTTGCGCCGAGCGCGCGACCGGCAAGGCGGTGTTTCCCGGTCAGGCGGGGCGGCCGGTCATCCTGCTCGAATTCGCAGGCGGCGTGAGTGAAATCGAAGAGGGCAAGGCCGGGGTGCTGGCATGGGCGGAGAAAACCACGCTCGGTTTCCGCGAAGCGCGCGACCGCACCGAGGCGGAGGAACTCTGGGTCGTCCGGCGCAAGTGTTCCGGCGCCATGTTCGAACTGGGGGACTCAAAACTGAACGAGGACATCGTCATCCCGATGCGCAACTACGTGAAGTTCGCGCGCTACCTCGCGGGGCTGAAACGCCGCTCCCGGTTGGCGATTCCCACCTTCGGGCACGTGGCCGACGGCAATTTGCATGTGAACATCATGTATCACCGCGACAACGCCGCGGAGGCGAAACGCGCGGAGGCGGCGGTGCACGATTTGATGAAGACCGTGGTGGCGCTTGGCGGCGCGATCTCGGGCGAGCACGGCATCGGCTTGGCCAAGACGCCATTCCTCCGCCTCCAGCACTCAGCGGCGCAGGTGAAGGCGATGCAGGCGGTGAAACAGGCGCTCGATCCTCGCGGGATCTGCAATCCGGGCAAGATGTTCGAGATCGTGCAGCTGTGGAAATACCCGAAGGTGAAGGTCTCGTTCCCGTGGGATCACAAGTAATCCTAGGAAACGCAGTTTGACACAGAGGGCACCGAGGCAAGCAGGAGAGACACGGAGATTTGTCTGAGAAGGAACGCAATTGAGGCATTCACGTCGCAGGTGAAATCCGAATTTCCTGACTGTATCCCGAAGAAATTCTCTGTGAACTCTTTTGGCACCCTGTGCTCTCTGTGACGGGAGTGGTTTTCGGAATTCAGGATATGGCTTTCCCGGCGACCCAACCAAACAGCTCAGCGCGGTTTCGGCTGCGAGGGCAGGGGCCAGGTCGGACCGCTGCCGCTCCACGTCTGCTGCGCCACCGGCACATGCGGGACGTCGTTGAAGAGTTGCACGCGGGCCGTGCCATCGGGCCGGATCTGGATCATCGTGATCGAGGCGTTCGCGATCTCCAATTGAGTCCAGCGCGTCAAATCGACGCCGAGCGCCCGGCAGACGAACCAACGGATGACGTTGCCGTGGCAGACGAGCAATTCATGCGTGGGACCAACGGTGTTGGGTTTGGCAAAGAAATCCCACGCGGCGGCCAATCGCGTTTTGGCGTGAAAATCGACATTCTTGGGAACGATGCCGATGCCGGCGGGCGTCGTTTCATTCAAATGCGCGTTTCGCAGGCATTCCTTGCCAAGAATCGTGGCAATGATGTCGCCGGTTTCCCCCAAGCCCGGGCGAACTCGCTGCTGGTCACGGAAGTGAACTTGACCGGGAAACCGATCAGGCGAGCGCCAACCAGCGCGGCTTGGGACCGCCCCAGGTCGTTCAGCGCATTGCCGATGCGCTCATCGACGTCGGGTTCGCGCTCGTAGAAACCGTGGCGAACCAGATAGAGGGTGCGCGTGGCCGGTTCCGCTGGAGGGGCATCCGGGGCTGACGCGACTTGGGCGACGGCGCCCGACCATAGACAGAGGCCGGCGAGTGCAGCCAGAGGAGCGCGGAACAAGGACGACGGCATCCCGCGAGCGTGCGAGGATTGGCTCTCGCCGCGAGTCGAAATTGGGCCCAACCCCTCGCGAAGACAACGCCTCCCTGCCGACACGCACGCCGGCGCTCTGTGCCGGCCCGGAACGCGCCCTGCTCCGGGACAGATGGGTTTGGCCAGCAAAAAAACGCACTGGCACGGCATTTTTCAGAGGGGAAATCGATGTTTTTTCCATTGCGCCGGCCATCCGCGAACCCTCTAGTTTTCCGTTTTCGCTCAATGTATCTACGCGCCCTCAAGCTCAACGGATTTAAGAGTTTCGCCGACCAAACGACCCTGAATTTCAATCCGGGGGTCACGGCGATCGTCGGACCCAACGGTTGCGGCAAATCCAACATCGCCGATGCCATCCGCTGGGTGCTGGGTGAACAGAGCGCCAAGGCCCTGCGCGGCGGCAAAATGCAGGACGTCATTTTTGAGGGCGCCGACACCCGCAAGGCCGCCCATATCTGCGAAGTCGCGATGCTGCTCACCGAATGCGAAAAGCAACTCGGCAGCGAATTTCACGAAATCGAAATCATGCGCCGCGTCTCCCGCGACGGACAGAGCGATTACTACTTCAACGGCCAGACGTGCCGGTTGAAGGACATCCACAAGCTTTTCATGGACACCGGCGTGGGCCGGACGAGCTACTCGATCATGGCACAGGGTCAGATCGATCAGATCCTCTCCTCCAAGCCCGAGGAGCGCCGCGTGGTGTTCGAGGAGGCGGCCGGCATCACCAAATACAAGAGCCAGCGCCGCGAGGCCATGGGCAAGCTCGCGCTCACCGAGCAGAATCTCGCGCGCGTCTCCGACGTCATCAACGAAGTCGGCCGCCAGATCGGCTCGCTGCGTCGCCAAGCCTCGAAGGCGCTGCGTTTCAAGCGCCTCAGTTTCCGCCTGCGTCACCTCGCGCTCGCGCACGGCGCCCACCAGTGGCGGCAACTCAGTGCCATCCTCGCCGACCTCGACGGTCGCGTCGCGGGTTTGCGCAGCGAGGCCGACACCCGCCGCGGCACGCTTGACGAAAAGACACGTGCGCTCGACGAGCAGAAAGCCTCCCGCTCCACGCTCACGCTTCGCGTGCAGGAAGCCCAGCAGGGCGTGTTCGATCTTCGTTCGCAAAAGGAGCAGGCTGAGAACGCCGCCAACATGGCCGAGGTCAAGCGCACCGGCCTCACCGACCGGCTTCAAGCGGGCAAAGACGACGTGGGTGAACTTGAGATGCAGTTGCGCGAGCTCTCCTCGCAAGTCGACACGGGTGCGCAGGACAAGCAGATGCAGCTCAGCCTGCTCGGCAGCTCCGACGCCGTTTTTCAGGACCGCAACCGCGAACTCGCAGTCCTCGACGCGGAAATGACGCGCGCGGAACAGCAGCTCGGGCAGGACAAGTTTCATCTGTTGCAACTCGAGAGCATCGTCGCGCGCCTGCGCACGGAAAGCTCCGGCCTCGAAGTCGACGCCCGCACCAGCCAGAACAAATACGATCAAGTCGCCGCCGACCTCGAGGAGGTCCGCGGCAACGTGGCGACCGCCCAACAAGCGCTCGGCGACGTGCGCACGCGCGTAGGGGAAGCCCGCGCCGAGCAAAGCCGGCACAACAACGAGGCGCAGGCCGCCCAGGCCGCGCTGCAAACCGCCACAGGCAATTTCCGCGAGGCCCAACGCCGCTTGCAGGAGATTGACCGCAATCTCGCGCAAAAGACCGCCCGCCTGAAGCTGCTCCAGCAATTGCAGGAGAAATGGGAAGGCTTCGGCGAAGGCGCCAAGGCGCTCCTCCAAGGTCGGCTCGCTTCCGCCGTGGGTGAGGCGAAATTCGTGCCGATCACACAGGGCCTCGAAGTCCGCCCGGAATTTGCCAAGGCCCTCGAGTCACTCCTCGGCGCTTCGGTCGAGGCGATCACCGTTTCTGATCTCTCCACCGCCCAAAGGATTCTCGCCCAACTGGAGACCGACAGGATTGGCAGCGTGTGCCTGCAGGTGCCGGGCCTCCTCGCAGACAGTGCCGCGACCGATTTGCCTGCCGGACTGAAACCCGCGACTGACGCGGTCGCCAACTTCGACGCCTCGCATCCGGCGTTCTCGATTCTCTCCGCCTGCTACCTTGCCGACAACCTCGGCGCATTCCTCGATTTCTGGAAGGCCAACCCCGGATTCAGCTTTCTCATGGTCGCGACGCCGAAGGGCGATCTCGTCGACCGTCGCGGATTGATTTACGGCGGTCACCACAAGAAGCCGGCCAACAGCATCGTGCAGCGGGAAGTCGATTTGCGCGAAACCGGCAAGGCCGTCGTCGCCGAACAAGCGGCCCACGACACGCAACGCGGACTGATCGATCAGATCAATGTCGCGCTGAACGCCGCCGAGCAAGCCCTCGAACAGAAGCGCAAGGACGTGCTCGCTGCGTCGCAACTCGCCGCCGGTCTGCACAACGAGGAGAAAAACGCCCAACGTTCACACGATGAGGCCGCAAATCGTCTCAGCCGGATGCAGAACGAGCTGGCCAATCTCCAGCGTGATCGCGAGGAGACGCTGAGCCGTCACTCGAAGGCCCAGGCCCAACTCACCGAGGCCCACGCCACGGTCGAAGCGCAGAAGCAAAAAATCGCCGGGGTCGAGTCCGCCATTTCCACCCGCCGCACGGAGCGTGACTCCAAGAAGGAAGGCCTCGCCCAAGCCCGCCTCGATCTCGCGGACCGTCGTCAAAAAGTCGAGGTGCTCGACCGCGGCTTGAGCGAGATGGAACGTCGCCGCGCCCAACTCGCCAACCTGCACGACGAGCGGCAGATTGAGATCGAAACGTGGACGCAGCAGATCGCCCTCCTCGAGAGTGAAACTCACGGCGAGCGCGCCCGCGCCGCAAAAATCGCCGTCATGCTCGCCGCCGCCCAACAGGAAGTCGAAGCTGCGCGCCGCGAACTCTCCAACGTCGAGCAGGAGATCAACGCGGTCGAAGTCGGGATGAGCACGATCCGCAGTGAAGCGGAGTTGGCGATGTCCGAACTTTCCCGCAACGAGGTCAAGGTCGCCGAGACGCGCGCGCGTGTGCAGTTCCTCGCCGAGGAGATCCTTCACGAATTTCAGGTCGATGTCGCCACGCTCGACTGGCGGCGCCTGCTTTGGCGCTCGGAAGACGAGCCCGAAGGCTTGAAGGAACTCGATCTCGACGACGACGACGAGGCGCCGGCTGCTCCGGCGTTGACCGCGAGCGCCGAAGAGTCGGTTGCCGCGGCGAGTGCGCCGACCGTCTCGAAGCGTCGCAAGAAACGGGAGAACAAGGGCGAGCCAACTGAGGCCGATTTGGCGGCCCTCGATGCCACGGCGTGGGATCAGGTGAAGACCGAGGTCGATGCGCTCCGCCAACGCATCGGTGCGATGGGCGCCGTCAATCTCGTGGCCATCGAGGAATACTCCGAACTCAAGCAGCGCTTCGAGTTCTTGAAATCGCAGTGCGACGACTTGACGACCGCCAAGGCCGCGTTGCTCAAGGCGATTGACGACATCAACCAGACGTCACTCGAGCAGTTCCAGATCACCTTCGACCAGATCCGCAAGAATTTCGCCTACACCTTCAACATCCTCTTCGGCGGTGGCCGGGCGGAGATCGAGCTCGTGTCCGCTGACGATCCCCTTGAGAGCGGCATCGAGATCGTGGCCCAACCTCCGGGCACCAAGCTCAAGGGCATCACACTCCTGTCCGGCGGTCAAAAGACGCTCACGGCCGTGGCGCTGCTCTTCGCGCTCTACATGGTGAAACCGTCTCCGTTCTGTTTGCTCGACGAATTGGATGCGCCGCTGGACGAGTCAAACATCCACCGGTTCACGAATTTGTTGAAACAGTTCGTGGCCGAGTCGCAGTTCATCATCATCACGCACAACAAGAGCACGATCGCCGCAGCGGACGCGCTTTATGGCGTCACGATGCAAGAGCGCGGCGTCTCGCGCACGCTCTCGATGAGGTTCGACAAGACCACGGGTGAGGCCGAGACCGTTCCGGTGACGATTGCCGAATCGGTGCGCAACGCCGCGCCGCAGGCACCGGTGAATTCGTGAGCAGCCGGGGCGCGGCAAGCCTGCACCCTGACTGACGCTCGTCCCAAAGTCCGCGAGGGGCCGGCCACGCGATGCCGGGCCGCATGGTGCCCCGTCCGGCGGCTGGAAAACGGGGATCGGTGCGCACCCGCCTCACGCTTCCTGAAATCGCTACGGGGGGGACGCGAGTGCCGCCACGGCACGATGTTCGCGCGCGGCACCCGCCTCACGCTTCCTGAAATCGCTACGGGGGGGACGGCCCCTGTGAACAACCGATAATTCTCCCTCAGGCGCGTTTGTGAGTATCGAGCGCGTTGGCTCAGGTGCCAGCAACGCCCAGATCACGAATGCCCGAACAAGCCATTTCCCCTCTGAGAGTGGGTTTGCGAGCGCTCCTGATGGAGCACTCTGACGCTCCCCGTGCTCGCGATTTCAAATAGCGTG
>CAMTVF010000037.1:0-11110 GCA_947085115.1 uncultured Opitutaceae bacterium | reverse complement strand
GTCCGCGCCTACGAAGCCGCCACCACCAATGCCCGCCTGCGTTTCGAAGCGGGCCAGATGCTGAAGGCGGATCTGCTCAGCCTCGAGGTGCAACTCGCCCAAACCCGCGAGGCCCTCACCACGGCGCGCCACGGCGCCGCACTCGCGGCCCAAGCGTTCCTTTTCGTCCTCGGCCTTGAGCCCGCTGCGGGGCATACCGTCGAACTCGCCCCGGAAGATCCCGCGCTCACCGCGATGATCGCACCGGCGCAGACCGATTTCTCCCAACGCCCGGAACTCACCGGCCTGCGGGAGCGGCTGCACGCAGCCGAGGAAATGGTGCAGGTTGCCCGCGGCGCGCGCCGCCCCACCGTCAACGCATTCGCATCCTACCAGTATGATCAAGGCTGGAAACTCGACCGCCACGGAGATGGTTGGCTCGCGGGCGTCGCGGTGGACATAAATGTTTTCGATGGCGGCCAGACGTCCGGCAAAATCCGCCAAGCCGCCGCCGAACTCGCACAGGTAAAGGAGATGCTCCGCAAGGCGCGGCTCGGCATCGCCCTCGAGGTGGAGCAGACCCGCCTCGCCCATGAGGCCGCGCGCGAACGCCTTTCCGTCAGCGCCCATACCGTCGCCCAGGCCGATGAAAGCGCCGCACTCAGCCGCGCCCGGTTTGAAAAAGGCTCGCTGCTCACCGCCGAACTCATCGGCTCGGAAAGCCGGCTCATCGAGGCGCGCATGCGCCGGAGCGTGGCCGAAGCAGACGAACGCATTGCTCTCGTCGAACACCACCGCGCCCTTGGTCTCATGCCCCTCGCCACCCACTGATCCTTTCAAAACCATGAAGTTTTTCCCACTCATCCCTCTCTTGGCGCTCCTGCCGCTCGCCGGCTGCACCAAAGCCCCGACCGCCGACGCCCCGACCGCCGACGCGCTTCCCGCCGCCCGCGTGACCCTCGTCCGCGTTGCCTCTGCGGAAACTGCTGCGCTCGTCGAAATCACCGGCACCGTCCGGCCGGCGCGACGCGCCACCATCGCCGCCAAGGTCATGGGTTCCATCAGCGAACTGCCCGTCTCCCTCGGTCAACCGGTGCGCGCCGGCGAACTGCTGCTGAAAATCTCCGCCGCCGAGATCGCCGCGCGCGTCGCGCAGGCCCAGGCGCAGCTCAATGTCGCCGGACGCGACCTGGCCCGTGAGCGCGACCTGCTTGCCCAAGGCGCGAGCACGGCCGACATGGTGCGCGGCCTCGAAGATCGCGTCACCATGATGGCCGCGATGGTTCACGAGGCGGAGACGATGCTCGGCTACACGGAGCTGCGCGCGCCGTTCGACGGGGTTGTCGCCCGCAAGTTCGCGCAGGCCGGCGATCTCGCCTCCCCCGGCCAGCCGCTCCTCGACATCGAGGGCGCCAACAATTTTCAAATCGAGGCGGGCATCCCTGATTCGCTCGCCGCCCGGCTCCTGCCCGGCGTGTCGCTGCTGGTCGAGGAACCGGCGGGCAACGTCGCCTTCCACGCGCGCCTTGCCGAACTCTCCTCCTCCGCCGACGCAGGCGCGCGCACTGTCACCGCCAAGTTCACCGTGCCCGCAGACGCCCCGGTGCGTTCCGGCCAGTTTGTGCGCGTGCACGTGCCCGCAGGCACCAGTCGCGCCCTGCTCGTGCCAGCTGCGGCTGTGACAACGATCGGCCAGATGGAGCGTGTGTTCGTGGCTGAAAACAACCGCGCCACACTGCGCCTGGTGAAAACCGGCGCTGCGCGCGACGGTCTCGTGGAAATCCTGTCCGGCCTCACCGCCGGCGAATCTGTGGTGGCGCAGCCGCCCGCCGGCCTGCGCGAAGGCCAGCCGCTCGAGGTGCAACCATGAGTTTCAAGCCCACGCCCGCGGCCACTCCGCCCGCCCGCCACGGTCTCGCTGGCCGGATGGCGGCGATGTTCATCGATTCCAAACTGACGCCCATTGCCGTCGCGGCGTCGCTCCTGCTCGGCATCTTCTCCGTGCTGATGCTGCCGCGCGAAGAGGAGCCGCAGATCAAGGTGCCGATGATCGACGTGATGGTCGCGATGCCCGGCGCCACGGCGCAGGAGGTCGAGAACCGCGTCACCCGCCCGATGGAAAAGCTCCTTTGGGAGATTTCCGGCGTCGAATACCTTTACTCCATCTCCAGCCCCGGCGGCAACCTGACCATCGTGCGCTTCAAGGTCGGCACCGACCTGGAAGCGGCGCTCGTGCGGCTGAACCAAAAACTGCAGACCAACTTTGACCGCATCCCCCCGGGGGTGTCGTTCCCGCTGGTGAAACCGCGCACGATCGACGACGTGCCCGTCGTCGCGCTGACTTTTCACAGCTCCGTCTACGATCACCACATGTTGCGGCGGATCGCGTTGCAGGTGGAGGAATCGCTCAAGGCGATCCCGATGGTCGCGGAGACAACGATCATCGGCGGCACCGCGCGCCAGATCCGCGTGCAGCTTGATCTGGGTGCCCTCGCCTCGCGCAACCTAAGCGCCACCGACCTCGTGCCGATACTCCAGCAGGCCAACGCCCAATCTCACACCGGCGCGCAGGTTTTTGGAAATACTGAAACGCTCCTGCAGACAGGCACGTTCTTCCGCGATGCGGGTGATGTCGGTGCCGTGGTCGTCGGCGTGCATGCGAACCGCCCGGTTTACCTCCGCGACGTGGCCACGATCACCGACGGCGCCGAGGAACCGTCCAATTACGTGCTGTTCGGGGTGGGACGCGTGGAGGTCAACGCGCTCCACCACGAGGAGGCCGCCGTCACCCTGAGCCTGGCCAAACGCCCCGGCGCCAACGCCGTCGAGGTGGTCGCCGCAGTGAATGCGCAGATCGCCGCGCTCAAGGGCACGCTCATCCCGGCCGACATCGGTGTGGCCGTGACACGCGATTATGGCGCCACCGCCTCCGAAAAATCCAACGAGCTCCTGCTCCACATGGGAATCGCGGTCTTCGGCGTCGCGCTGCTGATCATGCTCTTCCTTGGCTGGCGCGAATCGCTCGTGGTGCTGCTGGCCATCCCGGTCACGCTCGGCCTGACCCTTCTGGTTTTTTATCTCTACGGCTACACGCTGAACCGCATCACGCTCTTCGCGCTGATCTTCTCGATCGGCATTTTGGTGGATGACGCCATTGTCGTCGTTGAGAACATCGTGCGCCACATGGGCCTGCCCGGCTGCCAGCGCAAGCCGATGCTGCAGATCGCGGTCGAGGCCGTGGACGAGGTCGGTAATCCCACCATCCTCGCCACCTGGGCCGTCATCGCCGCCGTGCTGCCGATGGCGTTCGTCAGCGGCATGATGGGGCCCTACATGCGCCCGATTCCCATCGGGTCGAGCGCGGCAATGGTCTTTTCCCTGTTGGTCGCCTTCGCCGTCACGCCTTGGGCGGCCCTGAAGATTCTCCGCGGCCACCGTCCCGCCAACGGGCACGCCGCCGAATTCGTCGATGCGCCGGTGCATGACAACGAGGCTGTGTCGAACACGATGTTCACGCGCCTCTACCAGCGCTTCATGGGACCGCTGCTCGAGCACCGGAGCTGGCGTTGGACCTTTCTCGCCATCGTCGCCGCCCTCACCGTCGGCTCGATGGGGCTCGTGGGCGTCGGCGCCGTGAAGGTCAAGATGCTGCCCTTCGACAACAAGTCCGAGTTTCAGGTCATCATCGATTTGCCGGAAGGCTCCACGCTCGAGCAGACGACACGCGTCGCCCGCGAGATGGCCGCGGCTTTGCGCACCGAGCCCGAGGTGCGCGACTACCAGGTCTATGCCGGCACGGCCTCGCCGTTCAATTTCAACGGGCTTGTGCGCCACTACTTCCTGCGTCGCGGCAGCCATCTCGCCGACATCCAGGTCAACCTTCACCCGAAGCACGAACGTTCCGCCCAGAGTCACGACATTGCCAAGCGGATCCGCCCGCGCCTGGCGGCCATCGCCGAGAAATACGGCGCCGTCGTCGCTGTGGCCGAGGTGCCTCCGGGCCCGCCGGTGCTGCAAACGCTCGTCGCCGAGATCTACGGGCCGAACGAGGAGGCGCGCCTCAAGCTCGCCTCGCGCGTGCGGGAGATATTCCGGGCGTCGCCGGGCGTGGTGGACATCGATTGGCATGTCGAGGACCCGCAGCCCAAGACGGTGCTGCACATCGACAAGGCCAAGGCGGCGCTGCATGGCGTCACCGAGGCCGCAATCGCGCGCACGGTGGAGTTGGGCGCGCAGGGTCTTCCCGTCACGCTCCTTCGCGCCCCCGCCGAGCGCGAGAGCGTGCCGATTGTCATTGAGCTTCCCCGCTCGTTGCGCGCGCGCCCCGAGGACCTTCTCTCCATGCAGGTCCGCTCCGAGATGAATCCCGCCGCGCCGCCCGTGCCGTTGCGCGAACTGGTTTCCGTCGAAACGACGCACGGCGAGCGCAACATCTATCACAAGAACCTGCGCAACGTCATCTATGTCACCGCCGACGTGGCCGGCGAGGTCGAGAGTCCTGTGTATGCGATCTTTGCGATGAACCGCGAGCTCGCAAAGCTCGACGGCCGCGACTTCGGAGGCACCAAGCCCGAAGTCAGAATCCTCAACGCCTCCATGCCGGACGACGAAAGCGAACCCTCCATAAAATGGGACGGTGAATGGCAGGTGACGCTCGAGGTGTTCCGCGACCTCGGCCTCGCGTTCGGCGCGGTGCTCATCCTCATCTACATGCTGATGGTCGGCTGGTTTAAGAACTATTCCACGCCGCTCATCGTCATGACGGTCATTCCGTTCTCGTTGATCGGCATCTTGCCCGCCCACGCCTCCATGGGCGCGTTTTTCACCGCCACGTCGATGATCGGGTTCATGGCGGGCGCGGGCATCGTCGTGCGCAATTCGATCATCTTGGTCGATTTCATCGAGCTGCGCCTCAGTCATGGCCTTTCCCTGCGCGACGCCTGCATCGAGTCCGGCGCCGTGCGTTTCCGGCCGATGATGCTCACCGCGCTCGCCGTTGTGGTGACTGCGCTCGTGATCCTCACCGACCCGATCTTCCAGGGCCTCGCCATCTCGCTGCTCTTCGGCTCCATCGCCTCGCTCCTCATCAGCCCGCTCGCCGTGCCGCTCATCTATTACATGACGCACATCAACCGCCCGCAGCCGTCAACCGAGCCCGAGCGCTGCGAACTCCCTGACGATTCCAAGGCATGAACTGGTTCCTGATCCTCCTCGGCGGAGTCGCCGCCGTCTTCATCGCCCGCTCCCTGATTCTCGCCCGCCCCGGCATCACCCCGGAGCAGGCGCAGGCCGCGCTCAAGTCCGGCACCGCCGTGCTCGTGGACGTGCGCGAGCCATCCGAATGGGCCGGCGGCACCGCAAGGCACGCGTCCCTGCTTCCGTTGAGTGATCTGCGCGGTCCGCGCACGCAGTGGAGCGCCTTTCTGGGGAAGCACAAAGGCAAGCAACTGCTCCTCTATTGCCAATCGGGCAGCCGCTCCGGCATGGCTGCGGCGCAGTTGCGGCGCGAGGGTTTCAACGCCGTCAACGCGGGCGCGCTCCGCCACTGGATTCACACGGACCGGGCGTGACGTTCCATGCCAAATTCCTCAGTTGGATTTGAACCACCAACGCAAATCGCGAGTGACACACCGACGGAACCCCCGGACCTGGCACCCCTGCATTCGCCCTTTCCCCGGTGTCGGCGGGCAATCCGCGGGGCAGGAAGCAGGCCGGCTACTTTATATGAGTATTTGCTCATATACGTGAACCGGGCCCCGCCTTTGTCCTCGCGCCGCCGCCGTTCGGGCCCGATATTCCGGCCATAGAAAACCATCCGCGCCATGAAAAACCTCATCATCCTTGGAGCCGGCACCGCCGGCACGATCATGGCCAACAAGCTGGCCCGCGCCCTGCCGGCCTCGCAGTGGCGCATCACGGTGATCGACCGGGACGACGCCCACCCCTACCAACCCGGGTTCCTCTTTGTGCCGTTTCACACCTACGAGGCCGCCGACCTCGTCCGCCCGCGCCGAAAGACCCTCCACCCGCGCGCCAACTTCCGCGAGGCCCTCATCGAGCGTATCGAGCCGGACAAAAACCGCGTGCACCTCAAGGGGGGCGATGTCCTTCCCTACGACTTCCTCATCATCGCCACCGGCACCCAGCCCACGCCAGCGCAGAACGAGGGCATGCTCGGCGCCGAGTGGCACAAGTCCGTCGGCGAGTTCTACACCCTCGAAGGTTCCGTGAAGCTCCAGCGTCAGTTGGACAACTTCAAGGGCGGCCGGCTTGTCGTGAACATCGCCGAGATGCCGATCAAGTGCCCGGTTGCGCCGCTTGAGTTCGTGTTTCTCGCGGACTCGTATTTCCGCGCCAAGGGCATGCGCGACAAGGTCGAGATCGACTACGTCACGCCGCTCCCCGGCGCGTTTACCAAGCCGAAGGCCGCAGAACTGCTTGGCGACTTCCTCGGCAAGCGCCGCATCAACCTTGAGGTCGATTTCGCCCTCGCCCGCGTCGATCAGGCGGCAAAGAAAATAGTCTCGTGGGACGAGCGAGAGATCCCCTACGACCTGCTCGTCACCGTTCCCACCAACATGGGCGACCCCGTCATCGGCGTGTCCGGCATCGGCGACGAGCTCAACTACGTCCCGACCGACAAGCACACGTTGGTCTCGAAAGTGGCACCCAATATCTTCGCCCTCGGCGACGCCACCGACCTGCCCTCCTCGAAGGCGGGCTCGGTCGCCCACTTCCAGGCCGACGTGCTCTTCGAAAACATCCGGAGCATCATCGCCGGCCGCGCGCCCGAGGCGAAGTTCGACGGCCACGCCAACTGCTTCATCGAGTCCGGCGACGGCAAGGCGCTGCTCATCGACTTCAGCTACGACGTCGAGCCGCTCCCCGGCCACTACCCGTTCCCCGGCGTCGGCCCGATGTCGCTGCTGAAGGAAACCCGGCTCAACCACCTCGGCAAACTCATGTTCCGTTGGGTTTACTGGAACATGCTCCTGCCCGCACGCCCGATGCCCGTCGGCCACCGCTTCAGCATGACCGGCAAACGGACCTCCTGATTTTTCCCATCAACCTCAACCCACCACCGCCATGGCCATCCGCACCATCAACAACAAGTCCGTCGATTTCGACGCCGAGGGCTTCATGACCAACCACAAGGACTGGGATTTCGAGATCGCCAAGATCCTCGCCGCCGAAGAAGGCATCCCGGCCCTCACCGACCGCCACGCCATCGTCCTGAATTTCATGCGCAAGGAATTCGAGGCCAAAGGCGACGGCCCCAGCATGCGCAAGCTCACCAAGGAAAGTGGCGTGCCCACGAAGGAGCTCTATGAACTCTTCCCCGGCGGCCCGGCCAAGAAGTCCGCGCGCATCGCCGGCATCAAGAAACCGCACGGCTGCATCTAATTCCCCACCCGCTGCCGGGTCGCGCGACCCGCGGCCCGGCGCCAACCCGCCACCTCGACTCTCCTCGCCATGTCCTCTCCAGAAAAAATCAAAAAAGTCTCGATCATCGTCTCCCGCGGCTCGCTCGAAGGCGTTTACCCCGGCCTCATCATGGCCAACGGCGCCCGCATGGAAGGCATCGAAGCCAACCTCTTCTTCACCTTCTTCGGCCTCTACGCCGTCCTGCACAAATATCAGGACACGCTGAAGGTCGCCACCGTCGGCAACCCCGCAATGCGCATTCCCGATGCGAAGGGTTTTCCCCTGCCCACCTTCCTCGGCGCGTTGCCCGGCATGTCCGCGTTTGCGACCAAGATGATGCAGAAGGAAATGGGGAAGCTCGACATCCCGCCCGTCAGCGAATTCACGCAGATGATCTCCGATGCCGGCGGCAAAATCTACGCCTGCAAGGCCACGGTGGACATGTTCCACCTCACGAAGGACGACTTCGTGCCGCACATGGACAAGGTTCTCACCGTCGGCGATTTTTACGAACTGGCTGCGGGCGGGCAGATTATTTTCACCTGAGCCGTATCCATTCAGCCCCGGATACCCTTTCTCCTCGATGAACCTGGCCACGCATCGGTGGATGCGCGTTGAAGGGGGCAACGCGCTCCACCTTCAATTGCATCGTTTGGCTGAGCGCAGACGGGCCCCTCCGATGCGACCAGACGGGGCCTGCGCCGCGAGTCATCCGGACCCGCCGCGCCGCGCTCCGGGCACACAGGCAAAGCCGGCATCGTCGACGCGGACGGGTTATGGAAGCTCGGGGCCGGGCGAGCCCGGCACTGACTTCACGAGCCGCAGCCCAAAGTGCCAGGGGGGCAGCGGAAAAGCCGGCGCGGGGGCAGCGAACCCGCCGGCCTCGTCTGCCCAGGCCGCGATCTGCTCCGGGGCGGGCCGGATGGCCGAACTGGGGCCGCGCGGCGTGGCAATGTCGCCGCGCCAATGGATGATTGCGACGAGGCCGTCCGGACGCACCACGCGCGCCGCGGCGCGCAGCATCCCGACCGGGGATTCACCGTGCAGGATGTTGAAGAGCAAACAGGCCTCGCAACTGGCATCCGGCATCCCGTAGCCGCCGGAAAACACGTCGCGCCGCCTGACGTGCACATTGGCCAGCCCGGCCGCAGCCGCCCGGCGTCGCGTCCGCCCGACCATTGCGGCGTCGATGTCAAACGCGTGCACCTGTCCGCCGATGCGCGCGGCCAGCGGAATGGTGAAGGTGCCGTAGCCGCAGCCGAGCTCGGCGACGTCGCCCGTCGTCGCACCGAAGCCGAACGCGTCGAGGATGCGCGGCACATCATGCAACGTTTCCCAGTAGTCTTGGGGCGGCATGCCGCTTTCGCGAAGCTTCATGGTCTTAAAAGGTTACCAGCCGGTCGGAGGCGCGGACGATCTCGTAAAGGTCCTTCAGAGTGGAAAGGGGGCAGATCTCGGAGCCGGTCGAGGCGCGCAACTTCAGGCAGGTGCCACAGGCCAGGAACTGTCCGCCGGCGGCGAGCACCGCTTGCGCCTGTTCGCGCACGTTGAACTTCGCGTCTTCGATTTGATCGAGCTCCACGCCCTGGCCGAGGAGGAAGATTTTCACCGTGTCGCCCTGCTTGAGGCTGTAGTTGGCCAGCCGGAGCGCGTTGAACACAGTTTCCGGTTGGGTGTGCGAGAGGATGATTCCGAGTTTCATGGTGAGTCAAAAGCTGTGGCGGACCGTCAGGTAAACATTGTCGTTTCGTCCGAGCTGGCCGAAGAAGGTTCCGGCCGGACCGCCCAAGAGGTTGCCGCCAAGCGTGGCCGAGAGGCGGTCGTTGAACTGGTAGCTGACCTCCGGATTGGCGAAAAAGTCGCGCGCGCCCGGGCTGTAGAAGGTGAAAAACGAGAGCTTGAGCGTTTGGTAACGCAGCATTCTGGTCAGTCGCACGCCGACGAGATCGCGCACTTCACGTCCCGCGGGGAAACCCGCCGGCAGGGTCCGCAGGTAGGCGGCATGATCCTGCATCCACTCTCCGTAGTATTCGAAGCCGGCGATGAAGTCCGCAGCGAGATGGCGCTGGTAAGCGACAAGGAACCGAAGCTGGGAGTTCTCGATCGCCGGGTTGTCGCCATGCGCATCATCGCGCGAGTGGTAGTATCCAATCTCGGCGCTCCACACGCCGCCGAGGCCGCTGCGGCGCGCGCTCGCGCCGAGCACGGCGAGCCGCGGGAAAAATCGGATCGCGCGCATCGGTGCGGCCGGATTGTCGGGCGTGAACGCTCCGCTGCGCCAGAAGCCGCGGTAGGCGTAAGCCGCCAGTTCCGTCCCGGCCACGGTGCGGTGAAGCCGCAGCGCGACTTCGACGTTGCCGGGTCGCGCTGCCGGCTCGTCCGTCCCGCGCGGCAGTCCGGGGAACGGATCGAACTGAAAGAAGCGATCTCGTGGCGGCAGGTTGTCCGGCGTGAAGAGGCCCGCAGGCACGACGACCAGCTCCGCCGAAAGCGAGTCAGACTGATAATTGACGTCCAGCGCATCGACGCCGCGTTTCAGGTATTCGAGCGGCCGGCCGGAGAAGAACGCCGCGTAGTCCTTCGGGAACACGTCGTTGATGAACACGAGATCGCCGACGCCCCAGGTGATGATCTGCCGTCCGACGCGCACATCCCAGGCGTCGCGCGCAAAATCCAGATAACCTTCGCGCAGGATCGTGCCGACGTGCTCGCCGACGGCGTCGTGAAAAAACTCGGGCTTTGCCAGCACGTCCCAAGCGCCGTCGCCCGAGCGCGCCTCGATCTTCAATTGGAGTCGCTCCTCCCCGAGCACAAAGCCGTCGTCACCCAGACCGCCGCGGTCGGGCGAGGCCGCGAAGTCCGGCCGCGCGGCGTAGTTGACCTGCGCAAATCCATGCACGCTGCCGCTCCAGCCGGGCGCCGCGCGCACCGCCTGCCCGCTGGCAAACGCAGAAACGCCGGCGACGAGAAGCGCGGCGCACGCACCGGAGACTATTCCCCGGAAATCCATGGCGCAGGCGGACGCCGCAACGAGCGCTCTGTGAAAACCTCGTCGGTGAGTCCGGCGTTGTAGCGAACTTCGCGAAACACGACCTCGGTGCGGTGGCCGCTTTTGACGTTCTTCATCGTGCGCCGGACGACGGTGGGCACGCCGTCCACGTCGCGCACTTCGTCGGCGGTGAACACGCGAACCGGTTGCCTCTGCGCGTCGTAGTATTCCTCCCTGAGCGGCAGAAACGTGGCGCGGTCGATCCAGGCCAGCTTGCGCGTGAAACCGGCGCGGCCCTGGGGGACGCTCTCGATCACGTGGCACGGCTTGCCGTTGAGCGCCTCTTCCCGCAGCAACTGGCGCGTGTCCGCCGCCAGCGGCCGGCCGGAGAGGTCTTCGTGGCTGAAGTCGGAGCCAACAAAGCTCGACTCGGCATCGCGCGCGGCGATGCGCTGCACGAGATTCAGCGCCGGGACGAACAGCCAGCGATCGGCGTCGCGCCCCGGTTCCTTCGCCACGAGAAACGCCGTGCCGCGCACGTCGGCGGGGCTGTGGAAATAGACGAGATACTTCTGCCGGCCGTCCGCGGGGCTCGCGCCCCCGGCAGTTTCGGCGTTTCGGCGCAGCATGGTCATGTCGCGCACCCGTTGCTGGCCGCCGGCGGTGATGAGCGTCATGACGACGCGCGCCGACATGTCGTCGCCCGCGTAGTGGAAG
>CAMTVF010000036.1:0-18572 GCA_947085115.1 uncultured Opitutaceae bacterium | reverse complement strand
TGGCTGCCCGGCATGGATTGGCTGGGCTCCGCCCACCCTTCGGGCGCGCTTCGCGCGGCCCATCTCCCTCCGCTTCGCTCGGTCGTCGAACCCAGGTTCTCATCCATATCCGGTCGCCAATTTGATCCGCAAATTGGCTGCCCGGCATGGATTCGAACCATGACTAGGCGAGTCAAAGTCGCCTGTGCTACCATTACACCACCAGGCAGTGAGAATGAGTGCCGAAAGAAGAGTCCCGGCCGGAGTGGGTCAAGGGCCGAAATCGCACGGTTCAAGGATTTCACCGGGCGGGCCCGATGAAAAACCATTCATTCCCCTTTCAACCATGGTTCATCTCCCGCTGGTAAGAATGTGGAATGGCCCAACGCTTTCTGCTGCTCTCGCTTGCCCTTGTCCTTGGCGGAGCCCGGCTGAACGCAACCGAGCATCCGCTGGTGTTCGATTGCGCGCAATCGCGCATCGAGATCATCGTCAAGGCCACCCTCGGGTCATTTACCGGCCGACTGACGGTGTTCGAGCCGACGGCAGCGGTCAATGACCTGGGCCGGGTGGTCGCGGCGCAGCTTTGCTTTCACTTGCGGGATGTTTCCACGGGGTGCCAGCGACGGGATCGGGCCATGCATGACTGGCAGCAAACGGACCTGCATCCCGATGGCCGCTTCGTCCTGACCGGCGTCGTGGTCGGGCGGGATGGCGTTCTGCGGGCCGACGGGCTGCTTTCGCTGCACGGCGTCACGCAGGAGATCAGCTTTCCGGTTTCCGTCGTGCATGCGGCCGAGGTTCTGGCGATCGACGGCAATGCCGCCGCGGATGTGCGCGAGTTCGGGTTGCCGGAGCTGCGCTGGTTCGGCCTGCTCAAGGTCGACCCGGTGGTGCATGTGCGCTTCCACCTGCAGGGCCGTGCCGCTTTCTGACGGAAATTCGGCGCGCGCGGTCGCACCCGAACCCCGCTGCGCGTTGGCAACAGTTGGGCTCGCGCGTGCACGGAAGACTTGGCAGAAGGGATTCCAACCGCAACCGGTCGCCCATGAAAATCCTCATTGTTGAAGACGAACGCAAGGTGGGCCGCTTCATCGAACAGGCTTTGACGGAGCAGGCGCACACCGCGCGACTCGTCGGCTCCTGCGGTGCGGCGCGGGACGCCTTGGCGGAAACACCGTATGATGCCGTGGTGTTGGATCTCGGTTTGCCCGATGGCGATGGACTCGAACTGCTGCGTGAGTGGCGTGCGGCGGGATTCCGTGAGCCGGTGATCATCCTCAGTGCGCGCGATGCGGTCGAGGACCGGATCAGGGGGCTCAACCTCGGGGCCGACGACTACCTGCCGAAGCCATTCAGTGTGGATGAACTCATTGCTCGCGTGCGCTCGCTCCTGCGCCGCCAGACGACGGGCCCGCGGAGCACGGTGCTGCTGCACAAGTCCGTGCGGCTCGACCTGCTCTCCCGCACGGCCGAGTGCGCGGGGAAACAAGTCGAGCTGACCAGTCGCGAGTTTGCGCTCCTCGAGCTGTTCATGCAAAACCCGCGCCGGGTGCTCACGCGCACGCTGATTGCCGAGAAAATCTGGGAGGCGTCCTACGATCTCGAAACCAACCTGATCGACGTTTACGTGCGCCGGCTGCGGCAGAAATTTGACCAAGCGGACGGAACGCCGCTGATCAAGACCGTGCGGGGCACCGGCTATCAACTCGCGTGACGAACTCCTTTACCTTCCGCCTCACCTTGCGCTTTGCCTTGCTCGTCACGGCGACGATCGCGGCGGTGTTCACGGTCGGAGGCTGGTTGTTGGTCCAGCAGATCGAGCGCGGTCTTCAAATGATGCACGAGGTCGAGGCGCGCGAGTTGGGCGAATTGCTTGGCCCATCCACCGGACGCACTCCGGCCGAAATCGCGGCGCGCATCCGACGCAATGCGGACAGCGACGTTGCGCTGTTCGTGATCCAAATTGCCGGGTCGCAGGGGGACGTTGTGTTCCGTTCGGAAAACCTCGGCGCAGCCATTATGCCGGTGGGAGAAAGGGATATTCAGCATTGGACGACGACGCTGCCGTTTCTCGGGCGCGTGCATATTTCAAATTTTACGCACGGTCCGTGGCGCATCCAAATCGGCAGTCCACTGCAGCCCTCGGAGCGTTTGGTGCAGAACTACGTGCAGGTGGGCATCATGTTGACGATGGGCGTGGCGGTGCTCGGAATCGTCCTCGGTTATGCGTTCAGCCGCGACACCTTGAAGCCCCTGCGCGTGATCGAGGCAGCAGCGCGCCGCATCCGGGCTGATAATCTGAGCGAGCGCATTCCGGTGCCGGCGGGGCGGGATGAACTCGCCTCCTTGGCGAGACTCTTGAATGAAACATTTGATCGGCTGGAGGTATCATTCAGGCAGGTGCGTCAATTCAGTGCCGATGCGTCGCATGAACTGAAAACACCGCTCGCGCTCATCCGCTTGAATGCTGAAAAGCTGCGGCTGCGTTTGGCAGATGATGCGGAAGGCAGCGAGGCGCTGGACGATATTCTGGAGGAAATCACGCAGCTGAACCAGGTGATCGACCGGCTGCTGTTTCTGGCCAAGTCGGAAAGCGGGGCGCTGGCGCTCGAATTGCAGCCGCTCGTGTTGGAGACTTTGATCCAAGGGCTCGCCGAGGATGCCCAAGTGCTGGCGGAGGACCGGGGCGTGAGATTCGCGGTGACGCGCAGTGTTCCCGGAGAGCTGCGTGCTGAATCGGATTTGTTGCGGCAGTTGCTGTTGAATCTCGTGACCAACGCCGTCGCCGTCTCGCCCCCCCCCACGGCCTCGTGGCCTTCGAATCATTTCCCGCTGGCGGCGATTGGACCTTTGTTGTCGCCGACGAAGGACCCGGGTTGCCGGAGGAGCAACTGGCGCGGATTTTTGAACGGTTCGTGCGATTCAACAATGGCGGCCGAATCGAACCGCAACGGGGTCATGGCCTCGGTCTGGCGATTTGCAAGAGCATCGCCGAGATGCACGGTGGGACGATCCATGCGGAAAGACGGTCCGACCGGAGTGGTCTGCGCCTGGTCGTAACGCTACCGCGCCGCCGGGATTGATTCCGACTCACTGCTGGCGGGCACCGGGTCGTGTTTTTCTCGGTTTCGGCGCGGCCGGCGCGCAGATGAACGGCTCGAAGAGGGCGCGGTATTTCGCGAGAAAGCGACCGGCCAGAAAAACGCCGTCGTCGCGGGTTTCCTGCGTGCGCACGGTGCCGAGGTCGTGGAGCTTGCCGATGATGTCGTAACGGTGGTGAGGGACGAGCAGCTCGGCCGAGAGGTGGTCGTCGATCGCGAGCGCGGTGCAACGGGCAAGCAGTCGATCAATCCCTTCACCGGTATGGACGCTGATGAAAAGCGCCTCGGGGTGTTTGGCGCGCATCATCGCGAGTGTGTTCGCACTGGCGGCATCAATCTTGTTGAAGACGGTGATCATCGGCTTTCCGCCGGCGCCGAGTTCGCCGAGCACTTCCATCGTCGTGCCGAAATGATGTTCGACGTTGGGATTGGCGACATCGAGCACGTGGATGATGAAATCCGCCACAACCACTTCCTCGAGCGTGGCCTTGAACGCCTCGACGAGGCGGTGGGGCAGGCGACGGATGAAACCGACCGTGTCGGTGGCAAGCAGCGTGCGACCGTCGGGCAGCAGGAGTTGGCGCGTCGTCGGATCGAGCGTGGCAAAGAGCTTGTCGGCGGCGAGGACGTGCGAGCCGGTGAGTTTGTTGAGCAGGGAGGACTTGCCGGCGTTGGTGTAACCGACAATGGCGGTGCCGGGCAGGGGCTTGCGCATGCGCTTGCGGCGTTGCACCTCGCGCTGCAGGAGCACCTCCTCGAGCTCGCTTTTCAGGCGAGTGACGCGATCGCGCACGAGGCGGCGGTCCTGTTCGAGCTGGGTTTCACCTTCGCCACCCAAGGCACCTTTGCCGCGCTGACGGGAAAGATGGGTCCATGCGCGTTTCAGGCGGGGGAGGGAATACTCCATGCGGGCCAACGCGACTTGCAGCACGGCCTCGCGCGTCTGGGCGCGGTCGGCAAAGATCTCAAGGATGACTTCCTGCCGGTCGATCACGGCGAGGCCGGATTCTTCCTCCCAATTGCGTTGCTGCGCGGGGGAAAGTTCCTCGTCGATGATGATGACGTCGGCGTCACCTTCCTTGGCCTGTTTGATCAGCTCCGCTGTCTTGCCGGAGCCGAGGAGAAACTTTGACTGGGGCTCGCGCAGGTTGATCAGCTTGCTGTGCACGATGGCGATTCCGAGATTCTCGACCAGTTCCTCCAACTCACCGAGGAGTTCCGCGCCTTCCCCGACTGCCATCTTGGGTGTCTGGATGCCTACGAGGAGCGCGCGCCGGGTCGATTTTTGGTCGGTGAGAAAATCTGCCATGTGCAGCCACCATTAGTGGCGGACATCAGGGAGTCAAACGCCGCGATGGCGGTTCCGGCGCGGCGGACTCAATGGTCCCCCAGTAGAGCTGCGCGTGGGTTGTCCCGGTGGGCAATCTGGCGCACGGTGTGCCGGCAACGGCGCGTTGTGACACAAGCTCAAAGTGGCAATCGAGTGTTTCCCGGGCGGGACCGGACCTGACAAGGTGGAACGCGATATGCAGGGAGGCGGTAATACCTTTCCCCATGGACCCACAAAAAATGACCGTCATGTCGCGCCAAGCCATGCAGGAGGCGCAAAACCTCGCCCGCCGTCACTCGCACAACGAAGTGGAAACGTGGCACCTGCTCGGCGCGCTCCTGGCCCAGGAGGGCGGCCTTGTGCCAGCGCTCGTCGAGAAACTGGGGCTGACGACCAGTGCCATGCAGCTCGCGGCCAATCGCGAACTCGAGCGAACGCCCAGGGTTACTGGCGCTGTCGACGTGTCGAAGATCTACGTCACCCAGGCGTTGAATGAAGTCCTGACGCGGGCCGAGGACGAAGCCGCGCAACTCAAGGATGAATTCGTAAGTGTTGAGCACTTGTTTCTCGCCTTGATGCAGATCGGCAAGCCAGCGACCCTGAAGAAATATTTTGCGAGTTTCAGCCTCGACCGTGCGCGCGTGCTCACGGAGCTGAAGCAAATCCGCGGCAGCCAGCGCGTGACCACGGACAATCCCGAGACGACCTACAACGCCCTCGAGAAATACGGCATCGACCTCGTCGCGCAGGCGCGCAAGGGCAAGATCGACCCCGTCATCGGCCGCGACGCCGAGATCCGGCGCGCCATCCGCATCCTTTCCCGAAAGACCAAGAACAACCCCGTGCTCATCGGCGAGCCCGGCGTGGGCAAGACCGCCATCGTCGAAGGCCTGGCCCAGCGCATTCTGCGCGGTGATGTGCCCGAGGGCCTGAAGGACAAGACCGTCTTCGCGCTCGACATGGGCTCGCTCGTCGCCGGCGCCAAATACCGCGGCGAGTTCGAGGAACGGCTCAAGGCCGTCCTCAACGAGGTCAAGTCGGCCGACGGTCGCATCATCCTTTTCATCGACGAGCTCCACAACATCGTCGGAGCCGGCAAGACCGAGGGCGCGATGGACGCCGGCAACCTGCTCAAGCCCATGCTGGCGCGCGGCGAATTGCACTGCATTGGCGCCACCACGCTGGACGAATACCGCAAATACATCGAGAAGGACCCGGCACTCGAGCGCCGCTTCCAGACCGTGCTCGTCGAGGAGCCCACCGTCGAGGACGCAATCTCAATTCTCCGCGGCCTCCGCGAACGCTACGAGCTGCACCACGGGGTGCGCATCCAGGACAACGCCCTGGTGCAGGCGGCCGTGCTTTCGCACCGCTACATTTCCGACCGCTTCCTGCCCGACAAGGCCATCGACCTCGTGGACGAGGCCTGCGCCATGATCCGCACCGAGATCGACTCGCTGCCGACCGAACTCGACGAACTCCAACGCCGCGTCATGCAGCTCGAGATCGAGGAGGCCGCGTTGCAAAAGGAACGGGACGACGCTTCGAAACGCCGCCTGACAATCTTGCGCAAAGAGCTCGCTGACGCGAAGGAGCAGGCCGCGACCCTGCGCACAGTCTGGCAGAAAGAGAAGGATGCGCTCGGCCGCGTGCAGAAGGTGCGCGAAGAGCTCGAGGCCGCCCGGCTCGAGATGGCGAAGGCGGAGCGTGCGTATGACCTCAACAGGATTGCGGAGCTGAAGCACGGGCGCATTCCGCAACTGGAGCTGGAACTCGCGAGGGCGGAAAAGGCGGACAAATCCAAGGCGACCCTCGTAAAGGAGGAGGTTTCGGCGGAGGAAATTGCCGAGATCATTTCGAATTGGACGCACATTCCCATGTCCAAACTCATGGAGGGTGAGAAGGAGAAGCTGCTGAAACTCGAGGACGAGCTTCACCGCCGCGTCATTGGTCAGGACGAAGGCGTGCGCCTCGTCAGCGAGGCGATTTTGCGCGCGCGTGCGGGCATCAAGGACCCGCGTCGGCCGATCGGCAGTTTTCTGTTCCTCGGTCCGACCGGCGTGGGCAAGACCGAACTCGCCAAGACGCTCGCCGAGCAGCTCTTCGATTCCGAAGCCAACCTCATCCGCCTCGACATGTCGGAATACATGGAGAAGCACAGCGTCTCGCGCATGCTCGGCGCGCCTCCGGGCTACGTGGGTTACGACGAGGGCGGCCAGCTCACCGAAGCCGTGCGGCGCAAGCCGTATTCGGTCGTGCTCTTCGACGAGGTCGAGAAGGCGCATCCGGACGTGTTCAACGTCCTGCTGCAGGTGCTCGACGACGGCCGCATCACCGACAGCCAGGGCCGCACCGTGGATTTCAAGAACACCGTCATCATCATGACGTCGAACCTCGGCAGCCGCTTCCTGCTCGAAGGGGTGAAGGGGGACGAGATTCCGGAAAGCGTGCGGGAAAGTGTGATGGCGGATCTGCGCCAGACGTTCCGGCCCGAGTTTCTCAACCGCATCGACGAAACGGTGCTCTTCAAGCCGCTCACGCTCGAGGAGATCGAGCATATCGTCGATTTGTTGCTCGCTGACCTGAACAAGCGGCTTGTCGAGCGCCGCGTCACGATCGTGCTGGAGCCGAAGGCGAAGGAGTGGGTGGCGGAGAAAGGCTATGATCCGGTCTTCGGGGCGCGACCGCTGAAGCGCTTCCTGCAGCGCCATCTCGAGACGCGGCTCGCCCGCGCACTCATCGCCGGGGAGGTGGGCGAGGACTCGACCGTCACCTTCAAAGTGAAAGGTGAGGAACTGGTGATGGGGTGAGCCGTCAAGTCCACTTGTAACCTAATAGGTTACAAGTCGTCCGCCGCGCTTGCGCGGGCAGAAACGTGGGCGCGTTTCCCTGACAGGTGGTTGGCTTTCGGGCAAGCGCACCCGCCGACGGGTGCGCTTCGCACGGTTGCCAACCGGCGCAGAGACGCGTCGGGTGAGCGTCAAGTGAGCCCCGCGAGTTTGTAACCTAATAGGTTACAAACTCGCCTGACGCGACCCGTTGTGGACGCAGTGATCGGGTAGCGGGGCTGGTGCGGGGATTTCTTTCTTTGCGGCGACGAGACTTTGTGGGATGACTTGCCTGCATGTCCGCTCAGCCCATTCGTTTTTTTCACCGCGCCAAGCAGTCGATCGAGACTGAGCAGGTCTATGGTGAGAAGTGGCTCCGCTGGACCTACGAAACGGGTCTTGGCGGGCTCGCACTCAATGCGCTCGTGAAACGGCCGCTGCTTTCGCGCTACTACGGCTGGCAGATGTCGCGTGCGAGCAGCACGCGTCGCATTCTGCCGTTCATCATCGACTACGGACTCAACGTGGACGAATTCGCGAAGAGTGCGTTCGTCTTCAAATCGTTCGACCACTTTTTCTATCGTGCGCTGAAGCCCGGTGCGCGGCCGATTGCGGAGGGCGAACGGGTCGCGGTGTTGCCGGCGGACGGTCGGCACCTGGCGTTTCAGAATATTGATGGCGCGGCCGGCTTCTACGCGAAGGGCCAGAAGTTTGACCTGCGCTCGTTCCTCGGTGATGAGACGCTCGCGGCGGAGTTTGCCGGGGGCTCGTTGCTCATCTCGCGGTTGTGCCCGGTGGACTACCATCGGTTTCATTTTCCGGTCGCGGGCGTGCCGGGTGAGCCGCGGTTGATCAACGGGTGGCTGTATTCGGTCTCGCCGATCGCGCTGCGGCGCAACCTGGGCTACCTGTGGGAGAACAAGCGCGTGGTGACGCTCGTGGAGTCGCCGGAATTTGGTCGCGTGGCGGTTTGCGAAATCGGAGCGACCATGGTCGGCAGCATCATGCAGACGCATAGCGCGGGAAGTGCGGTGCGCAAGGGCGACGAAAAAGGCCTTTTCAAGTTCGGCGGTTCGTGCGTCGTGACGATTTTTCAGCCGGGCAGGATCAAGTTCGACAGCGACCTTGTGCGGCACAGCAGCGACGGCCTGGAGACCTATGCCAAGATGGGTGACTCGCTCGGCTCCGCGGCTTGAATTTTTCCCAACACCCGAAATAACGTTAACCACCATGAACACGGATAAGGGCACCATGGGTCGGGTTGGTTTTTATCCGGGCGTATCCGTGAAATTCGCGGTTAAAAAAGTCTTTCGGACTCTTCTTGTTGGTTGTGCAAGCTTGGCCGTTGCCCACGCGGCTCCGTTCGCTTTCCCCGAGGCCACCATTGACGATCTGCAGCAGCGCATGGCGGCCGGCACGCTCACCGCGCACGAACTGACATCGGCCTATCTCGCGCGCATCGCGGCTGTCGACAAGGCGGGCCCGGCGATCAATGCCATCATCGAGCTCAATCCCGACGCCCTCGCCCTCGCGGAGCAGCTCGATGCCGAGCGCAAGGCGGGCCGGGTGCGCGGGCCGTTGCACGGCATCCCCGTTCTCATCAAGGACAACATCGGCACGGCCGACCGGATGGAGACAACCGCGGGCTCGCTGGCGCTCGTGGGCGCGAAGCCGCCGCACGACGCCGCCATTGTCACCCGGCTCCGTGAGGCCGGCGCCGTCATTCTCGGCAAAACCAATCTGAGCGAGTGGGCCGGGTTTCGCTCCCGCGCGGGCATCACGGGCTGGAGCGGGCGCGGCGGGCAGACGCGCAACCCGTATGTGCTTTACCGCAACCCCTGGGGTTCGAGCACGGGCTCGGCGGTCGCGGTGACGGCCGATCTTTGCGTCGTGGCTGTCGGCACGGAGACGGATGGTTCGATCATGGGCCCGGCCGGTCATGCCGCGATCGTGGGCATCAAGCCGACGGTGGGGCTGGTCAGCCGCACGGGCGTCATCCCGCTATCGTTTTCCCAAGACACCCCCGGACCGATGGCGCGCACCGTGCGCGACGCCGCGATCCTGCTCTCGGTGCTGGCCGGCGCCGACGAGCGCGACCCGGCGACGCAGGCGATGCCTCCAGGTCAGGCGCTGGATTTTGCGGCCGCACTGCAACCCGGCGCGCTGCGCGGCGCGCGCATCGGGGTGCTGCGGAACTCCTCCAGCCTGCGACCAAGCACAGCGCCAGTGCTGGAGGCGGCCCTGGCGGTCCTGCGGGCGGCGGGTGCCGATCTGGTCGATCCGGTGACGGTGCCGACGATCAACGATCTCGACGCACCCGGGGCCGTGGTGTTGCAGTATGAATTCAAGGCCGGGCTGAACGCCTACCTTGCCACGCTCGGACCGGGCGCGCCGGTGAAATCCTTGGCCGACGTGATCGCGTTCAACGAGGCGCATCGGGCGGAGGAGATGCCGTTGTTTGGGCAGGAGCTGCTCGTGCAGGCGCAGGCGCGGGGGCCGCTGACGGAGGCGGCCTACGAGGAGGCGCGCGCGGCCTGCCTGCGGCTGGCCCGGACGGAAGGCATCGACGCGGTGCTCACGCGCCATCGGCTGGATGCGATCGTGGCGGTCACCAACGGCCCCGCGGGATTCCTCGATGTGGTGAATGGCAACCACTGGACCGGTGGCAGCGCCGGGCTCGCCGCCGTGGCAGGCTACCCGAATGTGACCGTGCCAGCCGCGCAGGTGGCCGGGCTGCCGGTGGGGATTTCCTTTTTCGGCCCGCCTTGGAGCGAAGTCCGTCTGCTGGGGCTGGCTGCGGATTTTGAGGCGCGCACCACGGCGCGGCGCGCCCCGACCTTTCGTTCGGCCGAGGAGCTGTTGAAGTAGAAAAATGAGGTGGGGGGATGGCGCGGGATTCGCTCTTGCGCGGCCGATTTGAAACCGAAAGTCTGCGTCTGAAAACGCAGATTGCTCGGGTGGTGGAATGGCAGACACGCCGGTCTTAGAAGCCGGTGCCGTAAGGCGTGAAGGTTCGAGTCCTTTCCCGAGCACCATTTCCCCGGGGCTGAAATTAGGAACCACGGAGGTTTCGCGGAGGAGTTCGAGATCGCGGATCGGCGGGTGGTGATTATTCATCGCAATCGATTGCGCCGGATGATTTTAGACCGGAGTTCCATGCGGTGAAGTGAAATAAGTAAGTCGGGAAGAGGTATTTCCGGACGACACTTTCTTTGTCCTAGAAGGGGGAAAATGGATTTGCCGATTGCCGGGGGGCACCGAAGCCTCAGTGGTGAACCCTTTCCCTTGAACCCATCTCTTTTAAAAGAATCACCCGAAGGTCACTGGCGCGCCATATGGCCGGTCTTGTTGGCAGCGACGATCTTTGTGGCATCCAGCCAAGCGGTCCCACCTGCCCTGATGGACATCATGTGGAAAGCGGACAAATTTGTGCATTTCTTCATCTACGGTGTGATGGCGCTGTTGATCGCACGGCTGCGTTTCGTGCAAGAAAGGGCACCGTGGGGGGCGATGGCGGCGATCGCGATTGTGGCAGTCTTTGGCATCACCGACGAGATTCACCAAGCCTTCACGCCAGGTCGCTTTTGCGATTTCTGGGATTGGATTGCTGACGTGTTGGGCGCCGTCACGTTCGTGACCGCCTATGTGCACTGGGATGCCTGCCGCCGCTGGCTGGAACATCGTGTGGTGGTGCGCGACGGTTTCAAATTCCGCATCATTTTGCCGCCGATTCCGCTGCCCGGCCTGGGCTGAGCCTCACCAACCGTTCACCCGCGTCCACTCGCCGACGATTTCGCGCGAACCGGCGACAACAAAGTAGCGGTCGTGGGCCGCCGCAGTGGGGCAGGCGTGGTTCGGCAGGATCCGCACGCGATCACCGATGCGAAACGCGTCCGTCGGCAATCGCTTCGGGCTCACCACGAGGCCGTGTTCCTGCCAGACCTTGGTCACGCGAAGACCGGGCTGAAGCTGTCCGTCGAGGTTGCACACGAAACCGAAGCCCGCGGTCTTTTCGTCCGACAACACCGCAGTTGAAATATCCTTCGAGAGCGCAAAGGCTCCGGCATCGATCAGAAACTCGTTGGGTCGATTCGCCGGCCGACCGATCACCTCGGCGAGCACCGAGAGAGCAATGTCGTCCATCGAACAGACGCCGATGCCGGCTTGGAAGGCATCTTCCATCATGTAGACACCGGCGCGAAGTTCGGTAATCCCCTTGAGATCGACGCCGACCATCGCGGTAGGGCTTGAACCGAGGCTGAGGATTTCGCTCGGGAATCCCGCGGCGTGCAACCGCGTGGCCGCCGTGCGCAAGGCATCGGCCTCCGCTTGGGCGACACGCGTGAAACCCTCGAGCGAACGCTCCCCGTAGGATTGGCCGCCATGCGTTGCCACTCCGGCGAAATTCGCCCCGAGCACTTGGGCGATCGCCAGCAGTTCCGCGCTGTCCGGCAAGACGCCGCCACGATGATCGCCGCAATCGATTTCGATCACCGTGCGAAACGCGACCTTCTCGCGCGTCGCGCACGCCACGATTGCTGCGGCCGCGTCGAGATGATCGACCATTGTGACCAATCGCACACCCGCGCGCATCAGCGCGACGGCCCGCGGCAGCTTGCCCGGGCCGAGCCCGACGGCGTAGAAAATGTCCCGCCAGCCGTGATGCGCAAAATACTCGGCCTCGCGAAGCGTCGAAACGGTGATCGGCCCAAAGGGAGTGGGCGACGCGAGCCGGGCGATCTCCACGGACTTGGCCGTCTTCAGATGGGGCCGCAGAGCGACGCCGCGGATCAAGAGCGCCGCGGCCATGCGGATCAAATTGCGCGCCAGTTTGCCCCGCTCCAACACGAGGCAGGGCGTGGACAACTGTTCCAGCGTGGGAAGGGGGCGTTGGGGGAAAACGGAACTCACGATTGCATCCAGGGAAGTTTGTCGAGGTCGACATTGCCGCCCGTAAGTATGATGCCCACCTTTTTTCCGCGGACAGCGATTTTTCCTTCGCGGACAGCGGCAACTGGCACGGCGCCTGACGGCTCAATCACGATCCGCAATTGTTCCCACAGGGCGCGCATCGCGGTGACGATGGCCTCCTCGGTCACCGTCACGACGTCATCCACGTTTTCGAGAATGATGGGGAGATTCCTTTCGCCCGTTTCGTTGGTCCTCAGGCCGTCTGCGATGGTGGCGGGCGTGGCGATGGCAATCCGCCGGCGGGCTCGGAAGGACTGGGCCACGTCGTCCGCGAGTTCGGGTTCCACGCCGATTACCTTGATGCCGGGGCGGATGCCCCTGGCGGCAATCGCGGTGCCGCAGAGCAATCCACCGCCCCCGACGGGACATAGGATCAGGTCGAGGTCGGGGACTTCCTCCAGCAACTCAAGCGCTGCGGTGCCCTGGCCGGCCATGACCGTGTAATTGTCGAAGGGATGCACGAGCACCGCGCCGGTTTCGGCCATGACCTTGGCGCACGCGGCTTCCCGGGTTTTCAAATTCGATTCGCAGTAAATGATTTTGCCGCCAAAGCTCTCGACATTGCGCACCTTGGATTTCGGCGCGTTGTGCGGCATGATGATGGTGCCCGGCACCCCGCGTCGCTGAGCGGCACGGGCCACCGCGGCCCCGTGATTGCCCGAACTGTGCGTGACCACGCCGCGGGCGGCCTCGGCATCGGTCAGGGCGAAGACCGCGTTACACGCGCCCCGCGACTTGAACGCACCGGCGGCCTGCAGGTTTTCGCACTTGAAAAACAAACCGGCTCCGGCCGCCGCATCGAGAACCTCGTTGGTCAGCACCGGCGTCCGTTTGGTGTGCGGGGCGATGCGAGCGGCGGCGGCGCGGATAGCAGCAAGTTCAAGGGACATGTTTGCTTTTGCTGAAGCGGAAGGTAGGTTGCGGCGCATGTCAGTCAAAAAGCTTCTCCACACCCGGATGCGGGTGAACGACATCGAGCGCAGCGTGAAGTTCTACGAAGCCGCGCTCGGTCTCAAAGCCACCCGCCGGCACACTTCGCCCCGGGGGGCGGAGCTGGTGTTTCTTGCCACGCCGAACAGCGACGAAGAGATCGAGCTGTGCCAAATGCCCGACGGCGCACCCTCCGTGCAGGTTCAGCAGGATCTGATGCATCTCGCGTTTGAGGTGGATGATATGGCGGCGTTTGCGGCCGACGTTCAGCGGAAAGGCTTCACGTTGAGCGACGGTCCCACCCAGACGGGCAGCGGCTCGATCATCGCGTTCATCGATGCGCCCGAAGGCTACGAGGTCGAACTCATCCAACGTCCTCGCTGATTGGCCGATAATGGCGCGCCGGGTTGCGTTCTCCCACGATCGTGATGAAAAAAACCACAGGATTCGCCGCGGCACTAACCACACTCCTTTTTATGAGTTCGATTTCCATACCCGCTGCAGACGCAGCGGCCGCGCCATCTGAAGTCGCCGTCTTAGGCAGCGGGTGCTTCTGGTGCACAGAGGCCGTCTTTGAGCGCGTGCCCGGTGTCAAACGGGTGGTGAGCGGTTACACGGGGGGGCACCTCATCAATCCCACCTACAAACAGATCTGCACCGGCACCACCGGCCACGCCGAAGTGACGCGGATCGAATTCGACCCCACCGTCGTGAGCTTTGCGCAATTGCTCGAAGTCTTCTTCGACTCCCACGATCCAACGACGTTGAATCGCCAAGGTGCTGACGAAGGCACGCAGTATCGCTCGGCGATTTTCCACACCAGCGAGGCGCAGCGCGTCGCGGCCGAGGCGGGCAAGGGGGCCGCGCAAAAATCGTGGGATGACCCGATCGTGACCGAGATCACGGCGCTCGGGAAGTTCTACGAGGCGGAGGCCTACCATCAGGACTATTTCAAGAACAACCCGAACGCCGGTTATTGCTCCTTCGTCATCAAGCCGAAGGTGAAGAAGCTGCAGGAAAAGGGCGTGATCGCGCCGGACCGGACGGCGCACTGAACCCGGCACCGACCCAGGCCAGGGCGTAGGCCCCCGCAGCCGCGACGAACAACATCCCGCCCCCGGCACCCATCGCCAGCAGGACCGCCCCCGCCGGCGTCGCCACGGACACGCAGCCGTTTACCGCCCACGCCCACGGCACCTGCTCCGGGGCCGTCGCTTCCAGCCGTCGCAGGCCCAGCGGAAACGCCATGCCCATGGCGCCGCCGAGCGCGCCGATAACCACCAGCAGCACGGTTGCCTGCGCCGCCACAGGCCATGCACCGACCGCCGGGCCCGACGCGGCCAACAGCGCGGGCAGGACCACAATGAGCCCTGCACACAGTATCACGGCCCGCCGGGCCGTGCGGCCGTTTGCAGGCAACCGTTCCGACCACAGGCTGCCAACGCCCGATGCGACCAGCAGCCCCGTCAGCACCACCGCGATCGCCGGCACCGGACTGCCGAGCCACGCCTGCGCGCGCAGGATCAGGCCGATTTCCGCCAGCATGAAGCCCGCGCCCAGACCGCCGAAATAAAACAGCACACCCGCCTTGCCGGGCCCGCACCAACCCCTCCGCGCCAGTGGCAGTGCGATGCCTGCGGCGGCAAGCACCACGAGCAGCCCGAACGTCAGCGCCACCACGAGCGAACCGAGTTCGAAGAAGGGCAATGCCCGCGTGCCGAATGCATCGGCCAGATCGCTGAACGAGCCCGGCCGCATGAACTGCGAGAAATACGGACGGTCATCCGTCGCCGGCCGCAAGGAGAACGCGTGGCTGCGGTAAACCTCCTCCCGGTCGCCATCGACGAGGGCATCCACCAGCGGAAAAAATCCCGGATCTCGCCACATGTTGAATTGTTCCCGCTCCCCGGCATTCAGGCCGGGCAGCAGCAGCGGGTCGAAGCTCTTTTCGAGGCAGAACGCCCGCAGCGCCGTCGCTTCCATCTCCGTCCACGGCTCCCGTCGCGCGAGAAATGTCACCGTCGCCCAGCCGCGCACGGCGGCCAGATGCGCCCGGGGCGGGACGCCGGCCGCCTCCAGCATCTCGG
This sequence comes from uncultured Opitutaceae bacterium, assembly GCA_947085115.1. Lineage (GTDB taxonomy): Bacteria > Verrucomicrobiota > Verrucomicrobiia > Opitutales > Opitutaceae > Didemnitutus. The sequence continues at coordinate 3,343 of CAMTVF010000036.1, read as the reverse complement.
CAAACGTGGCGAGGAGTCGTGGCGGGTTGCGCTCGGGGAAATCCATCCACGCGGTCGCAGCGAGCACGCCGCCCGGCGCGAGCCGCCGCCATGCGTCGGCGAAGCCCTCCCTCGTGAGCAGGAATTGCTCTCCGGCGGCGGTCAGTCCCGCTGTGCCGCCCAGCCCGCCGACCGAGGGGAAACGGATGAGGTCGAACTCGCCTTCGTTTCGGCGAAGGAACGCTCTCGCCGACCCGGTCACCACTGTGACCGCCGGCATGACCCACTCGTGGGCGAGTGATTGCCCGCCCGAGGTGAGCAACCTTACCAGCGCGCGGTTCGGCTCGACCACGGTGACGGCCTCCGCGCCGTGAGCCGCCGCCAACGCTGCCCAGCCACCGGGACCGTTTTCCAGCAGGAGGACGCGCCGGGGCCGTGTGGTTGCGAACACGGCGGCATCCGTGGTGAACGCGAGCCAGTCGGGCGTCGCAAGGCTCGCCGCGCTCGGCAGCGAACCGTAGGGCAGCCCGTTGACGAACACTGCATCCTGCGGCGGAATTTCGCCGCGAAACTCGAGGCTCAGCGCCGGCGCGGACCGCAATGCGGGCGCCACCACCACCTGCACCCAGCCGTGGACGCCCGTGCGCGCGGCGATCACGCGCGCACCGGGCAGATCAAGGGCGCGACTGATCGGTTTGAACTGCGACGGCCTCAGATCGCCCGGGGCCACCAGCAGCGCGCACGGGACGAGCGCGACCAGCGCCACGGCAATGCGGGCGCTGCGGCCCAGCCTTGGCCAAAGACTGGCCGCAGCGGCAAGCGCCAGCAACGCCACCGTCGCCGGCAAGCGCGGTGGGGCGACCGTGGCGACGAGCGCGAGACCCACCAGTCCACCCGCCCCGGCACCCGCGAGGCTGGCCGCGTAGCAGCGCCCGGCCTGCCGCGCCCATACCGTGAGCACAAGCCCCGTGGCGAGTCCGGCGCAGAAAAACGGCGGCAACAATAGCAGGCACAGCGCCGCGAGTCGCCCGGCCTGCGCATGGGAGAAAAAGACCAGTTGCAAGTCCACCGCGAGCAAGGGCCCTTGCGCCAGCCGCACTCCGACCGGCATGGTCACGGCGGCCCCGAGCAACAGCCACGGCAGCCACGCCGCCCATGCCGGCAGCAGCCGCTCGCGCGCGAGCGAGAGCACCGTGCCCGCCATGCCGAAACCCAGCAAGGCCACCGCCACCACGAAATAGGCGAAATGATGCCAATGCATCCAGCCGAGCACCTGCGTCAGTGCGACCTGTTGCGCGGTTGTCGCGGCACCCGCGAGAGCCAGAGCGGCCAGCGGCGGTCGGACGGAGTTCATTCGCGGTGTGGTCCGCTACGCAGCTCGCCTCGAATCCACCCGCCTTGGTTGGAACGCAGACTCCTGCAAACAGGAGGGGAATCATCGGACATGGTGGGCAGGGGTTTGCCTGGCAAATGCCCCGGGGAAACGCTACTCGCGCGCCCGGGTGAACGGCACGAATCGCACCGGCAGCAGCGTTTGCGTGCGCACGCGCCCGTCTCTCTTGGTGACGAGCACGAGGTTTTGCGCGCCGAACTGAGGGCCGACCGGGATGACCATGCGCCCGCCTTCCCCCAGTTGCTCGATCAACGGCGGCGGAATCGAGTCCGAGGCGGCGGTCACGATGATGACATCAAACGGCGCGTGCTCGGGCCAGCCGTGATAGCCGTCGCGGGCATCCACGGCGACCTGCGGGTAACCCGCCTCCCGGAGCGCGGCGGCGGCACGGACAGCGAGGGCGGGAATGATCTCGACGGAAAACACATGGTCGCTGAGCTCGGCGGCCACGGCGGCCTGATAGCCCGAGCCGGTGCCGATCTCCAGCACCTTGGCATCGCGGGTGATGCGGGCGACCTCGGTCATGTAGGCGACGATGTAGGGCTGCGAGATGGTCTGGCCGTGGCCGATGGGAAGCGGCGTGTCGTCGTAGGCGCGCCGACTGAGTTCGGGCGGCACGAACAGGTGCCGCGGAACCTTGGCGAGTGCGGCAAGGGTGGAAGCATCGGTGACGCCTCGCGCGGCAATCTGGCTCCTTGTCATGTGGTCGCGCTCGGCTTGCCGCTCCTTGGCCGTCGCCGCGAGTGAAAGCGGAACGGAAAGCAGCCCGGCGAGTAAGAGTAGGAAGCTCGTGCGCACACTCCACTGTTATCGGAGTTGGAGCCCGCGGCAAGCCAGTCCGGCAGGCTGCGGCATGGGGGTTGCGGTCGGCCGGCCATTCCGCATGGTGGCCACATGCCCCTCGTGTCCGTGGTCATGCCCGTGCACAACGCCGCCGCGACGGTTGCGCGCGCTGTGTCCAGCGTGCAGACGCAGACCCTGCGCGACTGGGAATTGATCGTGGTTGATGACGGTTCCACCGACTCAACGCGCGAACACCTGCTCGAGTATTCGCTCAACGATCCCCGTTTGCGCGTGTTGACGATTGCCCGTCGCGGTATCGTCGCGGCATTGAACGCGGGTCTGGAGGTGGCGTCGGGCGAGTTCGTGGCGCGGATGGACGCTGATGATGAGTCGGCTCCGTCCCGTCTGGCGGCGCAGGCGTTTTTTTTGCAGGCCAACCCGGAGTGCGGCCTCGTGGGCTGCCGGGTCAAGCGTGGGGGCGAACGTTCGGCGACCCCGGGCTATGCGTTGCACGTGGACTGGATGAACTCGCTGGTCACGCCTCCGGAAATCGCCCTGAACCGGTTTGTCGAATCGCCGTTCGTGCACCCGAGTGTGATGTTCCGGCGGGCCTTGGTGGAGGAATATGGCGGTTACCGCGACGGCGATTTTCCTGAGGACTACGAATTGTGGCTGCGCTGGCTCGATGCCGGAGTGCCGATGGCGAAGCTGCCGGAAACCCTGCTCACGTGGCACGATCTGCCGGACCGACTTACTCGAACGGACAAGAGGTGTTCACTGTCGGCCTTCCAAAAACTGAAGGCGAAATGGATCGCCGAGTGGTTGCGACACGAAGTGACTGCGGCGCGCGAGATTTGGATCTTGGGCGCAGGCCGTCCGACCCGCAATCGAGCGGCGCACCTCGCGGAACAAGGGATCCGCATTGCCGGATACATCGATAGTGATGTCAGGAAGACGGGCCGCAAAGCCGGCGGTGTGCCCGTGGTGCTTCCCGAAGAAATGCCGAGCTCGGAAAAATGCTTTGTCCTCAGCTACGCGACCAATCGCGGTGCGCGTGACCATTACCGGAGCGAGTTGAACGCGGCGGGTCGTGTCGAAGGCCGGGATTTTCTGCTGTGCGGGTGACACGGGGTGTTCGTTCGCTAATCAACGGCCTATGGCTCGCGGCGAAACCACGCCAGACTTTGG
>CAMTVF010000035.1:0-32925 GCA_947085115.1 uncultured Opitutaceae bacterium | reverse complement strand
GTGCCGCGCCGGCGCCTCGGCGCGCAACGCCTCCTCCATCCGTCTCCGGAACACCGCCGCCAGCTTCGCCACCGGGAGCAGCCAGTCGCGCTGCCGCGCGGGAATCCACTTCCGGCCGTCGGCACCGAGTCCCCCGCCGGGAAAGCAGAAAGGGTCAGGCTTTGTAGTTTGTGGTTTACGGGGCTGTGGCGGGGTTGAACTGACGGGCATGGCACGGCCTTTGCGCATGGAATCGGAATCGGGCGTCTATCACGTCCTGAACCGCAGGTATGAACCACAAACTACAAAGCCTGCCCTATTTGATCCCTCTATTTCATCCCTTCGAAAGGGCTCACTCCACGCTCGCCCGCGCGCGGCTCATCTGTAACGTTGCTCGAAGGTTATCTCACGCTCATGAATCCCGTAGTCATAGTTCACTTCGTGGCGGCCGTTGTCGCCATTGCCGCAGCGGTGCCGCTGATCCAAAGAAAAGTGAAGATGAACCAGTGGTATGGCGTGCGCATTCCGGCCACCTTCGCTTCGGAAGAGGTCTGGTTCGACGTCAATCGTTACGCCGGTCGGCTCCTGCTTTTCTGGGGATTCGCGATTGCCACCACGGCGATCGTTGGCGCGTTCCTCGAGAAGAAAGATTGGATCGCATACAATTGGACTGCCCTTGCCGTCATCACTGGCGGTCTGGCCCTGATTCTGGTCAAGGTGCTGAAGTATGCCCGAAAAGACAAAAACGCCTAACTGGGTTGAATTGGGTGAGGACAGAACTCTTGGGGTCGCGCAAACGCACCTTTAAATGGTCGTTTCTCCATCGGGTCGGGCAAGCAGTAGGCGGCCTGTTCAAAGCCATTGGCCTCGATAAAAGTCCACCACCCCGGACCGCCCGGGTTGAGCGCAAGCGCGGAAGGATTAACTTCAAAACATGTCCTTTCAGTCCATCACGACGACGCGGTTGGTGTTGCGCCGCCTCGTGCCCGTGGACGCGGCCACCGCTTACCGCATCCACACGGATCCGGTCGTAGCGCGCTTTCAGACGTGGGAGCCCAAGTCTGTCGCGGAGGTGGAGGCGTTCATCCGACGCATGAGCACCCTCGAACCGACCACGGCAAGAGAATGGTTTCAGATCGGCATCGTGGAATGCGCCTCGGGTGAACTCGTGGGCGATTTCGGGGTCAACGGCCGCGCGGACGATCCCCGGCAGGTCGAGCTGGGCATCACCCTCGCACGCTCCGCCCAGGGTCGCGGCATCGCCACCGAGGCATTGCGCGCGTTGCTTGACTATTTGTTCACGCAGACGGAGACGCACCGCGTCTATTGCTCGGTCGATCCGCGCAACCTGCCCTCGCTGCAACTCCTGCCAAAGGCCGGCCTGCGCCAGGAGGGACATCTGCGCGAAAGCCTCTGGCTCAAGGGTGAGTGGGTCGACGACCTGGTTTTCGCGGTCTTGCGGGAAGAGTGGCTCGCCGCTCACCCGCCCAAGTCCGCCAAGCCCGCGCCGCATTGATCACGGGCGCGGCGGCGATGCCCCCGCTGGCTCGACGCTGGCGAGTGACTCGAGCTTGAGATTGAGCAACGGCACCAGCGCAAGCAGCCCGAGGCACGTCAAACCGAGCACCGCGTAGCCGGCGATGTCGTGCACCGTGTCACTGATGGCATCGGGCCCGTAGGCATAGGCCCAACCCGTGAGAAACAGGCTGCGGCCGAGATTCATCGCGAACGCGAAGAACATCGACGCGACCACGAGGAACACCTTCTTCCAAAACCGCTCCAGAAACATCGCGCCCAGGAATGACCCGGCAAACAGACACGCCGTGAGCGAGCGAATCCCCGAACACGCATCCGCCACGCCCACCGGACCCTTTGGCAGCATCAACACATTGCCCTGTTGCTCCACGGGCAAGCCAAGCATATCGAAAACGAACGCCACGACCATCACCACCTTGCGCAAAAGAAACAGACTGATCTGCGATTCGATCGCCGACACCAGCGGCGCCGAAATCAACCACACCAGCACCGGAAAAACAAACAGCGCCGCCACGCGAAACCGCTTCTCGGCAAACAGCGCCCCGAACCCAGTCGCGGGCGCTTCCGCCGGAGGCCGGCGTTTTCCCCCAACATCGTCGGTCTTGGTTTCCGCCACCGGCACATTAAAAAAAAGCAACGGCAGCACGATGGCGACCATGCCGCAGGTCAGCGCAAACGTGCCCGGCTGCGACGTGCCGGCACCCGCACGGTAGAACGCACCGAGCAGGAAGAAAAGCGCGCCAAACACGAGACCGAGCGTGGCCAGCGTGTTGAGGGTCCACCGGACCCAGCCCGTTGCCGGCGGTTGCGCGACCGCTTCGCGCAGTCGCTCGCAGATCTGCGGCCACCGATCATAAATCGCATACGCCGTGAACAACGGCACCAGCCAGCCAAAGGTGTAGTCCTCCTTCACTCTCCACCAATGCGACTGATCCCACGCCACGAACGCCATGAAGCCGCCCGACAGGCCCAGCGCCGCGAGGAAGTTCCTGGGCACGCCGTCGCGCCAGGAAACAGTTGCGGGTTTAAGGAGAGGCGTCGGCTCGGCCATGCGTAATGCGCGCCATCGAACGGTCGTGCCACCTTCTGAGCAATGCCAAAGCGAGGCAGGCGCCTCCGAGTGCCCACGCCATGTCCGACTGGGTGTCCCAAATGTAGCCCTGCGTGCCGAGGAAAGCGTCCGCCGCCTCGTCCGAAAGCAACGCCACACACCATTCGATCAGTTCATAAAAGGCACTGAAGGCGAGGCACACGCTGACGACTAGAAACGGCAGCCACGCACTCGCCTGTCCATCGCCCCGATCGCGCAGCGGCGAGGCGCGCAGCAAAATCTCGCGTGTAAGGATGGCTGGCACAAAACCCTGCGCCAAGTGCCCGAGTTTGTCGTAATTGTTGCGCGTCCAGCCAAACCACTCCTTGGCCCACTCCCCCGCCGGCACCAGCGCATAGGTGTAATGCCCGCCGACCACAAGGATGACGCTGTGCAACCACGCGAGCACGAGCAGCAGCGTCGAAAGCGGAAACCTCCGATGAAACCTCATAATCAACGGCACGCCGAGCAGCACGGGAAATACCTCAAGTAACCATGTCAGTTGGTCGTGCGGTCCAATGCCGGACCAGACAAAAATCGGCAGCAGCAGCGCGACGAACCACATGAGTCGGCGGTCCATCAGGTCGTTCCCCCGTGCATCCCGCGACATGCTTTTTTCACAGCGCGAGCATGCAAGGCAGCCCGCTCAACGCAAGCCGCCGATGAACTCCACCGCCTGCCGGACGATGTCGGGTGTCGCGAGAATCCGATAATGTCCGCGGCCCGGACACGGCACGAGGCGCGCCCCCGTCCACCGTGCGACGATTTCCTCCGAACCCGAAAAACTCGTGTCGGTGTCATCCGGGTCGTGAAACACCAGCAACGGACAGGGCGCGAGCCGCGCCAGCACGCGCATATCCACCTCCGAATATTTCGCGGCAGTCCGCCGCTCCACCGCCGCCAAAAACGCCTCGCGCACCCCGTCGCTCAAGCCCATGCGGCCCGCGACTCGCGTGACGCGCTCGAGTTGACTCAACGGCGGCGCCAACAGCACGAGCCCGCGCGGTTTCGACCCCAGCGTGCATATCATGGCGGCACCTGCCGCACCCATCGAGTGACCGATCAGCGCGAAAAACGCTCCTGTGGTGCGCTCGATCTCCACCAAGGTGCGCGCAACGAGCGGCACATGCGTCTCGTTGCCCGGCGAATCGCCATGGCCCGGCGCATCAAAGGTCAGCACGCGAAACCCCGCCGCCACCAGCGGCCCCACGAACGCACCGAGCTGCGCGCCGTGCCCGCCCCAGCCGTGCACCAGGCCAACCAGCGGCCCTTCCGCTGGACCCCATTGCCACGCGGCAAGCCCGCCCTCCGAGCTCGAAATCGTGAACCGTTGCGCGCTTTCCAGATAGGCTTCTTCGCGGGGCATGCGCCGACCCTCGCGACTGGGAAGCACGAAAATCGCAGCGGCCAATTCGCCGAGCACCGCTGCGTTATGCGGCAGCGGCGGCACCGGCAGGCTCCGTTTGGCGGCCGCTTCGAGCAGGATCCCGGACATGCGGTCAGGAGAAGGCCCGCTTGGGATTTGTCCAGCCCGCATCAGCCCGCCAATCCGCGCTTTGACATCGCCCGCGCACTGTCCAAGCGTGCAGCCAAGTCATGGAACACCTTCACGCCTATTGGCGCATGGAATATATCGAGGCCCCGCGCGGACCCCAAGGCGGCAACATCTTTGCCGAACTGCCGGCATTGGGCGACGACGCCAAGGCCCTGATCGTGCACCGCAGCACCTTGACGTATCTGGTCTTGAATCGCTTTCCCTACAACGCGGGCCACCTTCTGGCCGTGCCGTTTCGCGCCGTGACCGATCTCACCGAGCTCGATGCCGCCGAGCGTGCGGACCTGATGAACGAAATCGTCTACGCCAAGGAACTGCTCACGTCCGCGCTCAATCCCAACGCGTTCAACATCGGCTTCAATCTCGGCGTCGCGGCCGGTGGAAGCCTCCCGCATTTGCACGCGCACATCGTGCCCCGCTGGTCGGGCGACACGAATTTCATGCCGGTCATCGGGCAAACCCGCGTGCTCCCGCTTTCCCTCGAAGCGATGTATCGGCGCCTCAGTGAAGTCGCTGCCAAGTTGCCCGCCGCACTCTGACCGCGGCTCCTGTCTTTTTTTCGCCAGTGCCCACGACCAAGACCCTTCATTTCCCCAGCGCCCGCCAACTCACGCAGTTGTATTGCAACGACGAGGACAACCTCGCGCTCGTCGAACAAAAGCTCGGCGCCCGCCTCGTCACGCGCGGCGACTGGCTGAAAATCGAAGGGGCCGAGGCGGCCATCGCCGCGACCGAGACGTTCTTCGACCTGCTCAACACCGGGCGCGCCCAGGGTCTCGCGATGCGCACGCCGGACTTTCAGCGCCTCCTCGCCACCTATGCGGTGGTAGGCGGCCCGGAGCGCCTGCGCGAATTGTTCACCGAGCCGATGCAGATTGGCACGAGCAAGCGCACCGTCGTCCCCAAGACGATCGGCCAGAAGCTCTACCTGCAGGCGATCCAGAAAAACACCGTCGTGTTCGGCATCGGGCCTGCCGGCACCGGCAAGACCTACCTCGCCATGGCCGCCGCCATCACCGCCCTCATGAAGGGTCAGGTGCAGCGCGTCATTCTCACGCGCCCGGCCGTCGAAGCCGGTGAGACGCTCGGCTTTCTCCCGGGCGATCTGCGGGAGAAAATCCTCCCCTACCTGCGTCCCCTCTACGACGCGATGAACGACCTCCTGTCACCCGAGGACGCCTCGATGCTCGCGGAGAAAGGCATCATCGAAATCGCGCCCCTCGCCTACATGCGCGGCCGCACTCTGGCCAACGCCTATGTGATCCTCGACGAGGCGCAGAACACCACGCCGGAGCAGATGATGATGTTCCTCACCCGCCTTGGCGACGACTCGCGGATGATCATCACGGGCGACATCACGCAGATCGACCTGCCGCGCTCCAAGGCCTCGGGGCTGATCCAAGCGCCGCGCATTCTACACAACATTCCCGGCATCGAGATCCACCACTTCACCGCCAGCGACGTGGTGCGCCACCCGCTCGTGCAGCTGATCATCGATGCCTACGAGCACGCCCGCTCCTCCGGCACCGACGTCGAACGTCCGGGTCACCCCAAGAGTCCCTAAGTCGAACCCCGCAACCTGTAGCGTATTAACTACCAAGGAACCCGTTTCCCTTTTTCACGCTGAACAGTTGCTGGACAGATTGGGTGTCCTTCGCATCTGGGGGTTGATCAAAGTCCGAGAGCATTCGCACGCGCGACTGTCTTTACCAACGTCGGATACGTGGAGTCGCACCGCGCTGGTGTCGAAGCGTGATTCTCAAGGCAGATTGGACGCCAAAGCAGCAATTGATTGCTACTTTCGGTTCTTGGCTGGTCTGCCAGAAGAGGGGCAATCAATCCGATCGTCGGTGCCACCGCCGCGCTCGTTCCCGGTTACGAAAGCCAAGGAAGCTACTCTTGCTTTGCCTGTGCAGAAAAACTGTCGAGATCCTGCCATCGCAGCGCGATCACCAGCAAAGCCCACCACGTGATCAAAATCGCCGGACATTGCAGCGGGAAGTCGATCACTGCATGCAGCAATGTCTGCGTGCACCCAAGCAACAACATTACGGCCACCGGATGCCTCCAGCCCCTTCCCTTCACCCAACGCCACAAACACCAGCCGAATGCCGTGGCAATCAAGGCCACCCCTGCTAGCCCAAGCTCGATGGGTATTTGAAGCCAGTCAATGTGGGCATGCTCCCAGAAAGCCTGCCCCCCCTCGTAAAGGTAGGGATTGTCTTGGATATAGATTGGAAACAGGAATCGAAAGCTGCCCGCGCCGGTTCCACGGATCCAGTGATCCGAGAGCATCGCCATGGCCGAATCGCGTGCCTGGATGCGACTGACCACGCTCGGATCATTCAGGCCGAGTTTTGACATCTCCTGGAAACGCTGCTGCAGCGTGGAAAAATCAACGTAGAGGACAACAAACCCGAGCGCCGACAGGAATATTACGGTGAGGAGCACATTGACCGCCCGCGGCGTCGTGGATGGCACCGTGTTGACTGTCTTGAGAATAAAAACAGCCAGACCGGCACCCAGGACAAACGCCCCGAGCGTAATCACGGCGCCACGCGAAAACGAAAACAGCACCGCGAATGCCAATACCCCCATCGCCAGAAGCCAGACGGGGCCCGGCGTGGACCTGGCCATGCGTCGCCTCCCCTCGTAGAAATGCCAGAGCGCCAACCCCAGGGCGACGGCCGCGATCAGACTGAAATAGGCCCCGGCATGATTCTGATAAACGAAACTGGAGAAGGAGGAGGCGTCCTTGAACTGCCGGATCCAAAGCACCTTGGGTTCACCGACCATGCGATGAACAAAGCCCACCAGCGCGAGCGCCGTGCCATTGGTCACCAAAACCCCCAGCAACACTTGGAGGGTGCGTCGGCGAGTGATCCCGACCCAGAGCGCGCACGTGGTGAGCCACACCGCTGCGTAAACCAGAAACGTGCGCCAGAGATTGTAGAAATCGAACGGCGAGCGGGTGCCCGGAGGCAGCCAAGGGACCTCCTCGACTTTGCGCATCCACCACTGCTTGTCATCCCGCTCCCATTGCCAAGCCGGATTCAGCCATTGCACCAGCAGTAACACGAGGAGCGCACCCCCGAGCCAAAAGAGCGGAAAGTGCACCAAGCGCGGCCACATCTGCATCTTAAAACTGCCCCGATCCGAGAACTCGTCATCGTAGCGCCGCGGCCAAATCGCCAGAAGAAAGGCCGAGCCCGCGATCGCGCACGCTGTTGCCTGACTCCAGCCGTGCATCGTGCCAAAAGCCCACGGCAGGAAAACCAGGAGAGCCCCTAGCAGAAAGGTCAAAGTCCGTTCCTGCGGATGCAGTGACGGACGCTGTTTGTGCGCAGCAACGTGCAATCGATCAAATGCTGCAAGATACCCGCGACTCCGTCGAGGGCTATGTGATGGCAAGCAATTGCCAATGCCCTGAAGGACTCAAGCTTCAGAATCCTCAAGCAAGCGGATTGCCAGCACGAGTAATCCGACCACCAGCGCGCCACCCAAAAGTGTAAATGTAGTCACCTTGAATCCTCCATCGGCTGGGTTTCCCAAAACTTGAGGGGGTTTTTGATTTCGCTCGTGGACGCCTGTGACGGGCGCGCAGTATCCCCGAGCAGGCAGATCAGAGGCAACTCGATCCCATGCCAACTTACCGATGCCCTTTCATCCTTGTTTCTCGGCGAACGTCCATCAGGGCGCAGTCCACGGTCCACGCGCCCGCCCACCAGAGGTCCGACCGCACACAGGGCTTGCTTTTCCCGCGCACCAATCGCCTCATCCTCCCGCGCAATGACTTCTCGGACCCTGATTTGCATCCTCTTGGGACTGGCCGGACTTGTTGCCAGCGCAAGGTATTGGTTGGTCAGCCAGCCGCCCACTGGAAACGGATTCTTGGTCTATCACGGGAACCTCCTGGTTCGGCCCATTACCGTTCCAACTGCCCCAACCGAGGGGCATCTTGCCGCCGCTCGCCTGCTTTCCAACACGCTGGCGACCGCAGCCAGCCTTCCCGCCAGTTACTTTCCGGTGTGGGACGAAGCAGCGTGGAGAGGCCCCTCCATCCGGATTGGAGTCCGCGAGCCTTCCCCGAAGCGCAACCCGGCAAAGACCGACATGCCGACCATTGAAGCGGTGGGCTACGATGTGTATCCGGAGGGAATTAGAATCCATGCGGAAAACGAGGACACTTTGATAAGCGCCGCGAGTTGGTTTCTTGAGCAAACAGTCGGCGCGCGCTGGTTTTCTCCCGGACGTATGGGTTTCGAGGTCACGCAGCGAGGTCGACTCGTTCTCCCGCTTGGTCGCCGGCAGCACGCACCCGGGTATTTCTCCCGCAACTTCGGCGGGCTGGACAAGCCAACGGAGAAAGCTTGGTATCGGGCCAATCGCCTGGTCTCGCGACTTGATCATGGCCACACCGTTTCGAGCCTCATCAGCCAGAAAGATCTTGCCGCCAATCCCGCGATGGCCCCCGTCGTGAACGGGCTGCGCTACATCCCCCGCGACAAGCATGATGATGCCTGGCAACCCGACCTCACGAGCCCCGCGACGCTAAGACACGTCACGAGGGCATTGCGTGACCAACTCTCCCGAGACCCCTCGAAAATGAGTGTGGTCTTCGGGCAAAATGACTCGTGGCGATGGGACCAAGGTTCCGCCACCCTCGCCGTCGTTGCCCCACATCGCTATTTCCGCGGCTACCCGGATTACAGCAACACGCTGTTCGCGTTCCTCAACAAGGCAGCTGAGGGGCTCGCTCCGGAATTTCCAGACCGCTTCCTTTCCACCTATGCCTATCAGTGGACGGAAGATGTCCCGCGATTTCCGGTCCATCCGATGGTGCTGCCCTACCTCACAGCCGACCGCAGCCAGTGGTTCGATCCCGCATTTGCAAAAAACGACAAGGACCTCTTGCAGCGCTGGGGGAAGGCCGGTCTGCGTATCTTCGGCATCTATGACTACTACTACGGCGGCCCCTTCCTGGTTCCCCGCCCCACTCTCTACGCCGTGGCTGAGTCGATCCCGTTTGCCCATGCCGCCGGCGTGCGGGCATTCTATGCGGAATGTTATCCAAACTGGGGCCTCGACGGGCCGAAACTTTGGCTCGCGGCGCAGCTGCTCTGGGACCCCACGCAGGACTCCGCGCAGCTGCTCAATGAATACTACTCGCGCTACTGGAAGGAAGCAGCCGGACCGATGCGAAGGTTTTTCGAGGTTTGCGAGCGCCAATGGCTCAACCAACCGAAACCCGGCTATTGGATAAAGTATTTCAAAGACGACCATCAACGGATTCTCTATCCACCGGAGGTGCGAAGGGAGCTGTGGGAAATTCTCGATCGCGCAAGCGCCGTCGCGAAATCCGAAATCGTCCGTGAGCGCCTGGCCCTGGTCCGCGCCGCGTTCAGCGTCTCCGATTTGTTCTGCTTGCACGACGAAAAACGCGAAACCCTCGCTCGGCTCACGTTGCGCTCCGACAGCGCGACGGACGATCTCGTCCGGGTGATCGGCGGGTTTTCCAAAGTCCGACGGGACCTGAAGACTCGACACGCCGAGGTGAAGCGCCGGTTTCCCCTCGCGCTCTCTGCGGAGCTGATCGGCGACTACATGCGCACGGACCCGCGTCCACGCGCGCTCGCAGAACTCGCCCGTCGTGGCGTCCATCCGCATATTGATGACGACTTGCGCATGACTGTTTTCGCCGGCACGGCGCCGACCGCTACTGAGCTGGCTGCAACGGGGACAGAAATCCTGAAGGACGGAAATCTGGCAACACTGAGAAAACGAAACGCCCATCCCTTCACTTTGCTCGACTGGAATGAGCCAGGTAGCCCGTGGACGGGAAAAGGTGAGCCCTTTGAAACCCGCCAGATTGAGCTCCGTGCGAGCCCCCAAGGCGGGCAAGTGTTGCGCCTAGCGGGCTGCAACCAAGAGGCGCTCATGCAATGGCAACCCGCCGAGCCCGGGGCGTTCTACCACGCTACGGTCCGCGTCCGCGGCAAGGTCAGCCCGGGCAATATGACGTTCTTGTTGGTGATGTTCGCTAACGCAGATGGGAAGACCACGGACATGGGGCACACCGACCGATTGCCGATAGGGGAATTCATCCAGACGACATCCCTCGAAATCCTCGCCCGCGCCCCAAAAAACGCCACTTGGGTTGGAGTTTCGATCCGAGCGCTTTGGCAGGTGAATGACGACTACGTGGAGATCGAGGATATCTCGCTCAAACGACTGCAGTAAACATTTGGGCAAACCGCCGTTGTCGGGAGTCAATCCCACCAACCCTTGACGGCGGCGATCACGGCCTTGGCTTCGGCTGGGCCGATTCCGGGATGGAGTGGCAGCGAAAGGACTTCGGCACAGGCGGCTTCGGTGTGCGGCAACGCGATGGACTGCACGTAGGCGGGCTGGTGGTGCACCGGAACAGGATAGAGGATTCCGCAAAAGATGTTCTCCTTTCCCAAGTGCGCCTTGAGGGCGTCGCGTTTCGCCGTGCGAACGACGTATTGATGCCACACGGGTGAACAGTCGGGCGCTATTACCGGGAGTCGGAGCCCCACCCCCGCCAGTGCTTGAGTGTAGGTGGCGGCAAGTTTCGCGCGGTGGACGTTCTCGGCATCGAGGCGTCCGAGGCGCACGCGGAGGATCGCGGCCTGAATTTCATCAAGACGACTGTTGCGCCCATGGACGTCTGAAACATAGCGCGTCTTCCAGCCATATTGGCGGAGCAGGCGGACCTTCTCGAGCAACCCGGAATCGGTGCCCGCGACGGCGCCGGCATCCCCCAGCGCGCCGAGATTCTTGGTCGGATAAAAACTGAAGGCAGCCAGATCGCCCCATGTGCCCACCCGTTGTCGGCCAATTTTTGCTCCGTGAGCCTGCGCGCAGTCTTCCAACACTTTCGCACCGTGCCGACGGGCGACGTCCATGATCGCGGGCATGGCGCAGGGATGGCCGTAGAGGTGCACGGGCACGATGGCTTTGATGGTCGGACCGTCGTCTTGCGCCAAGCGGTCGGCCAACCCCTCCGCTTTCATCAGCATCGTGTCGGGACAGACATCGACAAACACCGGCTCTGCTCCCGTGGCGATGATCGCTGACACCGTGGCGGTGACGGTATTGGCCACGGTGACGACCTTGTCGGCGGAACCGATGCCGAGAGCGCGCAGTGCGAGTTCGATCGCGTCAGTGCCGTTGGCCACGCCTACGACTCCGCCAACTCCGAGATAAGCGGCGAATTCCTGTTCAAACGCTGCGAGCTCCGGGCCGTGAATGTAGGTGCCGCTCGCAAGGACGCGCGCGACGGCGGCGTCGATTTCCGGCTTGGCGGCAAGGTAGCCTGCCTTCGGATCGGCGGAGAAAATGCTCGGATTCACAGTTGGGGCTGGTTGGCTAAAATTTGATCGCGCGCAACCAATCGCCTTGCGCAAGGTGCCAGTCGACCGTGCGGCGGATGCCTTCTTCGGTCGAAACTTCCGGTTTCCAACCAAGGAGACGTTCGGCTTTGGAAATGTCAGCCCACGTCTCCTTCAGATCGGCGGCATGCGGCGGCTGAACATCCGTCGTAGCCTTGCGCCCAAGGCACTTCTCCATCAGCGCGATCAAGGCGTGCAACGAGATCGGGTTGTTGCCGCCGCCCAAGTTGACGATTTCGTAGCCGAGCGGCTTGGCAGCGAGAATCGTGCCCCGCGCGATGTCGTCGACGTAGGTGAAGTCGCGCGACTGCGAGCCGTCACCGAAGAGTTCGATCGGTTTGCCGACGATGATCCACTCGATGAAACGGAATGGAGCCATGTCCGGTCGACCCGCAGGGCCGAAGACCGTAAAGTAGCGCACCACCGTCGTATCAATGCCATGGAGCCGATGGTAGGTGTAAGCCATGAGCTCCGCCGCCTTCTTCGACGCGGCGTAGGGCGAGAGCGGCGTGTTGACAGGCTGGTCTTCCGTGAACGGCATCGGGCAACCGGCGTAGAGCGACGACGTCGAGGCGAGCACCTGCTTTTTCACGCCGTGGCGGCGCATCGCTTCCATGACGTTGAGCGTGCCCTGCGCATTGGTGGAGAGATAGACGTGCGGATTCACCATCGAGTAACGCACGCCAGCCCGCGCCGCCAAATTAAAGACCACCTCGAATTTAAATTCGGCAAACAGCGCTTCAAGGCCCGCCATATTTTCCGTGTCGATGGCCCGAAAAACAAAGCTGCCCGCCGTCACTGAGCGGTTGTAGTGGCGTGATTGGGTCGGCGAATCTCCAACCGTCCACTCCTGGTCGTTCAGCAACCGCGCCAAGCGGTAGTCCTTTAACCGGACGTCATAGTAGTCGTTGAGATTGTCGATCCCGACGACGGTGTGTCCGTCCGCGAGCAGCAACTCGCAAACACGGGAGGCAATGAAGCCCGCTGCACCGGTGACAAGATATACCATTGAAACGGCAGCTTGGGTGAGCCGACGACGGACTCAAGCCTGCGGTCGCTCCTTCCGCCGAAGGAGGTAGTCCTGCACTTCGGCCAAAGAACGGGTGGTCAGGATATTTTCCCGCGTGAGCCAGCCCTTCCGCGCAACCGCGACACCCGCCCGGAAGGTGTCCAACTGCCCGGTCGCATGCGCATCCGGGTTGATGCTGCACACCAGGCCGCGCTCCGCCGCCCGGCGCCAGTGCCGCCAGTCCAGATCGAGACGCCACGGGCTCGCGTTAATCTCGATGATGACGCCGTTCGCGATCGCGGCGTCGATCACTTGCTCAAAATCAAAGTCGTAACCGGGTCGTTCCAACAACAAGCGGCCCGTCGGGTGTGCCAGCATGGTGGCGTGCGGATTCTCCAGGGCGCGGATGATCCGTTTCGTCATGTCCGCGCGGCTTTGGCGGAACGCCGAGTGAATGGCAACGACCACGTAATCCAGCTGCGCCAGAACCTCGTCGGCAAAGTCCAGCCGCCCATCCGGCAAGATGTCGCATTCGGTGCCAGAGAACACATGCGTCGTGTATTTTCGCGACGTGTTGAGCGCGCGTATCGTCTCCACCTGCGCGAACAATCGCTTTTCGTCCAGGCCGCTCGCCTGCACACTCGATTTCGAGTGATCGGCGATCCCGAGATAATCGAAACCCAGCCCCTCCGCCGCCGCCACCATCTCCTCAAGGGTGTTATGCCCGTCGGACTCCGTGGTATGATTATGGAAGACCCCGCGAATGTCTCTCTCTTCGACAAGTTCAGGCAGCGGGCTCCTCTCCGCGAATTCAATCTCGCCCAGTCCTTCGCGCAATTCCGGCGGAATAAAGGGTAGATCGAGCGCTTCGAACAACTGCGCTTCGGTCTTGATGGGGGACTTGCGCCCGAGCTTTTCTGCCTTCTCCTTCGCGGTCCCCTCGCCTTCTGCGGACACGAGGCCCCACTCGCTCATGCTGAGGCCGCGACTGAGCGCCCGGCTCCGCATCTGGACGTTGTGGTCCTTTGAGCCCGTGAAGTGATGCAGGGCGAAGACAAATTGTTCCGGCGGCACAAGCCGCAGGTCGGCCTGGATGCCCGATTGCAGCCGCACGCTCGCCTTGGTTTCTCCCTGAGCCGTGATCTCCTTAACCTCCGGCCAGCGCACAAACCAATCGACCACCGGCTGCGGGTCGTTTGTTGCGACGAGAAAGTCCAGATCGCCAACCGTCTCCATGCGTCGACGCAAGCTGCCCGCGTGCTCAGCCTCCTCAACCTGCGGCAACGTGCGCAGCCCGGCCAGAATCGGTTCGGCCGTGGCAAACGCTTCAAACCAATGATGCCGCCGTCCATAGGCCTGGCGATTGGCAATGCCTTCCAAAATCTTGGCCTGTGTTTTTTCCCCGAAACCTGCCAGCGCAGCGACCTTTCCGGCCGTGCACGCGTCGGCGAGTTTCTCAATCGAATCAACGCCGAGCTGCTCCCGCAACGCCTTGATCTTCTTGGGACCGACTCCCGGGATATCCAACAACTCCACCAAGCCAGGCGGAAGTGACGCCTTCAGCTTTTCATAAAATTCGAGTTTCTCCGTGGCATACAATTCGCCGATTTTCTGCGACAATGCCTCCCCGATACCTTTCACCTCCTGCAACGTCCCTGCGCCGACGCGCTGCACGATCTCCTCTTCGCTGATCGTCTCAATGATGCGCGCAGCACTGGAGTAGGCGCGCACCTTGAAGGGATTCTCGCCCTTCAATTCCAGCAGGGTCGCGATATCGTTCAATACCGCAGCGATCTCAGCTTTGTTCATTCGCAGATCAACCTAGTCCGACTAACGATCCGTGCCAGCCCGAAGCTCGGCTGCGGCCAGGGTCGCGAGTAGCGTTCGATTCAATTTGCCCGCGCCGCTCACGGGCCAGTTCGCCAGTGCCACGTAGGCCTTGGGACGTTGAGGCGGTGACAGTTGTTTCTCCGCGGCAAGGCGCGCGCTTTCAACGCGGAAATCTGCTCCCCCCGTATACACGCAAACCACCCGCTCACCCCACTCGGCATCCGGCAGACCGATCACCGCAAGGTTCGCGACCCCAGTAGCAGCCTTGAGCACGCCTTCAATATCGACGGGCTGAACTTTCTCTCCGCCGGTGATGATAGTTGCGTCGCTGCGCCCGAGCACGTGCAAGCAACCCTGTTCGTCGATCCTGCCGAGATCGGCTGTCTCGAAGCGTTGGGCCGGCGAACGGCGTGCCGGATAGTAACCGAGAAAATTTGATTCTGCCGTGATGTTAATTGCACCGGCAGGACCCACGTCCACGCGCGCATGCGGCAAGGGCGATCCCGCGCTTCGCGCGCCCGCCAGGAATTCCTCCGGTCGCAGCGCTGTCACCATGGCAGCCGTCTCCGTCATCCCGTAACTGGGCGCGAGTCGGATGCGCGCCGTTGCGGCGCGATCCAACAGGTCCGGCCACGCAGGCGCTCCACCGAGAAGAACGAGTCGGAATTGGCGGAGCCAATCCGTGGCTGCTTCTTCGCGCAGCAGTCGTTCCAGCTGGGTGGGCACGACTGAGATGACCCACCCATCAGCCTGTGCGGGAAGAATCGGGCGCAACCCATTTTCAATCTCCTTCCAGTCGACCGACAAATAGCGGCCGTTCGATAGTATGCAGCGCAGCCACCCCAAGAGTCCGCTCACATGATGGAGCGGCAATCCTCCAACCGAGTTCACTTTCTGCTGACCAAAATGAAGGGCAAAGCCATCCGCGGCGGCTGCCAGTGTCCGACTGTCGTGCCGCGCAAACTTCAACCGACCTGACGAACCGCCGGTCGGAATCATCAGCCAGCCGCGTTGGTTTTCGTCACCGTCTGCCGGGGCCGCGACGAGCGCGTCAAATTGCGCGCGTTCCGCGGCACCCCAAGCAGGATTGCACAAAAAGACCTCACCTTTGCCCGCCACAGCCGTGGCGAAGTCCGCCATGAATCTCTCCGGATTCGATTCGGGGATCACCACGCGGTTGGCGCGCACCGGGTTTGCGGAACCCAAGAGTCGTGCTAGCTCGTGGCGTTCCATAGGGTCTCCGGATTCACGCGGTCACACCAAGACGCATCAAGCAGGGGGCCCACTGGCGGTCCGTCCCATTGCCAATCGCCAAACACGTCTCCCATGCCAAAACCCAAGGCACGTTGAGTCAGGTCCCCTGAGAAAATCGCTCGCAGCACCTGCGCCCTTCCGAGGGCGGTTTCAACGGCGCTCGAGAAGACCACGTCGGGCTTCGTCGTGCTTATCCAGGACGTCAACTCGTCAAGTGGACCTGCCAGCGCGGGTTTCACGACGAAAATGCCGCGCCATCCCCGCTCCTGCCACTCGCGAGCTGCGGCAAGTCCGGTGACGGATTCATCCAACGCCAGCGTCACTGGAAAGTCATCGGCCAAGCCCTGCAACAAGTCATCGTCGTCCGGGGCGGCCGGTTGTTCGACAAACTCCACCGGTCGTTCGGCGCAGGCGGCCAGCCAACGTTCGGCCGTCCGGCGATCCCACGCACCGTTGGCATCGAGTCGCAGGCGAACATAAGCCGGCAGCATCGCAAACAAGTCATCGAGCAGGACGAGTTCGTCTTCTGCCCGCTCAACCCCAACCTTCCATTTAAGACACAAGTAGCCGCCAGCGAGTTTGTCGGGCAGCGCCTCCAGTGCGGCACGGCCCGCCGGCAGGAGCGCTGCCACCGGCAAGCGACGTTCGGGCGCAGACTTCGCAAGGGTAGACGCACGCGCCGCCGCAAGGGCAAACCGCACGCAGCCAAAGCGCGTTTCGACAGCATTGAGCAATTCGTCGGTGACCTCATCGCCCAATTTCCGGCAAATTTCCTCGGCCTCGGCCAGCGTTTCAGTGCCAAACCACGGAATCGGGGCGATTTCGCCATAGCCCGCTTGGCCGTCTTCCCGTTCCAACCGAACGAAAATTCCCTCGCGTTCCCGCCATGCGCCGCGCGCCGTCCGGAGCGACAGATTCATGGCGCGCCGGTAGGACTTGAAGCTGAAGCGATAACGCATCGCACCAGCACTAATCCCTCCCGCCGTCTTGGCAAATTTTCGTTGAGGTTTGCAGCCGGAGGAATATTCCGTTCATGGCAACACCATGAGCACGCCCGTTGCCGCCGAGTCCGAATTCTATCTGCCTGCCGAGCGTTTTTTCTCCGCTCACGCCCCGAGTGCGCTCACTTACGATGACGTCTCGCTCGCGACCCTCTACAGCGAGATCCTGCCCAAGGACGCCGATCTTGCCACCGTGCTCGCTGAGGGCCTGCGGCTCCAGATTCCGGTTATTTCATCGGATATGGACACCGTCACCGAGTCGCGCATGGCCATTGCGATGGCCCTCAATGGCGGCTTGGGACTCATCCACTACAACCTGCAGCCGAAGGACCAGATCAAGGAGGTCGCTCGGGTAAAACGCCACATCCACGGCCTGATTCAGGACCCGATCACCGTCGCTCCCGACGCCACGATCGGCGACGTGCTGCAGATGATTGACCAGCGCCGGTTCGATTTCCGCACGTTTCCGGTCGTTGAGAGCAACGGCAAGCTCGCTGGCTTGCTTTCCGGCAACCTCGTCAAGGAGCGCTACAGATCCAAGACTGTAGCCGATGTCATGACGCCGCGGAAACAACTCGTCACGGTCACCCAGAAGACTCTCGGCGCCGACCCAATCAAGGAAGCGGACAAGTTTTTCACGGAAAACGTCGGAATCCATAAAATCTTGGTTGTCGACAGCCAGGATCGCTTGCGCGGCTTGGTGACCAGTTCGGATGTCGAGCGCATCACCGCGGAAACCAAATCGCGCCGCAAACCCGCACGCGACGCGCAATTTCGGCTCGTGGTCGGCGCCGCGGTTTCGCCCGTGCGCAAGGGCAACGGCGAGCTCGATCGCGAAAAGATCGTGGCTCACGTGGGCGCCTTGGTCGAAGAGACCGTAGATTGCGTCGCTGTTTCCACCGCCCACGGCCATACGGCTGGCGTCGGCAGCATGGTTAAACTCATCCGGGATGCCTACCCCAACCTGCCCATCATCGCCGGCAACGTCACCAGCGCCAGCGGCGTCGAATTTCTGACCGAGTCGGGAGCGAGCGCAATCAAGGTCGGTCAGGGTCCGGGCTCGATCTGCACAACGCGGATTGTCGCCGGTGTCGGCATACCGCAGCTCACCGCCCTTTATGTGGCGAGCCTCGGGGCCGCCAAGAAAGGCGTCAAACTGATCGCGGACGGCGGCATCACCAAGTCGGGTGACATCGTCAAGGCGCTCACCCTAGCCGACGCGGTGATCATTGGCGGACTGCTCGCTGGTTGCCGTGAGGCACCGGGTGAAATCATGGAGATTTCGGGTAAACTTTATAAACAATATCGCGGCATGGGCAGCCACTCGGCCATGAAGTCCGGCTCCGCCGCACGCTACGGCCACGACAAGACTGACACGGCACGCAAGGTCGCCGCAGAAGGCATCGAGGCGCTCAAGGAAGTTTCCGGTTCCGTCGATGACGTGCTCGCCAACCTCATCGGTGGCGTGCAGTCCGGCATGGGCTACCTTGGCGCGAAAACTCTTCCCGAACTGAAACAGAAGGCGCGTTACGTTCGCGTGACCCCTGCGGGACAGAAGGAAGCAGCGCCGCACGACGTAATCGAAGTGTCCACACGCAAGGGTTAAGACGGACCCGGCGGGTCTTTAGCCTTGCGACGACGTGCAAGGTGCCGTTTCTGCTTTCCGGCAACCGGAGCTCGACCCGGGAGCCGCCTCTCGCATGTCGCTCACTCCCTTTCGCAGCCAATTGATCGCCGATGTCGGCATTTCCTTCGGGGACGAAGGGAAAGGCCGCCTCATCCCCGAGGTTGTGCAGGAATTGCACGGCACACCCGCTGCGGTCTCGGTAGTATTCAAGGTCAACGGAGGCTCCAACTCCGGTCACACCGCTGGCGGCATCAAGCTCAACCTTCTCCCCGCAGGCGTCGTCGAGAAGAGCGTCGCCCACCTCGCCATCGGCGCGGGCGTCGTCGCCGACCCGCGCAAAATCCTCTGGGAAGCCCGACCTCTTGAAAAGAAGGGCTACCAGATTTTCAGCCGCCTGATTGTGGACGAACGGGCCATGGTTTCCGATTTCTCGCACCGTTTGCTCGACCTCGCGTGGGAAGACTACCGCGTCAATGTCCTCCAAGAGGAAGCGCGCGGCTCCACCGGACGCGGCATCACACCCGCATACCAGGACGAAACCGGTCAGTGGCAGATCACCTTTGCGGACTTTCTCGGGGGCCCCAATTTCTTCGCGCGCAAACTGGCCGGTCGGGCTGACCGCGCCTTGCGCACGATTCAGCATGTTTGTCAGGTGAGTCCGGCCACGTGGGACACTTTTTTTGAAAGACTCTCGACAGCAGAGGCGAAAGCGAATGCCGAGGCCATCGCGATGGGATTGTTTCAACCGGCGGACTTCGATTTCAGCGTCTTTCGCGGCAAGAATCCGTTCACACTCAATCTCGACGAACTGACGCGCGTCTATTGGGAAGCCGGGCAAGCCCTCCGCGCGAACATCGGCGAGGTCCGCGAACTCGTCCTCCGCGAGCTAGCCGCGGGGCGCTCTGCCGTTGGCGAATTTGGTCAGGCCTACTGGCTCGACAAGCGCCACGGGTTTTCGCCCAACGTGACTGCCTCGCACACGTTCACGCCGGAATTTTTCGAAAGCGCCGGCATCCCCGTGCAACCGATCCACACGTTCGCTGTCGCCAAGGCTTACGATACCAAGGTCGGCACGCACACGTTTCTCACCCAGATGGATGATGCGCATCCGCTCTGCCAGAAGTTGAAGCAGATCGAGTTTGGCACCGTCACCGGCCGCCAACGCATGGTCGGTTGGTATGACGCCGTCGAGAAAGGCGACGCCCTGCGTTACGGAGGCTTTCAGGATCTGATGATCAACAAAATCGACGCGCTCTCGGGAGCGGACGAGTTGCTGATATGCGTCGCGTATGAAGACGAAAGCGGAAAACGCCATGCACACGTTCCGCGCAACGATGCGCTGCGAAAAACGCTCCGCCCGGTTTACACGCGGCATGCCGGCTGGAGTGAAAACATCTCCGCAGTGCGGCGTTTTGACGATCTCCCGGTCAATGCCCGGCTCTATACCGCCGCCATGCTGCGCAGTGCCATTGCGGTTGCCCACGGCAACAATCTGCCGGCTGCCTTACCGAATTTGCGCTATCTTGGCGTAGGCCCCGGACCATCGCAGATCATCAAGGATCTTCCCTCGACGCCCGAGTTGCTTGCGCTCAAATAAAAAACCGGGCGCTCAGGCCCGGTTTTGCGTTGGAGCGCCAGGAAACGGACCTCAGCCGCGCTTCTTAACGAGCCCGAGCTCCTTCTTGATATTTTGCACGCTCGGAAGAGAAATCCCCAGTGATTTGGCAATCTGAGTGCCCGTCTTGCCGACACCAACCAGAGCCTTCAGTTTTTGCTTGATCTCGGGCGTGATCGTGACGCGGGGCTTGCGGCCACTCTTGACCGAAGAGGCAGGGGAGACACCGCTTTTGCCACCTCCCGCGCCGCGCAACGCATCGATAAACGAGTTCATCGACTTGAATCCATACTTGCCGGGCAGGGCCAGTAGTTTGCGGTTAAATTGGGCGAGTTCCTTCTCCAATTTCACCATTTGCTTCTGATACTGACGGAATTTTTGCAGTTTATTGGTAACCATAATGCCACGAAACTACTCTCACCCGGCACTTTGAGCAAGAAGTTATACTACGCACTCGATCCGCGTCTATAGGTGCTAAAAATCCTGCAAAGCTCCCTCACCTGGACCATGTTGCGGTTGGAGCCGGCCGAACACCTCTCCAAGCAGATAAATTGAACCGGTCACCACCACGATCTCATCCGGCACGCCAACGGTGCAGGTTCGTGCGTCAGGAAAGACCTCCGCCAGCGTCGTGCGATGAAACAGTCCGCGGGCCTCCGGGGCGACAAGGGCCTCGAGCTGCTCGAAACTGCACGCACGGGACTGCTGCGGAAGCACAAGATGGACTTCGCGCGCGTAGCGACAAATCACGTCCAACAAGGCCCGGGCACGAAATTCCCCAAGCACACCGACCACGATCACTGGCTTGCGGCCCGTCTCTGCCACCAAGTGATGGAGATTATTCTCCAGCACCTGGGCCCCCTCGGGATTATGGGAGGAATCAAGAATCAACGTCCGTCCGCCGATTGTGGTGCGCTGCCAGCGTCCCGGCCAATTGACCGACTGCAAACCGCGGCTGATGACGTCGTCGTCCAGTTGAGGAAAACGCACACGCAGCAACTGGGAGATCAAAACTGCGGTCGCGGCGTTCCAACGCTGGTAGTCCCCCTCCAAGTTGGTTGTCGGGTAGTCCGCGAGATTCTCGCCGAAAATCTCGCGCACGGAGCGGACAGGTGCATGGCGAAACCGGGCAATATCCCTAATTGCCTGCTCCGCTTCGGCGGGAACCCGGCCCAGCACCAGCGTTCGCCCCTCCTTGATGATTCCGGCCTTCTCCTTGGCAATCTTGGTCACGTTGTCGCCGAGTTCAGCCATGTGATCCAAGCCGATCGATGTTATCGCCGTCACTTCCGGTTGCACGACGTTGGTTGCATCCAAACGACCGCCCATCCCGACCTCAATAACACCGACGTCGACCTTCTTGCGGGCAAATTGCAGGAACGCCATCCCCGTCATGAACTCAAAAAAACTCGGGAAGTCGTCGGGGCCCGTGGCTCCCAACCGCCGAGCAACGGGATCGAGCTCGTTCACGTAAGCGATGATCTCGCTTTCAGCCAGCAATTGCCGGTTCACCTGCACCCGCTCACCGAGTTTCACGAGATGGGGCGAGGTGTAGAGCCCGGTGCGCAAGCCACCCGTGCGCAAGATCGTCTCCACCATCGCGGCGACGGAGCCTTTGCCGTTCGTGCCAGCGACATGCACAACGGGATACTGTCGCTCCGGATGGTCGAGCGCCGCCGAGAGCTGGGTCATCCGATCAATGCCAAATTTCATTCCCGCGCTTTTCAGCGCGAAGAGGTAGTCGGTCGCCGCCGCGTAACCGGTGAAGTGCTGCGCCGCCATGGGAGAGAATCCTACCCTGCGGCCAAGGCAGCCGTTTCCGTGCGTTTCACGCTGGCCGTGCGAGGCTTCTTCTTGAGGAAGAGTGCCTGCAAGATGATGCTCAGACGTTCCCGCATTTCCGTGCGCGGCACGATCTGATCGACGAGACCGTGCTTGAGCAAAAATTCCGCGGTCTGGAATCCGGGTGGCAGCGTCTGCTTTGTGGTTTCCTTGATCACGCGCGCACCGGCAAAGCCGATCATGGCGCCCGGTTCCGCAATGATCACATCACCGAGCGTCGCAAAGCTCGCGGTGACTCCGCCCGTGGTCGGATGGGTGAGCACGGAAACAAAGGGCAGCTTCGCCTCAGCGAGCCGGCCGAGCGCCGCGCTCGTCTTGGCCATTTGCATCAAGCTGTAAATTCCTTCCTGCATGCGTGCGCCTCCCGATGAGCTGACCACAATGCACGGTATCTTTTTCTTCAACGCGCGTTCGATGGCGCGCGTGATCTTCTCACCCACCGCTGCGCCCATCGCGCCGCCGCAAAAACGAAAATCCATCACGGCCAGGGATACCGGGATATTGTGAATCTTTCCCATGCCGCAAATCACCGCTTCCGGCAAACCGCTCTCTCGTTCGTATTTCTTGATGCGATCGGTGTAGGCGGCCGAATCGACAAACTTCAGCGGATCGGCCGACTTCACGTCGGCATCGTGTTCTTCGAACGTGCCCTCATCGACCAGACCGGCGATGCGCGCCCGCGAACCGATCGGGAAATGGTGGCCACTCTTGGGCATGACCATCAGATTGGCCTCAAGCTCCTTGTGGAAGATGATCTCCCCGGAGAGCGGGCACTTCGTCCAAAGCCCCTCGGGAATATTCTTCTTCTTCTTGGGAGCCGCTAACTTAGGTTTGCTAAAATGTGCCATGGGCGGGTTCAGCCGTGACCAAATGTAACGACGTCGAGGTTTACCGCACCTGCATCCCGCAAGACAGCGGCGCAGGCGTTGAGCGTGGAACCCGTGGTAAAGACGTCGTCAATGAGGAGATAATGCTGATTGGGACTAATGACTGCGCCCGCCGCCAAAGAAAAGGCATTTTTCAGATTCTGCTGGCGCGTGGCGCGATCGAAATGGGTTTGCGACAACGTGTCTATTTTCCGCACAAGCAGCTCTTCGATCCGCGCCTGGCCGTCCACCGCCGCGACGCAGGCTTGGGCCAACAAAGCGCTTTGGTTGTAACCGCGTTCGCGCAGTTTGCGGGCGTGGAGTGGCACCGGCACCAAGACTTTGTGGCGCAAGTGATCCAAAAAAAACGGAGCGCGGCGCATGAGCGTTCCCATGTCTTCGAGCACGTGCAACGCGTGATGGTATTTGAGCGCATGCACCAGGGAGCGACCGGCACCCTTGAGCAGGACGGCCGTCTTGCCCTGAGCAAAATGCGGCACCAAGGCCTCGCAATGCGTGCAAAGTCGATTCTCCACCATCTCCCCATAATAGGGATGCCCGCAGGTCGAGCAGTGCGGAGGACCCACGACGTGCAATTGCTGGGCACAACGGACGCACACGTGGCGCAACTCTCCCTCCTCCACTTTGTCGCCACAGCCCACACAACAACGGGGAAATACGACTTCGACCGCGTCACGAACGAAATGGCGCACGCCGGTATTCATCAGACTTCAATAATGCACCCGCACGAGAAAAAGCCCGTGCGGCGGAGCGGTTCTGACGAGCACGGTGCGCTTTGCGCTTTTCAACATCGCGCCGACTTCGGCAGTTGTGATCTTGCCGAGGCCCACATTGACCAGCGTGCCGGTGAGACTGCGCACCATCTTGTAGAGAAATCCATCGGCCTCGAACGTGAAACGCACCCGCCGACCGCGACGACGCACCAGCAGCCGACGCAGGTCGCGCACCGTGGTTTCGCGCTCCGTGCCACCGTCGGCTGAGAAGGCCTTGAAGTCATGCTTGCCGCGCAGCAGCGCAGCGGCCGTTTCCACAGCCGCCCAATCCATCTCCTGCGGGACCGCCCAGCAATAGGGCAGCGAAAACGGATCCGGTTCGCCGAGAAAAAGCTCATAGTGGTAGATTTTGCCGCGCGCCGCGAACCGCGCATGGAAGGTCGGCGGGGCAACACGCAGCGTTTTCAAGTGAATCGAACGCGGCAACCCCGTCTGCAAAGCGCGGCGCAGTTTCTCGGCCCCGTGCCGCCAGACCGCGTCAAAATGGAAGACCTGCGCCAGTGCATGCACCCCTGAATCGGTCCGCCCGCTGCCGTGGACGCGGACGTCGGTCCTGAGCACCTTCTTCAAGCTGCGCTCAATCACGTCCTGAATCGCGTCACCGCTCGCCTGACTTTGCCAGCCGTCGAACGCCGCGCCGTCGTAGGCACAAACGCATTTCCAACGGGTAGGTTCTTGAGCGGTAGATTTCACAAGCAAGACCGATAGGTTGATTCAATCGCCCTGTCCATCCGGGTAATCAGCCGCGCCGCTGGAACTCAGGACTCTGGCAAGGCGGGCGGAATCCGTTGATCCAAGAAGTCCTGCAAAATAATCGTCGCGGCGCGCGAATCGATCACCCCGCTGCTGCGCACCCCCCGACGGTCCTTTTTGCTGATCGAAGATTCCGCCGCGTAGCTCGTCAGCGTTTCATCCACCAGATGCACGGGCAGACCAAAACGGGACTTCAACTCGATGACAAATTCGTCGACTTCCAGTGCCTTGAAACCAGCCGATCCATCCATGTTGTAGGGATAACCAACAACCAGATCCGTGATGCGCCGCTGGTGGATCGCTTCGCCGATTTTCGCCCAGCGGGATTCATCGGCTCCTTCGAGGACGGCAGGCAACGGCGTCGCGACGCCAACGTCATCACCATAGGCGAGCCCAATTCGTTTCGTTCCGTAGTCGAGGCCGAGGCAGCGCATGATTCGTCAAAATTCGAGTCCGGTTACTGCCGAACCATAGGACAGCCTGCACATCATCCGCATCATGTCAGAGGAATTTCTTCGTCTCGTCCTGCGCGCCGAGCCGTTGCAGCAGGGCTTTGATCTCCTGCGCCTTGTCCTTGGAACAAACCAAGGTGGCGTCGGCGGTATGCACGACCACCAAATCGCTCGCGCCCACGACGGCCGTCAGATGGCCGTCTGTGGAAACGACGATGTTGTTCGATCCCCCTTCGACCATCGCGAGACCGCGCAGCACGTTTTTCGCGTTGTCCGCAGGAAAGTGACGCGCAACCGCGGGCCACGCCCCGACGTCGTCCCAATCGAAGGTGGCCGGCACCACCACGACATTGGTGGATTTTTCCATCAACGCGTAGTCGACCGAAATTTTTTGCAGCGCCGGGTAAACCGCCGCGAGCGCCTGCGTCCAGCCGGTTTGCGCCGCGGACATTTCGAGCGTCACCAATCCCGCGTGTAGCGCCGGCGCATGCGCGCGGAACGCCGCCTCCACCGTCGGCACGCTCCAGATGAACATGCCGGCATTCCAAAAGTAGCGACCGGAATCGAGATAACGTTGCGCGGTCTCGGAGTCGGGCTTCTCGACGAAACGCTTCGCCCGAAGCACCTCTCGTCCTTCGACCGTGCGCCAAGCGCCGTCTTGTTCGACGTAACCAAAACCCGTGGCAGGTGCCGTCGGTTTGATCCCGAGCGTCACGAGCACCTCGGCACTTGCCGCAGCTGCAAACGCCACCGCGAGCACCGTCTGGAACTCCGCCGTGTTGTGGATCACATGATCAGCGGGCAACATCGCGAAAGTTGCGACCGGGTTGCGCGCCTTGACCAGCAGCATGGCCAGACCTGTGGCGGCAGCCGTGTCGCGACCCATCGGCTCGGCGACCAGATTGGCGTCGGGCAATTGCGGGCACGCCACACGCACCCCCGCGAGTTGTTCCGCCGTGGTGATCACGAAAATATTCTCGCGCGGCACAAATCCGAGCACCCGCTCGACCGTTTGGGTGAGCATCGGAGTTTCTCCGACGATGGGCAGCAGGTGCTTGGGCAGCGTTTGGCGGCTGGCGGGCCAAAAGCGCTCACCGCGCCCCCCCGCCATGATGACGACGAATCGATCTGACATGGGGTGAACGATTCCCGCGCCCCCAATGCCGTCAACGGCGAACTGGATTTGCCTTTGCAGCCGTTGTGCTCCTAATCGCGCCCCTGACCATGGCCGTTCCCCAAGAAATCGACGTCACCACCGCCGCGACGATGCGCCAGCAGGGCGCGCACCTCCTTGATGTGAGGGAACCAGCGGAACTCGCCGCCTGCCAATTGCCCGGCTGCCTTCACATCCCGATGCGCGAGATTCCGGGGCGAATCAGCGAAATCCCCGCCGACGCGCCCGTCCTCGTCCTATGCCACCACGGTGGCCGCAGCGCACGGGTGACGCAGTTCCTGCGCGCCAACGGTTTCGACCAAGCCACCAACATCGCCGGCGGCATCGACGCCTGGGCCCTCCAGATCAATCCCGCCCTGCCCCGCTACTGAGGTCACCGCGAGGCTTGACTCGCACGCAACCTTCCCGACTAATCGCCGTTCACTTACCTACCAACACCATGGGCAAACAATACAACAAGGTCATCAAAAAGAAACGCCGCGTCGCTTACCTCAAGCGCAAGAATGCCGCCACCAACGCGGCTCGCAGCAAGAAGAAGTAAGCCCGGCGGCCAACCGCCCCCACTGCGCGCCCGCACTCGCGGGCGCATTTCGTTTATGCCGATCAAAGTCAGCCTCATCTCCCTCGGATGCGCCAAGAACCTCGTGGATAGCGAGATCATGGTTGGTCATTTGCACCAAGCCGGCATGCTGGTGATCCCGGATGCGGAGAATGCCGACGTCGTGATCGTCAACACCTGCTCGTTCATCGACTCATCCAAAGAGGAGTCCATCGGACACATCCTTGAGGTGAACCAGAGCCGCGGCATGCGCAAACGCCGCAAGGAACAAAAGCTGATCGTCGCCGGCTGCATGTCGCAGCGCTTCTCCAAGGATCTGCCGACTGCTCTGCCTGAGGTTGATGCCTTCATCGGCCTGGACCAGGTCACCAAGGTCGCGCCGATCATCGAGAAATTGTTTGCCGAGGAACGCGGCAAGAAGGCCGCGCCCGCGATGCTCGTCGAGGGCAAGTCGACCTACATCCCGGACTACGACACGCCGCGCTTCCGGCTCACGCCGAAACATCTCGCCTACATCAAGATCGCCGAGGGCTGCAACCACCCATGCACCTTCTGCATCATCCCGCAGATCCGCGGGCGCCATCGCAGCCGCACCGTCGAAAGTGTCGTCACCGAGGCCCGCCAGCTGGTCAAAGAAGGCGTGAAAGAGATCAATCTGATTTCCCAAGACACGACCTTCTTCGGCATGGACACGTGGGAGCAGCGCCCCAACCCGCGCACGCCGGTTGACTCCTCCCGCGGCACCGCGCTCACCACGCTCCTGCGCCAGCTCAACGCCATCGAGGGCGACTTTTGGATTCGCCTGCTCTACACCCACCCGGCGCATTGGAGCGACGAGCTCATCAAGACCATTGCCGAGTGTCCGAAAGTCGCGCGATACATCGACATTCCACTCCAGCATATCAGCGACCACATGCTCGGGCTGATGCAACGTGAGACAAGCGGTGATTACATCCGCGACCTCATCAAGCGCATCCGCGCTGGCATCCCCGGCATCGCCATCCGCACCACTTTCATCGTCGGTTTCCCCGGCGAAACCAAAGCCGATGTCGAAGAACTTTGCGCCTTCATTCGCGAAGCCAAATTCGAACGCCTGGGCGTTTTCCGTTATTCGCAGGAAGAAGGCACCCGCGCCTCGAAGATGACCGAACAGCTCCCTTCAAAGGTTAAGGAAGCCCGCTGGCACAAGACGATGGCGCTCCAACAGGAAATCGCCCGAGAAGTCTCGAAGAACTACGTCGGTCGCAAATTGAAGGTCTTGGTTGAGGAACCCGGTGTTGCCCGCAGCGAAGCGGATGCACCCGACATCGATGGCCGCGTCTACGTGCCCAAGAGCCTGCCGGTCAGCGAATTTGTCGAGGTGACAATCAATTCCTTCCATGATTACGACCTGCTCGCCCTCCCCAAGGGAGAAGAGCCGGTCGTCTACAAAGTCGCCAAGCAGGCTCAGTAGTCAGGCAGACTACCGCCAGCGAACCGGGCGGATTACGCCTTTTGAGCGGCGACGAATTTCTGGATGATTCCGTCGAATGAACCGTTGGTGAAGAACACCACGAGTTGCGGCTTGGTGGAACCGGCCTGCGTGTTGAGGAGAATCTGATCGAGCAACACCAAGTTTGTCGGCGCAGCGTATCCGTGCACGCCCTGCGAATCGAGAAACTGAAGCAGCGCTTCCACATCGAACCTCTCCTCCGGCTTGAGTTTGTCCGCGCGCGCTATCGCGCCGAGATACACCTCGTCGGCCAGCGCCAGCGCGCGCATGAACGCACTTTGCATCACCCGCGTGCGCGACGTGTTGCTCCGCGGCTCAAACGCAGCGTGAATCACGTGCCCCGGGAACCGCGCTCGAAATGACTGCAACGTTTCCGCCAATGCCGTCGGGTGATGCCCGAAATCCTCGACCACTTTCAACGTCGCCGTGTTGACGAGCATCTCCTGCCTTCGTTTCACCCCGCGAAATTTCGCGAGCGGCGCAAGATTCAACGACAGCGGACTGCCCGGGGTGGAGCGCATTGACCCCAACGCGCTGGATTGAGTTGGTGTTTCCGAAAGAGCGTTGGGATCAACGCGCTCCACCTCAATCGTCAGGCCGGCCGCGCAAGCCGCCATTGCGGCGTTGCGGGCGTTGAAGAGACCGGTCTGCGTCCACTGGACCTCTGTCCAGAGGGCGCCCCGCCAAAGGAGCTTGAAACTCACCCCCGCAGCCGCTTCAGAAAAATCGACGATCCGCAGGTCGTTGCACTCGCCGGTGCCGACGCGCACGACGCGGGTCCAGGTGAGGTCGCCCAGCGCGCGCAGATTCTCGTCGTCGCCGTTGAGCACGACCCAGCCGTTGCGCGGCACGATGCGCGTGAGGTGCCGGAAGGTCCGCTGCACGTCCGCCAGATCGCGAAAGATATCCGCGTGGTCGAATTCGAGGTTGTTCAACACCGCGACGTGCGGTGCATAGTGGATGAACTTGCTGCGCTTGTCGAAGAAGGCGCTGTCGTATTCATCGCCTTCGACCACGAAAGGATCACTCAACGCGCCAAGGTGACTGCC
Source organism: uncultured Opitutaceae bacterium (assembly GCA_947085115.1). GTDB lineage: Bacteria > Verrucomicrobiota > Verrucomicrobiia > Opitutales > Opitutaceae > Didemnitutus. Next base: position 4,033 of record CAMTVF010000035.1, on the reverse strand, counting down.
GGTCGGTGGGTCTTGCGGCACACCGCCAATCAAGTATCCGGGATCGCGACCGTTTTCGCGGAGCAGAAACGCGGTAATCGCCGTGGTCGTCGTCTTGCCGTGCGTGCCCGCGATCACGATGTTCTTGCGGCCCTTGAGCACGAAGTCCGCAAGCAACGCGGGCAGCGAAGTGAAATTGATCGCTCGGGTGTCGAGCAACCACTCGACCTCTACGTTGCCGCGGGTCATGGCGTTGCCAATGACGACCAAATCCGGCGCGAGCGACGCCAGGCGATCCGCGTCGAAGCCGTCGTGTAGCGCAACTCCCGCCTCGGCGAGGACGGTGCTCATGGGCGGATACACGTTCGCGTCCGCACCCAGCACCTCGTGCCCGGCGGCCCGCGCCAGCAAGGCCGCGTTGCCCATGGCCGTCCCGCAAACACCCATGAAGTAGATCCGCATGCCCTTCAATTGCCGGTCCCGAGCGCAACTGGCCAACGAAAATTATCGCGTCTGTGCATTCTCCCGATTTGAACGGAGGAGCATGTGCTCGCTCCTCCGTTGCGTCGGCCCCGTGTTTCTTGTCGCCTTGCTCGTGCCTGCGTCCCTGCCTCTGGCAGTGATCGCGGCGGAGGCACCAGTCCCGGCCGCCTGGGGACCCCTTGTGCGCCTCGAGCGATTCGTCGTCACACCCAGCCGGTTTAGTCTTTCGGCGGAGGGCGACGGCTCCACGTCGACCCTTTCGCAAAAGGATCTCGAGACCTTGCCTCAAGTGGGCGAAGACCTGTTTCGGTCAATCGCGCGGCTGCCCGGAGTCGCGGCCGACGACTACACCGCCAAATTCTGGGTGCGAGGCGCGCCGCAGCGACAATTGCTGGTCCGGCTCGACGGTGCGGATTTGCTCGAACCGTTTCATCTCAAAGACATCGATGGCGCGCTTTCGATCATCGACCTGCGATCCATCAGCCGGCTCGACTTGATGACCGGTGGTTTCAATGCCGATTTCGGCAACCGCTCTGCGGGCGTGCTCGCAATGGAAACGCTTTCGCCCACGCGTGCGAGTCCCACCGCTTCGCTCGGTTTGAGTCTGACCAGCATGCGTGCCGGCACCGGCGGCACCTTCGCCAACGGCGCGGGGCGCTGGCTCGGCAGCATCCGGCGTGGCTATCCCGATCTCGCGCTCAAACTCGAGGGCCGGGCCGAGGAGATTTTTCCACGCTATTGGGACGCCTATGGCAAAGTTGAATTCGACATTTCCCCGGCGCACACGCTTTCGCTGCACGTGCTGCACGCGGCGGACACGCTCAGGGTGGAGGACAACTACGGACCCGACCTGCACAGCGGCTACGACAGCGACTACCTGTGGTTGCGCTGGCGCGGACAATTCAATGACTCGCTGCGAGCCGAAACCGTGCTGACGCAGTCGTGGCTTGCGTGGCGTCGCGAGGGTGCCGGGCTCTACGGCGATCGTTATCGCATCGACCTGCGCGACCGCCGGTCCCTCGCCGCCACCACCTTGCGACAGGACTGGAATCTTAGCGTAAGCGAACGCGCGTTGGTCCGCGCCGGTTGGTATGTGGAGCAGGGTGATGCCCGCTATTCCTACCACCTTTACCGGGAAGACCCGGTCGTGGAAAACGGAGTGCTCATCGGCCGTCCGCGCACCGTGCGACTGGCCGTCACGCCGAGTGGAGAAACGTGGGGAGGATTCATCGTGACCCGCTTTGCGCCCATGCCGCAACTCGCGATCGAGCCCGGTTTGCGCTTCGACAGCAACACCACCACCGGAGACAGCGATCTCAGCCCCCGCCTCAACGCAGCCTATTCACTGGCGAAAAACACGACTCTGCGCGCGGCGTGGGGCCGCTACGTGCAATCGCAGGGCCTCCACGAACTGGCCGTCCCGTTTGGCGATGCCTCCTTTCACCCCTCCGAAAAAGCAGAGCACCGGGTCCTCGGACTCGAGCGTCACTTTGCCAACGGCCTCAACCTTCGCCTTGAAACCTACCAACGCCTGACCTCGGACCCGCGCCCCCACTGGATGAATCGTTACGACACCTACAACGTCTTTCCCGAGGCACAGTCCGACCGACTTGAATTGCGCCCCACCCACGCCGATGCGCATGGCGTCGAGTTCATTGCGCGCCGCCGCGCCCACGGGCCGTTTGATTGGACCTTGAGCTACGCATGGTCGAAAGCAGAGGAAACCGTCGGCGGCTCGATTCTTCCCGGTCTGCGCGACCAACGCCATGCTTTCTATGGCGATCTCGCCTATGCGCCCCATCCGCGGTGGCGCTTCAGCGCGGCGTGGCAATATCACACCGGGTGGCCGATCACGGATGTAATCTACTCGCTCACGACATTGAACAATGGCAGCCGCGTCATCGTTCGACGCTTCGGACCGACGCTGGGATCGCGCCTCCCCGCCTACCATCGCCTCGACTTGCGCGCGACGCACCTCATCCCGCTCCGACGCGGCGAAATGCGGGTTTTCATCGACGTCTTCAATGCCTACGATCAGGCCAACCCTCTCGCCTACGATTATTCCCCCACTGTCGTGGGCGGTGTGCTGCAGGACAGGAAAAAGCCCCGCAACATGCTGCCCGTGCTTCCTTCCATCGGCATCAGTTGGGAAATTTGATTTGCCCATCCAAAGTAGAAAGGGGATTGCGCTTCGCGACTGATGCACCCGGTGGAGACGGGGTCCAAATCACCATCCGTATTACGTGCCACCGAAGGCGGTCGCTACTGCTCCGCGAAGTTCGGGCAGCGGCAGACCGAGTCAGATCTGCCACGATTGGAGCAATCCCTCGTCGTCGCCGTCGGCACCACCGCCGCAAACATCGAGACTACGCGCAAGAGGGTCGATGCGGCCCGGATCGCCCGCAAACTCAGTGTCCAAACCCTTGATACCGAGCAAAAACGCCTACGCGCCAGCTGCGAGTGGCGGGAGAAAGATACGGTCCGCCTGATTATAGCAGCAGGCGAAGAACCTCGTTGATCTTACGTCCCAGCGCACGGCTACGCTCCCGCGACACGCGCCCCGTCACCGACTGAATGCTCTCCTTCGGGATGATGTAAAAGAACCGGCAGTCGGCGGTGGTCTGAAACTCCAAGCCGTCCGCCCCGTTGAGCACCACCTGGTGCGACTTCACAGAATCGGCAGGCACCCGCTTGGAGCACGCCAGGACGTTGACGTTGGTGGTGTGACCGGACGCGCACCACTCTTCACCGGAGATGACCACGCCCGGATGCAGGTCGCGGTCTTGCGGGCGAATCCGAAACTGCACGATGTCCCACTGGCGAATCGTAGTCATTGCGGAGGGAAACCGGCGGGGGCGGAGTTGGCCAGGGCAACCATCGGGTCTCCCTCATCGACGCTAAAGAACCCGAACGGGCGATTGGGGATTGGCTCCACCTCGGCTACGGGCTCAATCCGGTAGAGGCGCTCTTTGCGCCGCAGATAGACCGACTGCCCCTTTCCCGCTTGGTCAAGTAGGTCACCCAAGCGGGGTTTAGCTTGTGATACTGTTAGTGGTTTGAGCATGGCGTGCATATCGGTCTAATTCGGGACTATTTCAAGTCCTTTTATGGTCTATTTTAAGTTCTTCACTAATAGCACAGCCAACTTCTGCTTGGTTACTGGCGGGTGGGCTACCCTCTGTTCCAGAAGCCTGCGGAACAGCAACCCCCGGCTGACGGCAGCCCGTCGATTGAACCGGAACACGAATTCATCGAGATACCCCTGCAACCGGTCCGACCGGACTGCTCCTTGGTGCGTCCCGAGTAACCACCGCTTAGGCAGGGACGCCACGCGGTGGACGTGGGGCAGCAGGTTTTTGCCCAGATGCGGAGTGTGGTGGGACACTGTGTGGTTGTAGCCGCGTGCCGGTATTCCGGCGTAACTGGTCAGCCCATCGGTCACGACATTGCTGCCGCGCTCAACGAGGGTATCAATCATGTCCAGCAACGTGGGCGCGGTCGCGTCGGGTATCACCTGTAGCCGGATGCGTCCGATGGACACGCCGCAGATCTCAGCCGCCATCAGGACGAG
>CAMTVF010000034.1:0-7054 GCA_947085115.1 uncultured Opitutaceae bacterium | reverse complement strand
GTCCGACGGCTTCGTCGTTGCCCAAGGCTTGGAAACCACGTCCACCCTGCAAACGACTCCAAGCGCTTCGCTTTCCTCCACCAGTTCGCTGGTGGGCGGAGCCAACGTGCAGGGCAACTGGCAGATCAGGGGTGCCTATTTCCTCATGCGCGTCGGTCCGGCCATTCGCACCCACCTCTCGGATCGCTTCGGCCTCAGCCTCGGTGCCGGGGTTGCCGGTGCCTACGCAGGCAGCCGTTACAGTGTCGTGGAGCAACTTGAGCTTCCGGACCTTGCGGAGCCGCTGACTGAAGATAAGTTCAGCAACGAATCCAGGTTTCTCACCGGTTATTATGCCGATATGAACTTCGATTGGCAGGCCAACGAACGCACCGGTCTGTTTGCCGGCGTGGGTTTGCAGCACCTCGGCAGCTACGAGCAATCTGTCGGCGGTCGCACCGCGAAGATCGAAATGGGCAGCGCTGTGGGTGTGCGCGGTGGCATCAGCATCAAGTTCTAAACTTTCCGCAACCCGGGTGAGCGGGGCGCAACAATTTCCAAGGCCGGTCCTCCGACCGGCCTTATGCTTTGGCGAGGTCGGTCAACACCTCGTCCACGCTGCGCAATTGTTCCGGGGGAAAGAGTGCGTTGATTCGCGTGATCACCTGCTGCACGAGACCGTCCGGACACGAAGCCCCGCCGGTGATCAGCACGCGTTTGGGGCCGCTATCGTTGGGCCACAAGGGGTGCACCACAAGATGACCCGCTTTGCCCTGACCCGCAGGGAAAACATAGTGCTCAATCTCGTCCCGCGACCGAATGCTGGTTTCCGACTGGATGAAGAAGGCGCGGTTGCCAAGGTGCTGCTCGCAGACGCGATAAAGCTGGTAGGTATTCGAGCTGTTCTTGCCTCCGATAACAATGGCGGCATCCAGCGGTTCGCCTAGGGCTCGGCTGAGCGCATCCTGATTGACCTGCGTGGCGTAGCACAGCGTGTCTTTCTTGCCCGCGCCGCCGACGTGCGTCAGGCCCTCGCTCTCACCAAAGCGGGCGATGAAGACCGATTTGAAATAGTCGATGATCGCGGAGGTTTCATTCATCAGCAGCGTCGTTTGATTGACGACGGCAAGCCGGTCGAGATGCACCTCGGGGTCGAAACCCGGCGTGTGTAGGCCGGCAAATTGGGTCAGGATGGCATCCCGACCGACCGCCGAGGGGTTCGCGATGTAATCACCGAGCAATTTGGCCTCGGCGAGTGTCCGGATGATGATCGACGGGGCGTGACGACGGCTGTTGGAGAAGGTGGCCTTGGTCTCCTCGTGTTCGCTCTTCCCATGGATGACAACGGTGTAGCCGTCCCGGCCGAAAGCGCGGGCCGCTTTCCAAACTTTCTCCACCAGCATGCAAGTGGCGTCATACTGGGCGACGCGAATGCCTTTGCGCACGAGCCGTTTCTTGTCCTCGTCCGTGGCGCCAAACGCCGGGATGATGACGACATCCTCGCTGGTCAGCGTGCTCCACGCCAGCGGTTCGTTCAGGGCCTCGCGCGAAGGTTTGCCACTGACGGTCAGCGGCGCACCCTTGTCGGTTTGCAGGTAGCGCAGTCCGCGCGCAAGCAGATCCTCGTTCACAAAGGGATTGTGAATCAGCTCGCTCAACATGAAGACTCGGCGTGTGGGGTTTTCCGCGAGCGTCTCGTAGGCTCGCTCGATGGCATTCTTCACGCCGAGGCAAAAACCGAAATGGCTGGGGATGGTGTAGTGGACCGCGCCAAAGTCGAGGCGGGCGGGAGCCGACGCGGATCGCTCGCTGGTGCGCGCGAGCAACTTGATGGCCTCGCAGAGCTTGCTTTGGTAGAGCGCGCGGGCGCCATCATCCTGCTCGTAGATCGCACGATTGCGGTCCTTCTCCACTCGGAATTTGTAGATGTAGTCGTTTTCGCCGAGATGGAGGTAGGGAATCTCGATCAAGTGGGGCTCAAGTTGGTCGAGCGCCGCCGAGAGGAGGGGATCGAGTTGCCGGGGATTTGCCGTCAGTTGTTCCAACGAGCGAAACAGCAGTCCGGCGGCGCCGGCGGTCTCCGGCACTTGGGCGAGCAGGACCTCCCAGCTCTCTCCCGCGTGCACGATCGAATAGTAGCGTGCCGGCGGCGTTCCCCCCGGGAGCAGTGAGTTCAAGGTCGATCGTGCAGCCGCTCCGGCAAAAGCGGGCCGCAGTTGCGTGCCATCAAGTCGCACGGCGAGCTGATTGCTCGGATTGAAAGCAAGAATGAGCGTTGAACTGTCGGTCTGCACGGACACAGACACACGGAAGCACAATGGCCGGTCGGGTCAACTTTGCCGTCGCGGTTCGGACGGTCAATCTACCCGCGCGGCAATCTCTGGGCTGGCTCGCGCACGGCTTGCCACGGCCCGCTGGGAACGTGATGATGCTGCCACCGATGAATCTCGAGGATCTTCGCCGCAACTACACGACTCGTTCACTGGACCTGTCCGACCTGAAAGCCAGTCCCTTCGAGCAATTTGATTTGTGGATGAGGGAGGTGATCGAGATCAAGGCGCTCGAACCCAACGCCATGACTCTCGCCACAGTCGATGCACAGGGCCAGCCTTGGGTGCGCACGGTGCTCCTTAAAGGCTTCGATGCCCGGGGCTTTGTCTTTTACACCAATTACGAGAGCAACAAGGCCAAAGATCTCGCGACCAACGCACGCGTCGCGCTCCACTTCTCGTGGCTGCCGCTCGAACGGCAGGCGAGTGTGACTGGCACTGCGGAAAAAATTTCCGCTCTGGAATCGCTGAAGTATTTTCTCTCCCGCCCACGCGACAGCCAGATCGGCGCGTGGGCATCGCGGCAGAGCCAGGTGATTACCACGCGTTCCTTGCTCGAGCAGAAATTCGCCGAGATGAAGGCCAGATTTTCAGAGGGAGAAGTTCCGCTGCCGACCAACTGGGGCGGCTACCGCGTGACACCGGCTACTTTCGAATTCTGGCAGGGCCGGCCCAACCGGCTGCACGATCGCTTCCGCTACACGCGCCAAGCAAACGAGGAGTGGAGAATCGAGCGTTTGATGCCGTAGCCGGCAGGGGGCGGCGACCGTTACGCTTTCCCGCCGAAGGAAACGTAATCGTCCATATCGAGACGGTCGAAAAAGGTCGTAATATCCTCGCGCTGCGGCGCGTGCTTGGTGATTTCCTCGGCGAACATCGCGTGCCGGGCGGCGTTTCCGGCGGAGAGCTGGCTCAGCCACGTGGACCACGCTTCGATTTCCCATGCCTGTCGCTTCGGTTGCAGATTGGCCATGACCCAGACGAGCATCTCCGTGTCGCTGCGTCCGAGTTTCACCTCGGTGAGCAACGCGGCGGCGGCAATGCCGGTAAAGGCCGACCAGCGCTGGTCGAGCGGACAGTTCCAGACATATTTGCCGAGTTTGCCATTGGCGTGGGCACGAGCCTTGTCAAGCAACCGGGGCAAATGCACGAAGCCACCGAGCCGGACGCGCGCGCTGCGCGGGGGATGCTGGGTGAAATCAGGAGCTGAGAATTGGATCATGACGTTGTGCCTAGTATTTCTTTGTGAGGTTCCTCGGGAAAAACGGAGCAGCTTTAATTGTAACCTATTAGGTTACATTCCCTCTGGGAATCGGCGAAATCATGGCAATGAATCTGACAGCGTGATAGCAGCCGGGCGCACCGCCGGTGCAAGCGAACGACCGCCCCGCGTCTCCCGGCGCTCTATAACGAATCTCTCTCATCAAAAATTTCATCCGTGTGGTGGTCGTCGATAAAGAAGTCCTCGGCTTCGAGGATTTTCAGTGTGCACGCAATTACGGCCTGCTTCTCCGCCGGAGGCAACGTGGCATGATGGATGGCAAGGTATTCAGCGATGGCGACCTTGGCCTCGTTCCGCTTCTTCACGTCGGCGAGGAACTCGTCAGCCTGATCGCAAATCTTATTGGCGATAGTGAGCATGTCCATGCGCAGAGAGTAACCGAATTCGCGTCCGATTCAAAGCCGTTCCGTGCGCTGAATTTACCCAAGAGTTGTCGCCGACTGTTGGGCCGAATTCTTCGCGAGCAAATTCCCTACAATCCGAGCCCCAGCGCTTCGGGCAACTTGCCGGGGTCCTTGCCGCCGCCGGTCGCGAAGTCGGGTTTGCCACCGCCTTTGCCGCCGAGCTTGGCCGTGATTTCCGCGACGAGCTTGCCGGCTTGGTAGCCGCCCTTAATGGCGGCGGGTGAACAAAATGCGACCACACTGGATTTTTCGCCAAAGGCCGCGCCGAGTTGCACGACGCCTTCGCCAAGCTTGTGCAGCACTTGACTGCCGAGTGAACGCAGGGCCTCGGGGGACTCGACCGTCACCACCGCGGAAACAAACGGGAACCCCTCCTTGGTGACTGCCCGGGCGGCCAATTCTGCTGCCAGCAGAGCCGAGGCTTTGGCCTCGAAGCCTTTGAGCTTCTGCTCAAGTTCCTTTTGTCGGGTGAGCAAGGACTCAAGTTTTTGCGCGACGTCTTGCACGCCGGAATTCAAGCGGGTGTTGACCAACTTCAGGGCAGCCTCCTCCGTCGCGACGAAATCGAGCGCCGCCTGGCCGGCCACGGCTTCGATCCGGCGCGTGCCCGCCGCGATCGCCATCTCCGCGACAATCTTGATCAGGCCGATCTCGCCGGTCGTGCTGACGTGTGTTCCACCGCAGAGCTCCTTGGAGAAGCCACCGATGTCAACGAGGCGGACGCGTTTGCCGTATTTGTCGCCGAAGAACGCGAGCACATCGTCGGGCTTTTGGTCGTAGTCGATCTCGTAGGCCGCGACCTTGGCGTTATCGAGAACCTTTTCGTTGATGAGTTGCTCGCACTCCTTGATCTGCGCCTGCGTCAGCGCCTCGAAATGGGTGAAGTCAAAACGCATCCGGTCGGGCGTCTTGTGCGTGCCAAACTGACGGACGTGCGAACCGAGCATCTTGCGCAACGCCCAGTGGATGAGGTGCGCGGCGCTGTGGTGGCGATTGATCGCACGGCGGCGGACCACGTCGACGTGCAACGTCGCCGTGGAGTGACGCGTGACAAGTGACGAGTGACGAGCGAAGGACTCGGCGGAGAGCTTGTGAAGATGCCGCCCGGACTTGTCCTTGACGCAATCGACGATGTCTACCTTGTGGCCGCCGATGAGCGCGTGGCCGGAGTCGCCGACCTGTCCGCCCATCTCGCCGTAGAAGGGCGTCTCGTCGAACACGAGGTAGGTGTCCTTCTCTGTCTTCACGACATCGACGACCGTGGTGTGCGTCGCGTGGGTGGAGTCGATCATGTAGCCGACAAACTTGGTCGCTTCGGCGACGGTATCGCCCTCGGTGGAAGCGACGATGACGTCGGTCTTGCGCGCTGCGCGGCCGCGATTGCGCTGCTTCTCCATCTCGGTTTCAAAACCGGCTGAATCGACCGACAGACCGCGCTCAGCAGCGAGCAGCTGCGTCATGTCGAGCGGGAAGCCGAAGGTGTCGTAGAGTTGAAAAGCAATCGCTCCAGATATCGGTGTTTTGCTCTTCAAGTAGGCGATATCCTTCTTTGCCCTAATCCGGTCAATTTCACCGGGATTTAGATTGCAGGTTGCCCTCTCAAAGCCGTCGACAACTGCTTCTGCTAGCATTCCCGCCCAGTCGGCGTCTACCTTGAGTTGTTCGCGCGCTATCTTGAACGCTTCGGCAGAAAGTGCATCGGCGAAAATTTCGAGGCCCTTATCCAGAGTCCTGCCAAACGACTCCTCCTCCGCTCGAATCGCCTTCTCGACCATGATGCGCTGGGTGTGAAGTTCGGGGAAGACCGCGCCGAGGGACTCGATGACGGGGGCGACGAGGGCGGAGAAATCGCCGGTCTTCAGGCCGAGGTTCTTCTGCCCATACATGATGCCGCGGCGGAGAATGCGGCGGATGACGTAGTTGCGGCCTTCGTTGCCGGGCAAAATGCCGTCGGCGATGGCGCACGACACGCAGCGGGCGTGGTCGGCGAGCACGCGGAACGCGATGTCGATCTGCTCCTGCTCGGTGAGGCCCTCGCGCTTCGTCGGGACGGACTTCGTGTAGGTCTTGCCGGAGAGCGCGGCGAGTTTGTCGAGGGTCGGCGCAAAGACGTCGGCGTTGTAGTTCGACGGCTCGGCGGAGAAATCCTTGAAACCGTTCGTCGTGGCGTGGATGCCGGCGACGCGCTCGAAGCCCATGCCCGTGTCCACGTGCTTGGCGGCGAGCGGGGCGAAGCTGCCGTCGGCGTTCGCATTGAACTGGATGAAGACATGGTTCCAGATTTCGATGCAGCGGGAGGAGCTGGAGTTGACGTTGGCGCGCCCCGCAGCCTCGTCGTCCGAAGGCAGCAAATTGAAATGAATTTCGGAGCAAGGGCCGCAGGGGCCGGTGTCGCCCATCATCCAGAAATTGTCCTTCTTGTTGCCGTTGACGATGTGCACGGCTGGGTCGAGGCCGGCGGCTTTGAAAATGCCGGCCCAGATGTCGTAGGCCTCCTGGTCGAAATCGGCCGGGTCGCCCTTGGCTTTGTCGGGCGAGTAAACGGTCGCAAACAAACGCTTCGGCGGGATGCCCCAGACCTTGGTGAGCAGTTCCCAGCCCCAGGTGAGCGAGTCCTTCTTAAAGTAGTCGCCGAAGGACCAGTTGCCCAGCATCTCGAACATCGTGTGGTGGTAGGTATCGAAGCCGACGTCCTCGAGGTCGTTGTGTTTGCCGCCGGCGCGGATGCATTTCTGGGTGTCGGCCACGCGTTTCCACGGGGCGGCTTGGTCGCCGAGGAAGTAGGGCACGAACTGGTTCATGCCGGCGTTCGTGAACAGCAGGTTGGGTGCCGTCGGCATGAGGGACGACGAGGGCACGATGGCGTGCTGCTTCGAGGCGAAGAAATCGAGGAAGGACTGGCGGATTTCGGCGGAGGTCATGAAGGGAAGAGATTCACCACAAAGGCACGAAGGACACAAAGACGGATTAGAGAATGACGCGTTTGATGCCTTCGCGGAGGAGCGGGACGTTGAAATTGATCAAGAGCGCGAGTTTGAGGTCGGTGAGGCGGAGATAGG
>CAMTVF010000033.1:0-30718 GCA_947085115.1 uncultured Opitutaceae bacterium | reverse complement strand
GGCCTGTCGCGCCGCGAGCTCACGCGGCCGCTCTGCCAAACCCAAAGCGTCCATCCCGGCGGCGACCGCTCCACTGGAAACGATCAGGCACTCGTGGCCGGCCTCGACCAAGGCCGCCACTTCCGCGCTGAGCCGGGCGAATTGGCGACGGTCGAGGGAGGTGCCTTTCGGGCTCGAAAGAATGCCCGAGCCGAACTTGACGATGAGGCGGAGGGGACGCGATGCCATGGGCCAGAAAAATTGCGCAGGCATTCCCGTCTCACAAGGGCAAAGGGTGGCATAGGCGCGCCTTGGCGGCACCGTTTGGCCTTGCGAAAGACAAACGTGGCAGCGGCGGCGGACGACCTGCAGCGGGGATCGCGCGCCTTCAGGCCACCGTCACGGGCTTGATCTTCCAGATCTTGTCGGCGTAATCCCCGATCGAGCGATCGCTGGAGAATTTGCCGACGCGCGCAGTGTTGAGGATGGCCATGCGCGCCCAGCGGCGCTGGTCGCGGTAGGCTTCGTCAACCCGTTGCTGGGCGTCGCAGTAGGCCCGGAAGTCGGCGAGCACAAGGAACGGGTCGCCACCTTCCAGCATGCTGGCACGAACAGTCGCGAGCGGATTGGCTGGCTCACCCTTGACGAAGTAGTCGGAACCGAGCCAATCGAGAACGGCGCGGAGTTCCTCATCCTTCTGGTAGTAGGCCCAAGGGTTGTAGCCCTGCGCCTGCAAGGCGGTCACTTCCTCAACCGTATTGCCGAAGATGAAGATGTTGTCGTTTCCAACCTCCTCCATGATTTCCACATTGGCGCCATCGAGCGTGCCGATGGTGAGCGCGCCATTGAGCGCCAGCTTCATGTTGCCGGTGCCGGAGGCTTCCTTGCCCGCAGTCGAAATCTGTTCGGAAAGATCGGCGGCCGGAATGATGCGCGCGGCGAGTGAGACGCGGTAATTTGGCAGGAAAGCAATCTTCAGCTTTCCGTTGACGCGCGGGTCGTTGTTAACCGTTTTCGCCACGGCGTTGATCGCCTTGATGATCGCCTTGGCGAGATCGTAACCCGGCGCGGCCTTGGCCGCGAAGAGGAACACGCGCGGCACGACATCGAGATCGGGATTCTGCACCAAGCGCCGGTAAAGCGCGAGGATGTGCAGCAAATTGAGATGCTGGCGCTTGTATTCGTGCAGGCGCTTGATCTGGACGTCGAAGAGCGCGTCCGGCGAAACCTCAATCCCGCACTCGCGCTTAATGATGGCGGCCAGCCCCAGCTTGTTCCGACGCTTGACCGCCATGAAGTCGGCCTGGAACTTGGCGTCGTCGGCCCATTGCTCCAACTGCTTGAGTTGGTCGAGATCGCGAACCCACCCGTCGCCAATCCTGGAATTGATGAGCTCGGACAGGAGCGGATTGCAGGCGCGCAACCAGCGGCGCGGCGTGATGCCGTTGGTGACGTTGATGAACTTGCCCGGATAGAGAAGGTCGAAATCCGGGAACAGGTTGGCGCGCAGGAGGCGCGTGTGCAGGGCCGCCACTCCATTCACCGCGAAGCAGGCGACCACACTGAGATTCGCCATCCGCACCGCCTTGCCGCCGTTCTCCTCAATGATCGATAGGTGCCGCTTCTTCGCGTTGTCGCCCGGCCATTTGGCCTCGCAGAGGATCATCAGTTGATCGTTGATCTGGTAGATCAGCTGCAAATGGCGCGGCAGGACGCGTTCGAAAAGCCCCACGCTCCATTTCTCCAAGGCTTCGGGCAACAAGGTGTGGTTCGTGTAGGCGAAGACCTTGGTCACGATGCTCCACGCGCGCTCGAATGACATGTCCTGCTCGTCGATGAGAATCCGGGTCAGTTCGACCACCGCCACCGCCGGATGGGTGTCGTTGAGTTGCACGCAGACTTTGTCGGCGAAATTGTCCCAAGTGTTCATCGGATTGGCGAAGTGGCGGCGTAGGATGTCGCGCAGCGAGCAGGCCACGAAGAAGTATTGCTGCACAAGCCGGAGCTCCTTGCCGTTCTCGGTCTTGTCGTTCGGATAAAGAACCTTCGAGATCGTCTCGCCGTAGGCCTTCTCGCGCACGGCCTCGATGTAGCCGCCTTCGTTGAAAATCTTGAGGTCAAAGTCCTCCGTAGCCTTCGACGCCCACAAGCGGAGAATGTTCACCGTCTCGGTGCCGTAGCCGACGACAGGGATGTCGTAGGGGAAGCCGAGGATCGTTTTCGTGGCGACCCACCGCCACTTGAACCGGCCGTTTTCATCAAAAACCTGTGCGCACCGTCCAAAGAGCTGCACCGGCTGCGTGAACTCGGGCCTCACAATTTCCCACGGCGCGCCGTAGATCAGCCAGTTGTCCGGATGCTCGACCTGGTGGCCATTGACGAATTCCTGGCGGAACAGACCGAATTCGTAATGGATGCCGTAGCCGACCGCCGGCAGGTCCTTCGTGGACATCGAGTCGAGGTAACAGGCGGCGAGGCGACCGAGGCCGCCGTTGCCGAGACCCATGTCCTCCTCCTGCGCGCGGATCGTATCGAAGTCCTGGCCCAAGTCACCGAGCCCCTCCATCATCGCTTCGTGGAGACCCAGGTTGATCACATTGTTCAACATCAGCCGGCCAATGAGATACTCCATCGACAGGTAATAGATGCGGCGGACATTGCCATCGCGGTGCGCCTTGTAGGTTTCGAGCCCGCGTTCGACCATCCGATCGCGCACGGCCGTCGCGGTGGCGATCCACCAATCCCGGCGCGTGGCCCCTTCGACATCCCGCCCGAGCTTGTATTTCAAGTAATGCAGAACCGAGGCCTGCAGCGCAGCGGCTTCGGTGCTGAGCGTCTTGGTGGAAGTGGAAGTCTTCATTTTCTTGGAGGCTGGAGAAGCGGACATGCGGTCGGCATTCAAATGCGCTGGGACCATCGGCGCAAGGGGCGATTCCCCCAATGTCGCATGGCGATGAACAATTTGCGCGTCTGCCCCGGAATAATCCGGTTGCCCAAAGACTTGTCCGCTTCGGGAGGTTTCAAATCCCGCGCTGAAAACGCTTGGCCAGTTCACCGCGGCTGAGTTCGAAATGCGTGGGCCGGCCGCCGGGGCTGGTGTGCGGTTGCTCGCACGCAAACAACTGCGCAGCCAGTGCGAGCGCATCGGTTTCGGTGGTGGTCTCGGGCAGCCGCACGGCTTTCTGGGCCGCCACGCGCGCCAATTCTTCCCCGGCCAAACGCGGATTGGCTTCGTCGAGCCGGCCGTCCCGCGCCAACGCAAGCACGTCACGCAAAAATCCGGCGGCCGCCTCGGGCTCAATCCAATCGGGCACCGCTTCGATGCGGAAGAAATTCCGGCCAAATTCCGCAACGTCCAGACCGTGCATCGCCAAAAATTTCTGCCGCTCCAGCAGCAGCGCGCTGGCCACCGCATCCAGTTCGACCGGCACAGCGAAGAGAAGCCGTTGGCTCGCCACCTTGCCTTCGGCAAACTGGGACTGCAGGCGTTCAAACCACACGCGCTCGTGCGCCGCCCGCCGGTCAAGCACCACCACTCCCGCCGGGGATTCAAACAGCGCAAAATCGCCATGCGCCGTGCCGAGAAACCTCCAGCCCGCGAGTCGCGATGGGCCTTGCGCGGCCATCCGACCCGACGCAACGGAAGTTGTCCCGCCCGCCGTCGCGTCGCCGGGCGCGCAGGTTGCTGACGGCAGCACTTGAGCCGCAGGCCGAGGCAAACCCGAAAATCCCGCAATCACTCGCGCTCCGACCGAAATCGGCGCACTCGGTTCGACTGCAAGGCCCGGCGTTTCGCTCTCGCCACCGACGAGCGGCAGCACGGGAGCACTTGCGCCCATTTTGCGCAGTTGCTGCAAAATCGCACGAATCACAAACCCCCGCACCTGACTCTCGCTGCGGAACCGCACTTCGCGCTTTGCCGGATGCACGTTCACATCCACCGCCATCGGGCTCATTTCGAGAAACAACACGGCCACCGGATAGCGTCCCTTCGGCAACGTCGTCGCGTAGGATTCGATCAGCGCGTAATTCAACGTGCGGCTGTCCACGGGCCGGCGGTTCACGAACGTGATCAACTCGTGCCGCGCCGCGCGCGAGACACCGGGCTTGCCGATTAGCCCGGACAGGCGCAGCCCGTCCTCCTCGACGTCGACGGCGATCATGTCCGCGGCAAACTGCCGGCCAAAAATCTCCGTCACCCGTTCCTCCAGCGTCGCGCACACAGGGGATTGAAACAGCACGCGGCCGTCCTCGATCAAGGTGAACGCCGTCTGCGGGCACGCCAGCGCGTAGAGTCTCACGCTTTGGATGATGTGCGCCGACTCGGTCGCGTCGCTCTTGAGAAACTTGCGCCGCGCCGGCACCGAGTTGAAGAGATGCGTCACTGTGATGCGCGTGCCGGGGGCGATGCCACACTCGCGCACGTGCACGAGTTTGCCGCCGTTGACCGACACTTCGGTGCCCGTCGGCGCTTCGGCGCGACGCGTTTGCAGTTCGAATCTCGCGATGCTGGCGATCGACGGCAGCGCTTCACCGCGAAAACCAAAAGTGCTCAGGCGGTCGAGATCCGCCGTCTCGGCAATCTTGCTCGTCGCATGCCGCTCGAGCGCCAACAACGCATCATCGCGGGACATGCCGCCGCCGTTGTCCTCAATGCGCAGGTAACTGCGTCCGCCGTGGCGAAACTCCACCTCGATCCTAGTCGCGCCGGCATCGAGCGAATTTTCCACCAGTTCCTTCACCACGGCGGCCGGACGCTCAATCACCTCGCCGGCGGCGATTTGATTGGCAACCCGATCGGGCAGGACGCGGATGACAGACATGGCAGGAAGCGAGCGAGCGTGCAAAAAACGGCGGTGACGGCGAGCCTATCGTTGTCCATCCCCGGCCGGTGGCTTCGGCGGCTTGTCGTCGGGGCGTTCGACCAGATTAATGAGATAAGTCATCGCGCGGAAGGGGCGGAAGAGCCAGCTGCCTTCCAGCAATGGCTCCACGTGTCCGGTCTTTTCCTTGAGACCCTGCACGAGCGCGAGCAGCGCAAGCGAGCAGACGAAGGTGAAAACAAAAAACAGCTCCAGCGTCCTCAAATTCAGGCCCACTCCGCCTTCCCCGCGCAGAAAAAGTCCCCATATCACCGGCGAAAAGCCTCCGAGGAACGCCGTCAACGCGCTGTGCACGGCGACGGGCAACGCCCGGTCGTTTTCCGGCAGCGTCTTGACGAGGAAATGCAAATTTGAAGTCGTGAAGCAGCCCGAACCGACCCCGAGCAGCAGATACAGCAGCGGCAACACGAGCCCGGACCACCCGCCGCAATGCAGGAAGCACCACCAACCCGCCGCAATGCTCGCGTAGGTCACGAAGGACAGACGCAGAAATGGCTTGGCGCCGACCCGATCCGTGCGCGAACGCATGAACCAGTTGCCCCCGATCACGCCCAGGTATTGCACCATGGCAAACAGCATGATCTGCCACGCCGCGAGTCCCGCCGACGATTTGAGATAGTAGGCCGTGAACGGTCCCACCGGCGTGGTCACAACGAAGTAGAGCACCGCGACCCAGAGATAGTTGCGAAATGGACTCGGCTGGAACATCAGCTTCGGCGTGTGCGCCATCACATGGCGCATGCTCATGGTTTTCGGACGTTCGACATCCGGCAATGAGTTCAGGCAGCGCAACGACATCCATGCGCCGTAGATCGCGATCAGGTATTGAACCGTGAAAGCCCAGTAAGGGGGCAGCACCGCGAACAGCCCGGCGCACACGAGCAAAGTGCCCACGGCCGCCGTCCCGCCCATCATTTGATCGGTCGACCAGTAACGGCCGCGAATCGACTGCGGCACGATCGCGTAGAGCCAGGACGTGATCGCGGCTGCACCCACAGCCCGGCTGAGGCTGTAGAAAAACATCGCCGTCACCATCGAATAGACCGTCCACGCCAAGCGTTGCTGCGGCGCGTAGATCGACAGCATCAATGGCACGAGCAGAAACCACCCGCGCGCCCCCCACCCCATGAGCGTCAGGCGCTTGAAGCCCAGCCGCGGCAGCAGCGTCGTCGCAAGAACCTGCGCGGGTGTGAGCAGAAACATCCACGCAAATACCAATCCCACCTCGAAGGGATTCGCACCGAGATGCTCCATGAAAAGCACCGTCGGCGTGCCCACCGCCACCTGCCAGTTCAGCGCATTGAAAAACGCAAAATGAAGTCCGCTGCGGCAGGCGTAGAGTTCGGGGTCGTTTTTCTGCGAGAGGAAGGGCATGGGATGCGGCGCGTTTTCAGCAAACCCGCTCCAACCTGAAGGTCAAAGTCGGATCAGTTCCAGCCACCGTCGCCCCGGAGCCCGCCGTGCGCATCGTCCGGAGCTCGGCGCAGGGCGCAGGGCGCTCACCCGAGCAGTTTTTTCCAACGCGCAAACTGGCGCCGGAGCTGCGCCGGTCCCGGCATGCCCGTGCCTGTGCGCCGCTTCATTGCCTTGGTGAGGTGGAAAGACTCCATCCAGTCCGGGCCAATTTTTTCGTGCACTTTCTTCACCTCGGCGTGGGTCAGACGGTCGAGCGGGATTTTTTTCTGTTCCGCCACGCGCACCACGGCGCCGACGGCGTGATGGGCATCGCGAAACGCGACGCCCGCCCGCACCAGATAATCGGCCAGATCGGTCGCCAGCAGCGCAGGATCGGCCACCGCCGTCGCGCAGCGGGCGCGGTTCACTGTCATCCCGGCAAACGTGCCCGCCAGCACCTCGAGACACAGCGCGGTCTGATCATGGCTGTCGAAGATCGGTGGTTTGTCCTCTTGCAGGTCGCGGTTGTAGGTCAGCGGCAGGCCCTTCACCAGCGTGAGCAAGGTGTGGAGATTGCCCTGCAAGCGCGCGGACTTGCCGCGGATCAATTCCATCGAATCCGGGTTCTTTTTTTGCGGCATCAAGCTGGAACCGGTGCAGAAGGCATCGGGCAACTCGACGAACTTGAATTCCTGGCTCGCCCACAAGATCATGTCCTCCGCCATCCGCGAGAGGTGCACGCCAATCGTGGCGCAGGCGGCGGCAAACTCCACGTAGGTGTCGCGATCGCTCACGGCATCCATGCTGTTCTGCGTTACGCGCGGGCGGCCCTTGGCGTCGACAAACCCGAGGGTCGTCGCGGTGAATTCTCGGTCAATCGGCAGCGTCGTGCCGGCGATCGCCCCCGAGCCGAGCGGGCACCAGTTGGCGTGATCGGCCACCACCGCCATGCGCTCGGCGTCGCGTTGCAGCATCTCGAGGTAGGCAAAAAGGTGGTGTGCGAGGAAGACCGGTTGGGCGCGCTGCAAATGCGTGTAACCCGGGATGAGCACATCGACGTTGGCCTCGGCCACCGCAAGAATCGCTCGCTGCGCTCCGTCAAGGCGTTGAATGACGTCCGTGCAAGCCGCTTTGAAATAGAGCCTCATATCGGTGGCCACCTGATCATTGCGGCTGCGCGCGGTGTGCAACTTGGCGGCCCCGGGCACGCGCTTGGTCAGCGCCTGCTCGATGTTCATGTGCACATCCTCCAGTTGCGTGCTCCACTTGAACCTGCCCGCGAGCACCTCGACGAGAATGGCGTCCAATCCGCCGTGGATGGCGTCGCACTCCTGTTTGCTGATGAGCCCCACGTGGGCGAGCATGGCGGAGTGCGCCTTGCTGCCTTGGATATCGAACGGCGCGAGGCGCGAATCGAACGAGACCGACTCGCTGAATTTTTGCATCAGCCCGGCTGTTCCGGTCGAAAACCGGCCGCCCCACGTCGCTTGTGCTTTCTTTCCCATAGGAGCGCGAAGCAACGCCCCACGCCCCGCGGACGCAATGAGATTTTAGGCCCGCCTGAAGCCCGCCGGACTCCTCCGCCAACCCATGCGCCGCCGACAATACCGTTGCGACACCGAAGGGGAGAACCATCGTTGCCGAGTGCTTCATCGGTTTTTCGCCTTCCTCGTCCTCACCACCGCCCTCCCTGCCGCCGAACCGGCCAACTGGGACCGGGTCGTGGTGCAGTCAATGAAGACGTCGATCTACGTCGGGAGCGTCACCCTCACCACCGGCGAGTTCATCCGCACCGCCGACAGTTTCTCGACCACCTACGAAGCAAAGGTGATCCCGTGGTTTTTCTGGGGCGAAAAAGGCAGCATCACGATCAACGTGCCGGCGACCGATCTGGAACTCCTCGGTCAAGGGCAATCGATCAGTTTCACCGGCCACGCCGAGAATCACAAAAAGAAGCCCCGCAAAGTTTCCGGACTCGCGCAGCCGGCGGACGCGAGCTCGGGCAAAATCAAGGTCCGCATCCAAGTCGATGACATGGAGCTGATCTTCAACGGGCGCTACCTGCTCGCCGGTAGCGGGCCCACTGGCTGACGGTCGTCGATCAATCCTCAGATTCGCGGCGGTAATCCCACGCCGGGTCGGCCGCACTGGAAACAGGGTTCGGGCAAACGTGCAGTCCTACCCTGTCCAGTTGAAGGCAATCGGCGTTTCAATTTCCGGACTCAGGCTGCGCTTTACCGGGCAAGCAAGACCGGCGCGCTCGAGCACGCCCTCGGGATCCTTCGATTTCGGAATCGGCAGCCAGATTTGCGTGGTGATGCGAGCGATGCGCCGCGGCGCGTCCGATGACATCTCCTTGGTCACTTCCCACTTCGCGCCGGTCAGATCGAAACCCAACCGGTTCTTCGCCGCGATCGCCATGGTGGTCACCATGCACGCACCAAGCGAAGCACAGAACAAATCGGTCGGCGAAAACGCCAGCCCGCGTCCGTGGTTGTCCTTCGGTGCGTCGGTGTCGATTTGTTGCCCGGAAGGACCGTGCGTGAGCAGACCGTTGAAATCGCCCTGATAGGTGCCTGTGCTTTTGACCATGGAGCCAGCGAAACGCCGAACCGGGCGAATGACACGCCCAAACGCTCTCCTAGCCCCCCCTGCACGATTCAACTGAACTTCTTCAACCGGGCGGCCACGTCGGCGCGCAACCGGTCAACATACGCCAACGCAAACTCCTCCACCGCCAATTGCGGATCGCGCACTAGGGGCGAGAGGTCCATCGCCCAAGTCAGCGCCGACGCCTGATCGGCGGCATGGGCGGTATGGAAGGTCGCATTGGCCAGTCGGCGGCCCGCCGTGGCGAGATCGTAGCGTTTGCCTCCGGCGATTTGGGATTCGAAGACCGCCACCAGGTCCGCCGCCAGGCGCGGATCGGCCGAGACATCGAGCGCCTGTTTGTCGGCCTCGAGCAACCAATCGAGGTCGCGCCAGACTTCGCAGCCATAAACCTGCGCCGGTCGCCGATCAGCCGGCATCGCCCGCAACGCCGCCAACGAACGGAGAAAAACCGCTATGTGCGTGTCGTGCTTGTCGGTGGGATTGTGCAGATAAACCACGCGCGGTGTCGCGACGGATAAAATGGCGGTGAGGTCGGCCATGACGCCGGTCTGCGTCGCATCCTTCACCTGCGCGCTCGGATGCCCGAGTTGGATCATCGCCGCGTAACCGCCGAGGCGGGCCGCACGGCGCTGTTCTTCGCGCCGCACCGCTTTCATTTCTTCGTCCGAAAATGGCGCGAACTTGCCCGTGCGGGAACTGCCGGCGCCATCGGTCACGACCACGCCGGTGAAACCACCCTCGCTCTTGCCGTGACAGGCGGCGATGCCGTGGTAGGCCATGATCTCGATGTCGTCCTGATGAGCGGCCACACAAAGGTGGGTCGTGCGCGCGAGCGCGGCGGGGAGCGGCGAAGCATCCGGCACCAACACATCCGCGACTGGCTGGGAAAATTTCATGCGGTGAGACTGATCCGTTCAATCCGTTCTGCGCGGCCGGCGGCATTGAAGTCAACCATCGTGGCTGAGAGCCGCACATCACCCGTGGCGACGTCGAAGCGGCGCGGCATGCCGTTGCGGAACCGCGCGATGACCGGCTCGATTTCCCGACCGAGCACGGATTCGTGCGGACCGGTCATTCCGACATCACATTGGAAAGCGGTCTGATGCTTGAGCAAGGAACCATCGGCCGTCGCCACATGCGTGTGGGTGCCGAGCACGGCGGTGGCGCGGCCGTCGAAATGCCAACCCATCGCCTGCTTCTCCGACGTGGCCTCGGCGTGAATCTCCACGAGCGCTCCGTCAAACCTGCCCTCGTTCTCCGCCAAAATGCGGTCCGCCGTCTCAAACGGACAATCCACCTTGGGGCCCATGAAGTTTCGCCCGAGCACGGTGAGCACCAACAAGCGGAATCCGTTCTTCTCGAGGATCAGATGCGTGCGGCCAGGGCACGCGGCGGGATAGTTGGCAGGACGGCAAATCCGATCAAAGTTCCCAATCTCGTTCTCCCACCCTTTTTGATCCCACACATGATCTCCGAGCGTGATCGCATCGACACCATGCCCGAGCAACGTCGTGGCGATGGTGGCATTGATGCCCGAGCCCGCGGCGGCGTTCTCTCCGTTGGCGATGACGAAATCGATTCCCCGCTCCTCGCGCAGTCGGGGCACCAACGAGCATACGATGTCGCGGCCCGGTCGGCCCACGATGTCGCCAATGAACAGGAGCTTCATGCCGTGCCGGATTGGGAGTGCGGGTGCGGGTTACTGCGGGAGGTAGCTGGCATTCCACGCATTGCCGAGCGCAGCGGGACTGAGCCGGGTGGCTTTGCCTGTCTCGGTGTCGACGAGGAACAGTGCTTTCGACGTGGAATTGCGGAAGGTGCTTATCGCGTGGCGTCCATCGGCGGTCCAGACCGGCTCGACGGCATCCATCGGGGCCTTGGACACGATTTTGGCATTCTGCGCGGCAAGATCATAGACCGCCATCTGGTAACCGCGGCCGACAGCGGCGGTGAACACGATCTTGTTCGGGTTGGCGGTGCTCCAGTCTGGCTCGGCGCAGTAGCGGGAAACGTTGGTGGCAAGACGCTGCATCGGCCCCCCCGCGGCGGACATGAGGTGCAACTGCGGTCCGCCCGCAGCATCGGAGGTGAAGATCAAACGGGAGCCATCCGGCGACCAGGCCGGCGAAGCTTCGATCGAGCCATTGTTGGTCAGGCGGCGGATCTGGCGACCCTGCGCGTTGCCGACGTAGATCTCCGGATTGCCTTCACCGGACAACACCATCGCGACCCGCGAACCGTCGGGGCTATAGCGTCCGCCGCTGTTGGTGCCCTTGAAACTGACGAAGGTCGTGAGCTGCTGCGTGCGAAGATCGATCGTGTAGATGTCGGGAAAACCCGTGCGGTAACTGGTGAACATGATCTTGTCACCTGCGGGCGACCAACGCGCGCCGATGATCTGCTTGCCTTGCACGGGGTAGCTTTGCACTTCGCCGAAAAACAAATCGCCCGTCATGATCGTCTGCTGACCACCGCGCTCGCCGATGAACGCCAGCTTGCCCGCAAAAAAACCGGGGAGACCGCTGGTCTTCGTCACCGCCACGTCTGCGGCGCGGAGCAGCGCGTTGCGTGGACTCGTGCCGGCGACGGTTTGGCTCAACAGCGTGGCGCCGCCGCGGGTGACGCTCACGCGCACTTGGTTCGCACTGACGGGAGCGAAGTCGATCGCGAAGGCTCCACCGCTGCCGACCAACCGGTAACGACCATGCGCGTTGAAGGCGACCCGCGCGAGGCTTTGCAGCTCCGCATTCGACGACGTCACGGAAACCGCGAGCGCGTTGATGCCGGCATCGACGTCAACGACACCGATGTCGCGTTGGGCGAACGCCGGCGCAACGAGGGCGGCAAGGAGCAAGAGGAGGGCGATTTTTTTCTGCATGATGCGAAGATGGGATTTACTGGCAAACGTGGCAGCGGGATTTTGTTTTACTCCCGACACGCTACGAACAACGTCAATGCCTTTCCTTTTCCAAGCAATTTTCAATTTACCTGTGACTACCGAATCCCTCAAGGACGCTCTCAAACAAGTCAAATACCCCGGCTTCAGCCGCGACATCGTGTCTTTCGGGCTCGTGCGCTCGGTAGCCCTTGACGCCGGCACGGCCAAGGTCTCGGTCGCGATCACGACGTCCGACCCGAAAGTGCCAACGATGCTGAAGGCCGAGATCGAGAAATGCCTGCGTGCCCAACCCGGCGTGACCGCGGTGATCGTCGAACTCGCCGTTTCCGCGGCCAAACCCGCTCCGCAGGCCGGTCAGGCCAACCAAGCCGGCGGCACCGCTCCGGTCGGTATCAAGCGCTCCGTTGCGATCGCGTCCGGCAAGGGTGGCGTGGGCAAGTCAACTTTCGCCGTCAACCTCGCCTGCGCTCTTGCCCAAGTCCTGGAGGCCCAAGGCAGGCCCGGCCGCGTGGGGTTGATGGATTGCGACATTTATGGCCCGTCCGTGCCGCTGATGATGGGGATCGAAGGCCGGCCTGAAATCAATGGCACATCCCTCGTTCCGCTGGAAAGGCACGGCGTGAAGGTCATGTCGATGGGCTTTCTGGTCGATGAAAACACGCCGGTGGTCTGGCGTGGCCCGATGGTGATGAAGACCATCCAGCAATTCGTGCAAAATGTTCAGTGGGGCGAACTCGACGTCCTCCTCGTCGATCTGCCTCCGGGCACGGGCGACGCCCAGCTCTCGCTGGTGCAAACGCTGCCGCTCGATGGCGCGGTGATCGTCACCACCCCGCAACTCGCCGCCACGAACGTGGCGCGCAAAGGCGGCATCATGTTCCAGAAAGTCAACGTGCCCTTGCTTGGCGTGGCGGAAAACATGAGCTGGTTCGAAGACGCTGCGGGCAACCGCCAGGCCTTGTTTGGCGAAGGCGGCGGCGCGACGACCGCCGAGGCGCTCGGCACGTCGCTTCTCGGCCAGGTGCCGCTCTTCCCCGAGATTCGCGCCGGCGGTGACTGCGGGATGCCCATCGTGGTGAACACTCCCCAGAGCAAACCGGCCCTCATTTTTCGGGGGATTGCCGAAACCCTGCTCGGCAAACTCAAGGTCTAGTCAGTTGACAGGCGCGAAACCTGAATCCTAATTAGGAGCAATGAAGGTCACCTCGGCTATGATTCGGCCCTGCACGCAGCCATCGGATTGTCGTCGATAAAGGAAACCCCATGACGAAAACCGGCACAGTCGAGAGCAAGGGCAGCAAGGAATTCGTCAAACAGTCGAGTCTCTATCAGGAGTTTCTCGCGGAGCGGGAAGAGATTCTGAAGCACAAGTGGATCGAGTCGGAGCGACTCGGCTACGATATCGGTTTTGAACGCGCGTTGCTCGATTGGATCCGGAAGCACCGCGATGCGTGGCGCTCCAACCGGCGTGCGCAAGTCGCGGCGCGGCGCGAGCAGACTCCGCGTTTCCCCTCGGCGAGCAGTCGGTAGGCGGTCGCGACGGGCCACGAAAAAAGCCGGTCAAGCGACCGGCTCGAAATCAGCGGGCCGCAGGCCCGGACGCCCAACGCGTTACTTGATCTCCTTGTGGAGAGTATGGCGCTTGAGATGGGGATTATACTTCTTCTTCTCAATGCGCTCGGTAACGGTCTTCTTGTTGCGCTTGGTCAGATAGCGCGAGACAGGTTTGCCTTCTTTGCGGGCTTCAGTGCACTCGAGTGTGACGGTTTCTTGCATGGCTTAAATGGGTTGTAAGGGACGAGAGCAAAGCCCGGCCCCTGCCCCGTGCAACCTAAAAGTTTTTCCGACGGGCCACGTTCGCGCCGGCGAGCCCCAACCTTCGCCTGCTCAGATCGTTGCCTTTTTCTCGGTCAGGGGAATCATCACTCCGCGGCGGAAAAGCGTCACTTGCCCCGTGCTGGACGAGACCACAATCGCGATGCAATCGGCAGCCACCGAGATCGCCGACGCAGCCGCGTGCCGGGAACCCAAGCCGCTCGGGAGCGAAAGCGCATGATCCGACGCCTGCAGGAGCGATCCGGCTGTTTCCACCACGCCGTCACCGCGGATGATAAAGGCTCCATCGACGGACGAAAATTCCTTTATCGTCTCGTCCATGAACGGGTTGAGGATATTCCTATCCTCGTCGCGGTAGCCATAAAACGGATTCAACACGAGCGGTTTGGAAAGCCGCTCCACTGTCGCACTATCGCCGACCACAAACAAACAGCCCACCGGCCGGCCTTCGCGGCCCTCGACGGCGAGTTCGGTCGCGACCCCGATCACGCGCTCCAACACCTCGGGCTTCACGTCATCGGGCAAAAGGTCGGCGTGACCGGAGAGCAGCGTTTGAAATTCCTTCTCCACATCCACCACGACGACCGTGTCGAATTGATTGCTGCCCGCGATGCCGCCCACGCAGCACACCCGATCTGAGAATTCGATCGTGCCGCGCGTCAAGCCGACGAGCACCGCGCTGCGCAACTGCGCCAGGCGCTGGTTGGAAAAAGACCGCACTTGGATCGTGTCCGCATATTGCCCCGGATGATCCTCGGCGTCGGACAGATTGCGCGTCACGAGAAACACCTTCAGCCCCGCACCCCACTTCGGCGCTTCAAACCCGCTCGTAAAGGTGTCGCCAAAAACCATGATCGCCTTGCAACCCGTGCCTCGCGCGATCTTCGCCGCTTCGCTGAGCATGATGCGATTGACGCGGTTCGAGGGAGTCGGCACCGGCTTGGCCGCGATTCCGCCGAGTCCCGCGAAAAGCCGCTGATAGAGCGTGTCGAGATCCGGAGCGTTGACGAGGCTGTCGACAAAATCCGCCTCCTTGAGCAACCGCGCCAGCGACGCGAGCACCTTGAGGTAGTCGCGCGTGCGCTCGCCAGCGATGAGCATGATGACAAGCCGCACGGGTTCATTCTCCATCGCGCCGTCATAGCGGATGCCCGAGTGACTGCGTCCCACGGCGATGACGTAACGGCGCCCCATTTTCGACCGGACGTGCGGCAGCGCCACCCCCAGACCAAGGTAGGTCGTCATGGTGTTTTCCCGGCGCAGCAGTCCCTTCAGCAGCGCGGACTTGTCGAGATCGGGCAGCCGATCGATCGTAAGATTCAACAACTCCTCGAGCGCGCCCTCCATGTCGGTGTGCGCCAGGTCCGCGACCCGTCCGCGAGTAATGTATTTGTCGAGCCGCATGGGTTATCTTCGCAAAAGCAAAAGGGAGTTCAGAAAAATCGCCGGGATACGAGTGCCGAATGGGTGGTGACATTCGGCCGGAAAATCCAAACCCCGCGCTTGGGAACCGGTGGAGCCAATCATTTCTCCCACTCGAGCGCGCCTTTTTTCACCTCGTAGAAAAGGCCGAGCACCAGCACGCCGAGGAAAAACATCATCGGGGCGAAAATCGAGATGTCGTTGGCGAGAAAATCGCGATACACAAACGTCCACGGAATCAGGAACACGACTTCGATGTCGAACAGGATGAACAGCATCGCGGTGACGTAGAACTTCACCGAAAACCGTGTGTGGGTGCTGCCATCGGCCGGCACACCGCATTCGTAGGCCGTATCCTTGATGCGATTGCGCTTGAAGCGCTGACCGAACAAATGGCTGGCACCAATCACGGTCCCCGTGATCACCACGGCGAGCGTCACCTGAACGAGAATCGGCAGATAGTCGGCGGAGGACATTGGTCCTAGCGTTGCGGCACCCCGGCCCGGTTCAAGGGGAAAGTGCGCGGTTTGACCCTTGTCCGGCTTTAATTTTGTCCGACCGGCGTCAACCGAACCCCTTCCACCTTCCGCACCCCGACGCCGAGTTGCTCGGCGAAGTCGAGCATGCGGGTGTTATCCTGCCCGATCGCGGCAAACCCGGTGCGTTTCCGCGCGGCGTTCAGCCGCTCGAGCATCAGCGCGTCGAGCAACACCGGATCGGCACTGCCCCACAATTTCGGCTCGGAGAGCGTGTAGAGAGAATTGAAATACGGCCCACCGATGAATTGATAAAGTTGGAGGCTCACGAGTGTGAGGACCCAGCCCTCCCGCAATTCGGGGATCGCGGCCATTTCAGCCACCGCTGCGGGAGCCGTGGCGGGACTTCTGAAAAAGCGGAATGTGTTGCTGGCGTTCCAAAGCGTGGCGTTGACCAAGGCGCCGTTTATCCCGAGCATCGGATGATCGGTGTAAACGGGCAGGTTGATCCAGAAGTCGGCGTCCACAAACAGTGGCGTCGCGAGGAAGCTCTTGCGGTCCTCCTCCAGCGTCGTGCTGCTCTTGCCCCCTGCCGCCGCCTCGACCGCCCGGTCGTTCGTCACCGGATCAAATCGCGCCGGTAACGGGCTGTCATAAAACCAAGCCGGATCATAGAACTTGCCGGACTCGAGCACGTAAACGGGATGTCCGGGAAACGGCGCCAGCCCCGTGGAAAAAGACGGCAGATAGCCGGTCAGGCGCAGGCGGAGCGGGTTCAAGCCGACGAGAAAAATATCCTCCTTTTCGTAGCCGCGCTTCAGGAGCGAGGCGATGACCGCACGCACGAGCGGGAACGGCGTGGCGAGGCCCGGGCCCGAATCCGTGTAAATTTTCAACCCCACTTTCTTTCTCGCGCCGGGTTTCAATTCCCGCCCGTTGGCGCGCTCGTATTCCTGCAGCATCTGCTCCACGGCATACCGATAGCTGGCCTCGCTGAAATCGCTGAGCCGCGCCTCCCAAACGGGGAGATTGGGGGGCGCTTCCTTTTTTGCCGACGGTGCAGGTCCGTCTTGCTGGGCCAGCAACGCGAGCGGAGCAAAAACGGCTAGAACCAGCAGCGAAATAGGCCGGGCAGGCCGGAGGATGGAAAGGGTCATGAGGTGGTAAAGACAGCGGAGGGCGCCAGCCCGTTGCATGAGCCGTCCATGTTGACAGACCGCGCCGACGCGGAAAAGTTTAATCGGAATTGGGATTTATTCCCGGCCCTCCCCAGCTGCAGACCCGAGTGTGATGAGGCCGCGAACGCCATCCGCCTCTCCCCAACCCACGAAATCCCGCAGATTTTTCTCGGCGGGGGTCATTCCACAGCACTACTGCTTATCCGTCCGTGCCCGTCATCAAAGCCAGTAGCCTTCGCGACTTGAAACTCCGCGTGAACATTCACGACGTGGTGGCACGCACGGTCGCCCTGAAGAAGTCGGGCGGCAACCGTTTCAAGGGTCTTTGCCCATTCCACTCCGAAAAGACGCCGTCCTTCCACGTTTCGACCGACAAGGGCTTCTACAAATGCTTCGGCTGCGGCAAAGCGGGCGACATCCTTTCGTTTGTGATGGAGACCGAAGGCCTCCCCTTCACCGAAGCAGCCGAGGCCCTGGCAAAACGATTCGGCGCCGAACTCGAATACGAGGCGGGCTCCGGCGGCCCTTCGCGCGAAGAGCGTTCGTTGCGGCAGGAGCTCTTTGATATCCACGACATCGCGGCGGATTACTTTCGCCAGGCTTTTCTGGCGGAGACGCCCCACGGAGAATACATCCGCGATTACTGGACAACGAACCGGCGCTTCACGCTAGAACTCGCCGACGAATTCAAGATCGGCTTCGCCCCGCTCGAGGATCAGGCGCTGGCCTCCGCGCTGATCAAGCGCCAGTTTTCCGAGGGAGCGCTCCGGCAATGCGGCCTGTTCTTCGTGCGCGACGGGGCCACCGTCTCCAGCAGCTCCCTGCGCCCGCGTTTTCGCGGCCGCCTGATGATTCCGATTCGCGACCACCAGTCGCGCATCGTGGCCTTCACGGCGCGTCAGCTCGAGCTGACGCCCGCCGACGATCCGGCGCGCGAAGCCAAATACGTCAACTCGCCCGAGACACCCATCTTCACCAAGAGCAACCTGCTCTTTAACCTTGATCGCGCCCGCTCCCATGTCGGCGAAGGCCATCCCTTCGTGCTCGTCGAGGGCCAGCTCGACGCGTTGCGGTGCTGGAGCGTCGGATTGAAAACGGCGGTCGCCCCCCAAGGCACGTCGATCACCGAAGGTCAGTTGCTGCTCATGCGGCGTTATAGTCCGCAGGCGGAATGTTTTTTCGACAGTGACACCGCGGGCCAGAAAGCCGCGCTGCGTTTTCTGCCGTTGGCTCTCAAGGCCGGTCTCGAGGTCCGATTCCTCATGCTCGCCGGCGCGGAGAAACTTGATCCGGATCTCTTGTTCCTCGAGCGCGGTCTCGCGGCCTACGAGGCCGTTCGGCAAAAT
Source organism: uncultured Opitutaceae bacterium (assembly GCA_947085115.1). Taxonomy (GTDB): domain Bacteria; phylum Verrucomicrobiota; class Verrucomicrobiia; order Opitutales; family Opitutaceae; genus Didemnitutus. The sequence continues at coordinate 12,691 of CAMTVF010000033.1, read as the reverse complement.
TCGCTCGGTGCGATGGAGTTCGCCGTGCGATCGCTCCTGCCCGACGCCGCCAACGCCGGCGCGGAACAAAAAGCGCGAACCACGCAGGCCTTGTTCGAAATCATCGCCCACGCAGAGAGCGATGTCGCTCGCTCCGGCTTCGTAAACGAAGTCGCCCAGCTCTTGCGGTTGCCAACCTCCGCCGTTGAACAGGATTTTCGCGCTGTGTTGGCGCGACAGGCCGGCGCCGCCCGCTACGCCACCGCTCCCAATCCTGACGCCGCCCCTGCCACGCCCACACCGGGAGCCAACGCCCACACCAAGGGCACTGCGGAGCACTTGCTCTACCTTTGCTTGCACGACGAATCCGTGCTTGTCGCGCTCTCGTCTCAACTGCCGCACGACTGGATCGACAGCTCCACCTTGGCGGGCCGCTTGCTCGACCGGTTCCTGGCCGAAGTTCAACACAATGGCTGGCCCGGACGAGCCCACATCGATCAACTCCTTGAAACACAGGAAGAAAAGGCACTTGTGGCCAATCTGCTTTTCGAAGGCCCCGGCGACGGAGATGTGGTCAAATATGCCAACGAAGGATTGCGCGCGCTGCAACGAAGCCACTTTGAACCACAACTGCGTCAAATAGAACTTGAAATAGCCAGTCAGGGCACAAATGGTGACAACCACTTATTTTCACTCTTGAAGCAACGCGCAGATATTATCCGACAGCTCCAAAATCCACCGAAGCTTGTGATTGCTTCCTGAGCGCTGTCCGCCGCTTTGCTTCGTTTCGTAACTCGTTCCGAGCCCGCACTTATCCTCGCCATGCCGCGTAAAACCAAGTCTGCCGCACCTGCTGCCAAAGCCAGCAAAACAAAAATACACGCTCCCGCCAAGAGCAGCGCCGCACCCGCCAGCCCCAAGCCCAAGGCGGCGGCGATCGTCGCCAGCAAGCCACCGGCACCCGCCCCTGAGCCCTCAAAGCACAGCGCGCCGCTCGCGGCCATCGCCGACGCCGCAAAGGAACTCAAGGGCAAGGCGCTAGAAAGTCTCACCGGCGACCTGAACGAGAAAATCCGTTTCCTCATTCGCCTCTCGAAGGAACAGGGCTACCTGACCTACGCCGACATCAACGAGGCGCTGCCCGAGTCCGTCGACAATCCCGAGGACATCGAGAACGTCATTTCCATTCTCCAGAACCTTGAGATCGACATCCTCGATCCCGAGGAAGTCGAAGGCTACAAGGCCCGCCAGGAAGAAGCCGAGGAAGAGGAGTCACGCACGTCAAACAACGACATCCTCGATGATCCGGTCCGGATGTATCTCAAGCAGATGGGCCAGGTCCCGCTGCTGACGCGCGAACAGGAAGTGGAAATCTCCAAGCGCATCGAGACCGCCGAAGCGAACGCCCTGACCGCGCTCTTCGTGATCGGTCCCGTCGGCAAGCACCTCGCCGACCTCGGCGAGAAACTCATTCTGCGCACCGAGCGCTTCGATCGTCTCGTCATCGACAAGAAAATCGAGAGCCGCGAGATCTATTTCAAGAATCTCGAAAAGCTCGTGAAGAGCACGCGCGACAACGACATCGCGGCGACCGAAGCCTGGCTCGACGCCCACAAGGCGAAGGACGAGAAAGCGCGCAAGAACGCGATGATCCGGTTCAAGAAACGCGACAACGTTCTCCGCGCCAACTACGTCAAATTTTTCTTCAAGCTGAAGGTGTTCGAGGACTTCCTGATCGATTTCGCGCCCAAGATTGCGGAACTCGAGAAATGCAACCTCGAGCTCAACCGCGCGAAGCACCCGAAATCGAAGAAGGACGCCACCATCGACGTGCGCGCCGTCAATCATCGCCTGAAGGTGCTCGAAGCGGACCTCCGCATCACGCCCCCCGCGTTGCTCGAGGCGCTCAAGATCGGTCGCAAGCACATCCGCGAGGCCCATCAGGCCAAGACGGAAATGGTGGAGGCCAATCTGCGCCTCGTCATTTCCATCGCGAAGAAATACACCAACCGCGGCCTCTCCTTTCTCGATTTGATCCAGGAGGGCAACATGGGCCTCATGAAAGCGGTCGAGAAATTCGAATACCGCCGCGGCTACAAATTCTCCACCTACGCCACGTGGTGGATCCGCCAGGCCATCACCCGCTCGATCGCCGATCAAGCCCGCACCATCCGCATCCCGGTCCACATGATCGAGACCTTGAACAAGGTCATGCAGGTGCAGAAGCAACTCCTCCAGGAATTCGGCCACGAGCCGACGCCCGAGGAGGTCGCCGAGGAGATGAACCTCCCCGTCGAGCGCGTGCAGCAGATCATGAAGATGGCGCAACAGCCCATCTCACTCCAGTCGCCCGTTGGCGACGGCGACGACACCTCCTTCGGTGACTTCATTGAAGACAAGGCCGCCGAGAATCCCTACGACATGACCGCCTTCTCGCTCCTGCGCGAAAAGATCATGGACGTGCTCGACTCGCTCACCGAACGCGAACGCCGCGTGCTCACGCTGCGCTTCGGCCTGGTCGACGGCTACAGCCGCACGCTCGAGGAAGTGGGCAAGCAATTCAAGGTCACCCGCGAACGCATCCGGCAGATCGAGGCCAAGGCGCTCCGCAAGATGCGCCACCCGACGCGTATTCGTCAGCTGCATGGCTTTTTCGACGCCGAGCAAATCGACAATCCGCAGAACCTGCTCAAGAAGCCGCCGGCCATTCCTGCGCAATTCATGAAGCCGGGCAGCCCCGGCGCCGTTCGCACCGGCTTGCCGCCCTTCCTCGGCAGTTTCCTGCCAGCCTCGCGCTAAGCGCGTCGTTTTGCGCCTTTACTCACCCCGGCCTCGAAATTAGCGTGTCTCCATCATGTCTCTCGTGAATCCCAACCTCCTCGCCATCATGGGCGTCGGTCCCACCGAGCTCATCATCGTTCTGGTGATTCTCTTGCTGCTGTTCGGCGGCTCGAAACTCCCCTCACTGGCAAAGGGTCTCGGTCAATCGATCAAGGAGTTCAAGAACGCGGCCAAGGACGATCCGGATGCGGCAAAGAAGCCGGACGGGAAGTCCGACGCGAAACCGGGCAACAACTGATCCCGTCTCGGTTTGGAATTTAGAAGCGCGCCACCCGGCGCGCTTTTTTATGGGCTGCTCTCCGCGATTGCGTCGGTTTCGCGGGACCACGCGACAAACACCTCGTCACGCTACGGTTGCCGTTCCCCGCGTGTCATTTTGTTCCCAAACTCCCGACCTTCAACGTCTTTGGCTTTGACAATTTCTCTCCCTCGCGGCTTTGATTTGGAAACCCTGCCTACGCCACATGTTTAATCAACTGCTGGGACTTTTCTCCAACGACATCGGAATCGATCTCGGAACCGCCAACACCCTCGTCTACGTCAAGGACAAGGGCATCGTGCTTCGCGAACCGTCCGTCGTCGCCGTCCACACCGGTTCCCGCAAGGTGCTCGCCGTGGGTGAAGAAGCGAAAAAGATGCTCGGCCGCACACCGGGCAACATCACCGCCATCCGCCCGATGAAGGACGGCGTCATCGCCGATTTCGACATCACAGAGGCCATGCTGCGCTATTTCATCAAGAAGGTGCACAACAACTCGAAGGTCGTCTCCCCTCGCGTCGTCGTCGCGATCCCCAGCGGCATCACGGAAGTGGAAAAGCGCGCGGTGAAGGAATCCGCCACGCACGCCGGTGCGCGCGAAGTCATCACCATTCTCGAACCCATGGCCGCCGCCCTCGGCGTCGGTCTGCCGGTCGATGAGCCTGCGGCAAACATGATCGTCGACATTGGCGGCGGCACCACCGAGATCGCGATCATTTCGCTCTCGGGCATCGTCTTCTCGAAATCCATCCGCGTGGCCGGCGACGAAATCGACGCCGCGATCGTCAACTACATGAAGCGCGCCTACAATCTCCTCATCGGCGAGCGCACAGCGGAAACGATCAAGATGACCATCGGTTCCGCCTACCCGCTCGAAACCGAACTCGCGATGGAAGTGAAGGGCCGCGACTCGGTCGCCGGTTTGCCCAAGACCATTCACATCACTTCGCAGGAAATCCGCGAAGCCATTTCCGACACCATCACCGCCATCGTCGAAGCGGTGCGCGCCGCCCTCGAGCGCTGCCCGCCCGAACTTTCGGCCGACCTGGTCGATCGGGGCTTCATCATGGCCGGCGGGGGTTCGCTGATTCGGGGGATCGACAAACTCCTTTCCGAAAAGACCGGCCTGCCCGTCACCGTCTCGGATGACCCGCTCTCCGCCGTCGCGAACGGCACGGGCGTCTTCCTGAACAACATCGACGAGCTCTACCGGATCGCGTCGGATTTCTAAGCGGAGCCGGCCTTCGCCGGCTGTGACGCCGACCACGCCGTGTCCTCCCCACGCTTTGACCAAGCCCGCCCTTTTGCGACGCTCGCCGTCGTGCTGCTGGCGTGGGCGTTGGTGCCGCTGGTCGTCAAGTCGTTCACGCGCGTCACTTTCTTCGAGTTGCAGGCGCCCTTCGCCGGCGCGCAATCCTATGTGCAGGACCTGCAGGAGTTCTGGGCGCTGCGCGTGCGTCCGAAGAACGAAATCATCGAGGCCGGTCGCGACCTCGCCCGGCTGAACGCCGCCTACGAATTGCGCCTGCAGGAAAATGAGCAACTGCGCGTCGAGCTGTTGCGGTTCGAGAATCTGCTGAGGCTGCCCCCGCTCCCGGCCTACCGGTTCGAGCCGGCGCGCGTCGCCAAGCGCGACTTCTCCGGCTGGTGGCAACGTCTCGTCATCCGCAAGGGGCGCAACTACGGCATCACCGTAGGCGCACCCGTGGTCTTTGGGGGCGGCGTCGTTGGCCGCATCGTCGAAGTTTACGCCTACACCGCCGTGGTGGACCTGATCTCGAGCCCGACCTTTCGGGTCGCCGCGGCCGCCGAAGGCGACAACCGGCCGATCTCCTACCAGGGCGGACTCAACGACTCGTTCAGGGTGCCCCGCGGCACGGTCGAGTTCGTGCCGGTCGATATTTACGCGACCAAGAATCAACCGAAGCGCCTGCTTACTTCCGGCCTCGGCGGCGTCTTCCCCCCGGGCCTGACTCTGGGCGATATCATGGTGCTGGAACCGTCGATGGACGGGTTGTTCAAGAGCGGCGAAGTCCGTCTCGACAGCCGTCTCAGCGCGCTGAGCGAAGTAACCGTCCTGGTGCCGATCAATCCCGAGGAATTCTAGCCGCGCCATGAAGAAATGGGACATCCGCTGGGCGTGGGTGCTGCTCGCGAACCTGCTTCTGATCTGGCTGGTCGGGCTCGGCAATCACTACCTCAGCCCGTTCGCCGTGCACCTTTACGTGGGCGGAATCTTTGCCGTCTATGCCGCGCTGCGCTTGGACTTTCTGCATGGCTTTGCCGCCACGCTGCTGACGGGATTGGCTTTCGACGCGATGGAACCGGTGCGCTTCGGCACCCACCTCGTGCTGTTGGGCATCATCCACGCCACGCTCCTTTACGGCCGGCACCGGTTCCCGCGCGACGAACCGATTTTTGCAACGGTGGTCGCACTGTTCTCCAATCTCTTTCTTTTCCTCGTGCTGTCCTTCCTCCTGGTGGGCGAGAATCCCCGACCCGCAGACGCATGGCTGCGCTTGTTCGTTGATCTGATCGCCTCCCAGATTGTCATCGCGGTGGTCATGCCGTGGTTCGTGGCCATCAACGCGCGCCTCCTCGAATTGGCGAACCTCCATCCCGAAACCGGCAAACGTGTGGAACTTTGAGCTTTCGCGCCGTCTGACTTTGTTGATCCCGTGAGCCGTCCCACCATTGAAGCCCATACCGCGCGGCACCCACGCTTGATGGTGTTCTACGCGGTGATTGCCGTGATGCTGATCGTGCTGGTCTCGGGCATGGCCTACCGCCAGCTCTTCACCACCGGCCTCTACAGCGAGCGCGAACGCTTGCAAAACCAACGCCGCGTCATCGTGCCCGGTCCGCGCGGGACCATCTTTGACCGGTCGGGCAAGGTGCTCGTCGGCAACCGGCCGCGCTTTTCGGTTGTGCTTAATCTGGCCGAGCTGCGCCCGGAACTGCGCGCGGAGTTCAGCAAGGTGCTGCGCAACTATCGCAGCCTGCCCCGCGACGAGCGCCCCACCGGCGAACAACTGGAACGCATCGCCCGCACCGCCGTCGCCCAGCGCTACCTCGATCAGATCAACCGGATTCTCGGGCGGCGGGAACTGGTGCAAAGCCGCACCCTCGACCGGCATTTTGCCCAGACCTTGTTGCTGCCCTACATCCTTCTCGACGATCTCGCGCCCGACGAATACGCGCGGCTGGTCGAGCGCATCCCGGTCGAATCCCCGCTCCAAGTCTACGCCTCCAGCACACGGCACTATCCGTTTGGCTCCGCAGCCGCGCACGCGCTCGGCTATGTGGGCATCGACAACGATCCCGAAGCGGAGGAGTTTCCCGGCGACGATCTGATGACCTTCAAAATGAAGGGCTCCTTCGGCCGCGACGGCTTGGAGAAAAAATTCGACAACCACCTGCAGGGTCAGGCGGGCGGCGCGATCTATCGCGTGGATCCCTCCGGCTACAAAGTCGACCTGCCGATCGAAAAACGCCTGCCCGTCCAAGGACGCAATCTCTCCACCAGCCTCGATATCGAACTGCAACTCGCCGCGGAACGCACCTTGAAGGACAAGGTGGGTGCGGTCGTCGCGATCGACGTCAAGACCGGCGAGGTGCTCGTGCTGGCCTCCGCTCCCAGCTACGACCTCAACGCCTTCGTGCCCCGGCTCGGCACCGAGACGGCGCGCTCCATTGAAGAGTCCGGCGGATGGATGAATCGCGCGCTCCAGGGAGCATACGCCACGGGCTCCACGTTCAAGATTGTCACCGCCGTCGCCGGTTTGCGCGCGGGCGCGATTGATCGCCGCGACACCCGCTCGATGTGCCCGGGCTACATGATGGTCGGCAACCGCCGTTTCCCGTGCAATGCCCGTCACGGTCACGGTGAACGCGACCTGATCGGTGCCATTCGTGATTCGTGCAACATCTTCTTCTACAAGATCGGTCTTGAAGTTGGTCCCGACCTGCTGGCCGCCGAGGCGCGCCGCTTTGGTTATGCTCATGCGACCGGGGTAGAACTCCCGGGTGAAACCCAGCGCATGCTGGTCGGCGACCCCAAGTGGAAGCTAGAGAAGCTCAATGAGCGTTGGTTTCCGGGCGACACCGCCAACATGTCGATCGGCCAGGGTTTCCTCGACACGACTCCCCTCCAGGTCGCGGCTTTTGTCGCCTCATTTGCGCGGGGCGAAACGGAAACCAAATTGACGCTGCTCCACACCGAAGGCCGCCCCACCCAGCGCACCGCCCCGATCGGGCTCCATCCGGCCGACTACGCCGCGATCGTCGAGGGTATGGAGCAATGCGTGCAAATCGGCACCGGTCGCTTTGCGCGCGTGGACGGGCTGCGCATCGCGGCCAAGACCGGCACGGCGCAGCGCCGCACCGCCAAAGGCACGATCGAGCTCGCGTGGATGATCGCCTTCGCTCCCGTGCAGAATCCGCAGATCGCCATCGCCGTTATTTTGGAAAGCCAGGAGCCCGATGCCAATTACGGCGGCGGACTGCACGCCGCGCCCGTCGTGCAGGCGGTCATGGCCGCCTGGAAGGAAAAGTCAGAACGCGAACCCGGTGCCACATTTCAAGTCGACCTGCCCCGTTCGTCTGTCCGCTAGCGCTGCAATTCCCGACGCGTCCGGCGGGCTCGCTTGAATACGCCCGCGGGTTCCGGCCAGGATTCCCGGCGACCATAGCGGAGACGTTGCAAATCGCCGACCACTCCGGCGGCCGTGTTGCGTTGCGCCTCGCCTGTGCCGAGTTCACGCAGCCAGCAACCTGCTTCCCGGCGCACCGGGTCAAATTCACCCGGCGCACGCCAGCGCCGCCACAACCGCCAGGCCGTGCGACCGCCGCGAACCACGAGCCAGCCCAACGCCACGACCAACGCAAGCGCACCCACGGTCCGCCGGAGTCGGTCAAAATCCCACGGCCCGGCCAGCCATGCTTTCAGGCGCGTCGCCATTGCCTCCATCCGGGCTCGCAACGCATCGCCGGTCACGGTCGCGAAACTCCGCACGGAATCCACCAGCTCCACCTGTTGCCGCGTGTCGAAATTGACCACGCGACGATACCAAATCACCCGCAGGGAATCGAACCGGGCCGACCAACTGCTGTCCTGTTCGCGCCGGGCCACGGTCGTGGCATTGGTATTGCCGAGCGCCTCGCTCCCGGGCGTCGGGTCCAGCCGGATCCAGTTTCCGTCCGCCTCGAAGATCTCCACCCACGCGTGCGCATCGGAATTCCTCACCATGATGTAGTTTTCAAAAGCATTCAGTGCCCCGCCCCTAAAACCGGCCACCAGCCGCGCCGGATGCCCCGCCGCGCGACTCAGCACTGTCAAACCACCGGCGAAAAATTCACAAAACGCCGGTTCATTCGAATCGAGCCAACGCACAATGTCATCGGCCTCGCCGCGGGGAATATTGGCCGACAACGCATAGGCGTGGCGCGCCTGCATCCATGCGGTGGCCCGCTCGGCAAAGGCACGGGCATCCAGCGGGGCGCCGCCCGTGATCTCGCCGACCAACCGCGCCAGCGCCGCTTCGTTTTCCGCCCCGGTCGGCCCCGCCAAGTTGCCCAGCAGATAGCGACCGGGATCTCTCTCGCGCAAAACCCCCGCGCGATGCTCCTGGAGCACGCGGACCATCGCCACATCGGGAACTGCGGTCGCCAGCTCGACCCCATCGAGTTGAAACGCGGTCATGGCCATCGTCTCACTCCGCAGGGCCACGAGCCGATTCCCGCTGTTCTCCTGGACCGGCGCTGGATCGCGCAACCGGAGCGCCGTGTAACTGCCCGGCAGTGGCAGGAAACGACTCACGCCCGGCTCGACGTAGAAAGTCCATTGCCCGCCCACCGCCTCTCGGGCCGTTCGCTTTCCGCGCAAAACCTGCGCGACCCGCTCCGCCCGCAGCAGTTCGCTTTTCAATCCGGCCGACATCTTGAATCCCTGCGGCGTGTATTCATCGAGCACGATCAGGCGGAAATACGGCAGGTTCGACAGTGACGCGGTATCAGTGAGATCAACCCGCATCGCCACACTCTGGTCCCGCACGAGTTCCGTCACGTCGCCAAAGCGCACGGTTTCTGTAAATCCGGTGCGGCTTTTTCGGGTGATGTATTTGTCCAAAAAGAAACTGCTCCCGATCTCGAAACGCGGGATCGCCATGAACAGCAGCGCCGAGACACCGACCACCCCCGCGAAGAGCACCCCGGCCAGCGCGATCATCCGCCAGTCCATTACCCGCCGCAGCCGCGCGAAAATTTTCGGCCAACTCCCGCGCGCCCACGCCGGAACTTCCCGCATCTCCTCCGGCCGCATGACCTTGGGTCCGGTATCGACCATGTCGATGATCGTCACGACAAACAGGAACCCGAGCGCGCACGCCGTGAACACCAGCAACAAGAACGCAAACTCAAGGGAAACCGTAAGCACGCCACCCACGACGACCAGGAACATGCCCAGCACGATGAGCTGCAGATCCTCGCGTTTTCGTCGATAGGCCACCGCCCGATACAGCACGAGCAACACCGCGAGCCGAATCAGCACGGGCAGCGTCTCGGCGCTGAAATAGAAATCCGCCGCCACCGCGACGATGATGGCCGGCACCGCCAGCCGCCAGAGCAACGCCGGAATCCGCGACGGCAGTCGCGGCCACACCATGGCCGCCAAAATCAACCCGCTCGACACCGCCACCAACCCGAGGGCCTCCACATCCAGAAAGAACACCGTCCACAACGAGACCAACGCCAGCAAGCCGCCGAGCAGCCACTTGAGGCGACGCAGTTCGTCGAGACTAAGCTGAGGCCGTGGGGATGCCGTCGACATAGGCCGTGATCCCGCGAGCCCCTTGCGGAGCGAACGTGATGAGGTTGCGGTTGATGACCGGGAAAGCGCTCCCTGCGGACCGGTCGTCAGACGGGGCCGCTTGTCCGGCCACCGCAGGTTGCAAGGTTGCCAATCGATCCCAGAAAGCTTCGACGTCCCGCACGCGGCGGGTTTCGCGCCACGGTTCGCGATTGATGCTAACCGCCTGCAGCCGACCGGTGGCGAACAAGTCCTCGGCGAGCGAGCCGGCGAAACTGCAGAGCAACTCGAATTGCTCGGGCCGCGACCAAACCGCTGCGGACGCATCGACCTGCAGCACGAAGCCATCAAGGCTCTCCGCCGCAAATTGCCGCACCATCAGTCGGCCCAGCCGCGCGCTCGCCTTCCAATGGACAAGACGATGCGAATCGCCCCGGTTGTATTTGCGCAGAGCAAAAAGATCGTCGCCCGATCCGGCCCGCGCCGTGCGTCGGCCCTGCGTGCCGGCTCGCGCCGACACTGCACCACGCCAATGATAGTCCACCTGCGCCGGCCAGACGAGGACCACCTGCCGCACGTCCGTCCCGACACTTTTCCTCAGAAAGCCAAAGGGGAAAAGCGAGCCCACGGCTTCGAGCTCGAGCACCGCCTCGCCGCGCGCAGTCGGTTTGTGCACCCAATCCAAGGCCACGTTGCCCTGCGGCTCCAATCGTTCGCGCAAGAAGAGTTGACCGCGCGCGATCGCTTTCTCCGCCGCGGCCAGGGCTTCGCGCACCTTCCCCGACGGCACCTCGGGCTCCGCCTCGATGTTTCGCCGCAAATGGGTTTTAAAATCGAGAAACAGACCATAGGTCGGCAGCCAGGTCTTGGCATTTTTCACCTCGACCGTGATCAATGTCTCGTGCCCGGCCCGCCAGGCTCGCGAGGGACGCAGGCGCCAGCCCAAGCCCATGAGGTTGATCCACGAAAGCAGTCCGCTGAGCAGCAGGCAGGCCAGCAACAGCGAGAGGGTGATGAAGAGGATGTTGCTTGCGGTGTTGTAGGCCGCCGTGCCGATGCCCAGCGACAGGCCGATCAGAAACACCCCCGACACCGTCACCGAGATGCGATGCCGTTTGACGGGAAAGACGAGCGCCCAAACCAGGTGCCGCCAGCTGAAGCGGCGCCTCGCCTCGGCTGTCGCCCCAGCGCCGTGCCAGTCGCTCGCATTCACCGCCAAGTTTGGCGAAATCGCGTTCATGTCAGGTATCGAGACCGCCCCGGGCGCCTCGCGTGCCTTGGCGGACGTGGATGACCGATCCCATCACTCGGGAAGGGTGACGGCGCTCACGATGCGACGCAAGGTGGCCAACACCGTGCACCGTTCCTCCAGCGCATCGGAAGTCTGCCGCACGAGACCGAGGCGGTGCGCGAGCACCGGACCAACCGCCTCCTGCACATCAGACGGAATGACAAAATCCCGGCCCAGCAAAAGCGCGTGCGCTTGGGCGGCCACGCGTAACGCCAGTCCACCCCGCACGCTGATCCCGGCGCGGAACTCAGCCTCCGTGCGCGTGGCGGTTATGATTTTCAAAATGTAGTCGAGCACACTGTCTTCGACAAAGACGCGGCCCACCAGCGCCTGCAGCTTGAGCACATCGGTGCGAGTCACCACCGGGTTGAGCGCGATGGCGTCGTAGCCGAGTTTGGGCGCGCGCAGGATTTCGAGTTCATCGCCCGCTTGGGGATAACCCATCTGCAAACGCATCATGAACCGGTCCATCTGGCTCTCGGGCAATGGAAACGTGCCTTCGTAGTCGACCGGATTTTGCGTCGCCACCACCATGAACGGACTGCCCACCGGATGGGCCTCACCGTCCACCGTGACCTTGGCGCGATCCATCACCTCCAGCAGCGCCGATTGGGTCTTGGGTGTGGCGCGGTTGATTTCATCAGCCAGCACGATGTTCGCGAAAACCGGGCCGGGCTTGAAAACGAATTCCTTCACCAACTCGTCGTAAACCGAAACGCCGATGACGTCGCTGGGCAGCAGGTCGCTTGTGAATTGCACGCGCGAAAAACCGGCATCCATCGAACGGGCAAGCGAGTAGGCCAGCGTCGTCTTGCCGACGCCGGGCAGATCCTCGATCAAGAGATGGCCTCCCGCGATCAGGCAGACGAGCGTCTGGTCGATCACGCCGTCCTTGCCCTTGATCGTCAGGCGCATGTTCGCCTTGAGCCGGGCCAACAAATCACGAGCGGAGGCAACCTCCGCGGCAGGGGCAAAATCAGTCATGCCCGCACCGTAGCCGTTGCGTGCGCGGGCGCAAACGGTTTTGCGGCGCAGTGGCCGGCGCGTCGCTGAAAAGGCAGAGTGGTGGGTGGCAACCGCCCCTGTGTCGCTAACCCGGGCATTCCACACCCCTGAGCATGAAATGTTCAGCCCAACGCAGGACCTCGATGCCTGCCCCGAAATTGACGTGGTAGGCCGCGCCGCCCAGCACAATGGCGGGCACGGATTTCACGCCCGCCCTCTCCGCCTCGGCAACACGCGCCTTGGCTTGCCCGAGGTGGACGATCTCGACGTCGTAACGCGCCCGGTCGAGCGCGGCGGCGATGTGCTTCTCGGCCGCGATACAGACCGGGCAGCCGGCATGGTAGAATATGGCTTTGGTTTTCATGGGGGAGTGTCTCCGATGGTTGTGCTGGGCAAAATCGCCCGGCGGGTGACAACCTGCCGGCGACCCGAGGCAATCTGAAAGGGTCAGCTTAGTGGTTTGTGGTTTATGCCGGTTTATTTACGCGGGCCGCAACCACTGTCAGCGGCG
>CAMTVF010000032.1:0-7223 GCA_947085115.1 uncultured Opitutaceae bacterium | reverse complement strand
GGGGTGCTGCGGACGCCGGCGATGTTGGGGACCTTGATCGTGATGACGCGGATGGCCGAAGCGCCGGCGGCAACGATGCGATCAATGGCCGAACCCGCGCCAAGCGGCACCACCACGACGATTTTCCAAGTGTAACCGGGGATAGCCACGCCGCTGGCGATGGTCGAGCCACCAAAGCCGCTCGGTCCGCTGATGATCAAAACCTCATTGCCCGCCGCGGCTAGGTTCCGGCAGTAGGTTTCGAAGCTCGCCCAAACGCCCTGATTGTTGTCGGGAGTCTGCGGCACCATGTTCGACATCAAAAACGTGACGTCATTGTCCGCCCGCGAGACCGTGCGGTCGGCGGAGGGGCACATGTGGCCGCGATCGTAGCCGGAGCCGCTGTAGTCGGTCGTCTGCACCTGATAGAAGTCCGCAGGCAACGAGGTATCGACGAAGAAAAACGATGAGCGACCGCTCGAGCCCACGTCGCTCGACGTGAGATTCCAGCTGACCCAGTTGGATTGACGGTTGATGTTGTTATAACCCAGCGTGAATTGCGGTCGTTCGCTCAGGTAGTTGGTGTGGTTGTTGGCATCGACCGCCGCATTGCTGGGGTTGCCCAGCAGCATTTGCAGACTGGTGCCAATGGTGGCGTGCACGGCTACGGCGGTGAGCGCCGCGAAGAGGACGCTGAGGATCAGTCTGGGCGATTTCATTGACATCAGGAGGGTGTGCGATACCGGCGGGGGATTCGTTTCGGGCAACCACGCTCAAGCGACCGCGAACCTATGTTCGCCAGCGAAAGAGCAATTGGGGATTCGTGCGTGGCCCGAAAATTCTTCGGACCCCGGGCTACGGAGTTGGCCATGGGGGAGGTGACGAACTCAGGATGAGAAGGAGTCCATGGCACTAGGCAATCCGTAACTTGCGAGCACACAGAAATGGCGTAAAGACTGCCGGTTCTCCTGCCCCGACGCTCAAAAAATGAGGAAACCAACCGGGGCGCATGTTGCTGGTGCAGTGTCGGCCACCCGGCGCAAACAGCACAGCTATCCCTCGTCGAAACGTCGGTTAATTGCCGATGAATCCACCTAAAACTCAGTTGCGCCACCCCACCCTTGCCCTCCACCGTCCGCGCATGGCTTCGTCACGCGACCTTCTCGCCCCCCTCGACACTTTTGAACGCCGCCACACCGGTTCCCCCGCCGCCGCTGTCGCCGAGATGCTGCGCACGATCGGATACGAGTCCGTCGACGCCCTCACTGCCGCCGCCGTGCCCGCGAAGATCCGGCTGAAACGCCCGCTCCGCCTGCCCGCCGCCCTCGGCGAACGCGAGGCCTTGGCTGAACTTCGCGCCATCGCCTCGAAGAACAAGGTTTTCCGCAGCTACATCGGCATGGGTTACCACGACACCGCCACCCCGCCCGTTATCCAGCGCAACATCTTGGAGAACCCGGGCTGGTATACCGCCTACACGCCCTATCAGGCCGAGATCTCGCAAGGTCGCCTCGAGGCGCTCCTGAATTTCCAAACCCTCGTCACCGACCTCACCGGCATGGAAATCGCCGGAGCTTCGATGCTCGACGAGGGCACGGCCGCCGCCGAAGCCATGATGCTTGCCCACCGCGTCAAACTGGGCGAAGCCACCGCCGCCAGCACCTTTTTTGTTTCCGAGAAGTGCCACCCGCAGACGATCGACATCGTGCGCACCCGCGCCAAGCCGCTCAACGTCACCGTCGTCGTCGGCGACCACCAGACTTTTGCTTTCACCGCCGGGGTCTTCGGTGTGCTCGTGCAATACCCCGATACGACCGGCAGCGTGCAGGACTTCGCCGCCTTCTTCGAAAAAGCCCACGCCGCCGGCGCCCTGTGCGTCGTCGCGGCCGATCTGCTGGCCCTGACCTTGCTGCGCGCGCCCGGCGAATTCGGCGCCGATGTCGCGGTCGGCTCCGCGCAACGCTTCGGCGTGCCCATGGGTTTTGGCGGACCGCACGCGGGCTTCCTCGCCACCAAGGATGCCTTCAAACGCCAGATGCCCGGACGCCTTGTCGGTGTTTCCAAGGACGCCCAGGGCAACCCCGGCATGCGCCTCGCGCTCGGCACCCGCGAGCAACACATCCGCCGCGACAAGGCCACGTCGAACATCTGCACGGCGCAGGTGCTCCTTGCTGTCATGGCGTCGATGTATGCCGTCTATCACGGCCCCGACGGGCTCAAAAAGATCGCGCAACGCGTGAAGCTCCTGACCGATATGCTCGCCGCCGGACTCAAGGCGCTCGGCGCGACGGTCAACACGGAACCCGTGTTCGACACGCTCACTGTCTCCGGCATCGACGTCGGAAAAATCCACGCCGCCGCTGCGAAAGCGAAAATCAATCTCCGCCCGGTGAGCGACAGTAGCGTCGGCATCTCGCTCGACGAGACGACGGCGGTGAAAGAAGTGGAGACGTTGCTCGGCTTGTTCGCGGTGGAACGTGTTGATCTCAACGCGCTGGCCGACTCGAGCAGCGTCGAAATTCCCTCCCCCCTCGCGCGCACCTCATCATTTCTCACCGCGCCCGTCTTCAACCAATACCACACGGAGCACGAGATGCTGCGCTACATCAAGCGTCTCGAGCAAAAGGATCTCTCGCTGGTGCACTCGATGATTTCGCTCGGCTCGTGCACGATGAAGCTCAACGCCACGAGCGAGATGTTCCCGGTGACGTGGCCGGAGTTCGGGGCGTTGCACCCCTTTGCGCCGGCCGACCAAACGAAGGGTTACGCGAAGATGTTCGCGCAACTCGACAAGTGGCTCGGCGAGATCACGGGCTTCGCCCACGTTTCACTGCAGCCCAATGCAGGCTCGCAAGGCGAATACGCCGGTCTGCTCGTCATCCGCGCCTATCACGAGTCGCGCGGCGAAGGTCACCGCAACATCTGCCTCATCCCCACCAGCGCGCACGGCACCAATCCCGCCAGCGCCGCCATGTGCGGCATGCAGGTCGTCGCCGTCGCCTGCGATGCGCACGGCAACATCGACGTCGCGGACCTCAAGGCCAAGGCCGCCTTGCACGCCGCCAACCTCTCCGCGCTCATGGTCACCTACCCGTCCACCCACGGCGTGTTCGAGACTTCCATCCGCGACATCTGCAAAACGATTCACGTGCACGGCGGCCAGGTTTACATGGACGGCGCCAACATGAACGCGCAGGTCGGGCTCACTTCACCCGGTTTCATTGGCGCCGACGTCTGCCACCTTAATCTGCACAAGACATTCTGCATCCCGCACGGCGGCGGTGGTCCGGGCATGGGGCCGATCGGCGTGGCGAAGCATCTCGTTCAATTCCTTCCCGGTCACCCGGTGGTGCCGTTGCAGCAGGGCAAATTCTCCTTGCAGACGGGCGCCGTCTCCGCCGCGCCGTGGGGCAGCGCGAGCATCCTCGTCATCACGTGGATGTATATCCGCATGATGGGACCCGATGGCCTCACGCGCGCCACGCAGTTTGCGATCCTCAACGCCAACTACATCGCCAAACGCCTCGAGCAACATTTCCCGGTGCTCTACCGGGGCGGGAGCGGGCTCGTCGCGCACGAATGCATCCTCGAATTCCGTCCGTGGAAAAAACACGGCCTCGAGGTCGAGGATGTCGCGAAGCGCCTGATGGATTACGGCTACCACGCACCCACGATGTCGTTTCCTGTTCCCGGCACGCTCATGATCGAACCGACCGAGAGCGAAACCAAGACCGAGCTCGATCGCTTTTGCGACGTGCTCATCGCCATCCACGGCGAGATGGCGGCCGTCGCCAATGGCGAGAGCGACAAGCTCAACAACCCGCTCAAGCACGCGCCCCACACCGCCGCCGTCGTCTGCGGCACCGAGTGGCCGCACCCCTACTCGCGCGAGACCGCCGCCTTCCCCGACAAATGGACGCGCGCCTCGAAGTTCTGGCCCGCCACCGGCCGCGTGGACAATGTCTACGGCGACCGCAACCTGGTGTGCAGTTGCGTGAGCATGGAAACGTATGCGGAGGCCCCGAAGACCTAACTGGTAGGGGCCCGTTGCCCTCAACGACCCTCACCTGCTTTCTACAACGTATCCTGTAGCGTTGTCGCCACCTTGTAGGGCACTTGCAGGCAGTCTTCAAAGTGTCGCCGGCCACACTTGATGCGGAGAGCCTCTTTAGCGGCCAAGGTCTTGATGTCGGTCGTGCCCTTGGTCTCCGCCACAAGATAAACCCGTCCGTCGCTCTCGCGCACGATGGCCCAGTCGGGATTGTAGCCACCCAGCGGCGTCTCGACTTTGAACCAACGGGGCAGCTTCACGAAAAGGCGGATGCCTTCGTCCGCCTCCATTTCCTGCGCAAATTTCCGTTCCACCTCCGAATCCCACTCGATGGCATCGTAGATGGACTTTTGCACCTCCAGCAGCCGACTGAGATAGCTTTCAATCTCCTCGTTTTGGAAAAGCTGCATCTCGTAACGCTGCCCGGCAATCCGCTCATACTTGATGCCCTCGACCATCAGCTCGCGTTTGGCGTGCTGGATGGAACTGGCGGCCTGCTCCATGAACTCCTGCGGGTTTTTCAACGCCTGTTGCACCCGACCGGACCGCATCAGGATCTCGGTCAAGGTCGAACGAGTCAGCTCGGTCTCCCGTTGCAGGTAGCAGATGATGTCGGGCAACGGCGGCCGATAGTCGGCGAGCGCAGCGATGCGGCTGGCACGAGGCGTTTCTTCAACACCCTCGGCAGAAAATGTGACTTGGGATTTAGTTACTGAAATCTGTGGGGCCGAGACCTCCGGCTCGTCCTTGAAAACGCCAACCGCCTTCGCAACGAGCGCCTCGGTCGGGAAATCCACCCGGTAGCGGGTCTTTTGGCTGATGCGCCCCCACAGCTCCCGGAAATCCTCGGAGAGGTATCGCTCCTTGCGCAGAGCCACCTTGCAACGCTCACGTTTGTTGACAATGCGGTCCTTGAACGAAACCCCGCACTCCTCCTCGAACTCGGTCTGCAACTGGCGGGCAAAGTCGGCAAAGCTCTCGTTGGCAATCAGGGTCAGGCGGTTGATCTTCGGGTCGTCGCAGCGGAATCCGTTCTCCATCCGGGCCAGCCGCAAGCCGCGACCAATCTCCTGCCGCTTCCGCACCTCGCTCTGACCTTCACGCAGGGTGCAAATCTGGAAGACATTCGGGTTGTCCCAGCCTTCGCGCAACGCCGAGTGGCTGAAGATGAAGCGTAGCGGTTCCTCCGGCGACAGCAGCCGCTCCTTTTCCCGCATGATGAGTTGGTAGGCCTCGTCGTCGGCCTTGGTGGACTTGCCTTCGCTCGAGTCCTTGGCGCCCTCCTTGTCGCGGGCAAAGTAGCCGTTGTGCACCGCCTCCACCGGCAGGAGATTCAGGGCCGCAAACTCCGGCTTTGCGGCCAGGGCCCGGTAACTTTCCTCGAACCAGCGGCGGAGCTTACCGTCCGCCGGGACGTAGTTTGCCACCCGGTCGATGAAGAAAAGTGAAAGCACCTTGATGCGCTCCCCGGCGGGCCGCTCGCGCAAAGCAATCTCCTTCCGGAAGTGCTCGCGAATCGTCTCCTCGATTTGCACCCTGAGCACGGCATCGTCGTGCCCGCCCTGCCGTTCGCCCGCGCGGAGGGTCATGCCGTTGCCGAACGACACGAAACCGGACTCGGCGTTGATCTCCGTGACGATATAGCCGCGATAAACCTCCCGCTGGCCGGCGAGGTCGAACAGGTCGTCGTCATTGCGCTTCACCGTCACCGTCTTCCGCTGCACGCCCCCGGCCTGCTGCACATCGATCTTCAACTTCGCGACGAGCCCAGCCCTGGACGCCTTCACGCTCTCCAGCGCCACGAACGGACGATTGAAGTCGCTGCCATCCAGCACCGAGTCCACCTCGATGCGCTTCACCAAGCCGAGGTCATAAGCGCGCACGGGGTCGAGGCGATAGACGAGGTTGTGGACGTTGCGATGGGTGGCGGAGTAGCGCAGCGTGACCAGCGGGTGGAGCGAGGCGATGGCTTGACGGGAGTTCTGGCTCTCCATGTTTTGCGGTTCGTCCATGATAACGACGGGCTGGCTCTGCTGGATGAACTCGATGGGCCGCCGCCCCTGCATGAAATCGCTCTCCTGGTGCACCACTGCCACGGCTTTCTTGTCGAAGGCCTGGATGTTAATCACCAGCACCTGCAGCTGATTGCTGAGGGCGAACTGGCGCAGGCGCGAAACCTGCACCGAGTCGTAAATCCAATGATCGAGCGGCACCTTGCCGTAGATCGCCGCAAAATGTTCGGCCATGGCTCCGAAGCTCTGCGTCACGCCCTCGCGGATCGGCACACTCGGCACCACGATCACGAATTTCTTCCAACCGTAAGCCCGGTGCAGTTCATGGATGGTGCGGAGATAGACGTAGGTCTTGCCGGTGCCTGTCTCCATCTCCACAGAGAAATTGCGCCCACCGAGGATGTCGTCGGTCGCCAAGGTCTCCGTCGCCGCGAGGCCGTTGCGCTCCTGCACGACTCGTAGGTTTACCAACAATCGTGCATCGGAGAGCGCGAGCGCATTGGCGGTGCCCAGCAAGTCGAGCAACTCCGGCTCAAGCGCGTTGGTCTGCCACTCGAAGGTGCCGGCCGCTGCCGGTTGGCCGGCGAACAGGTCGACCACCGCGTGGATGGCATCAAGCTGGTAGGGCTGCTGGGCGTCGAAGTGGAGCTTCACGGCTACGCGGTGCGGAACTGGATGGCGTGGCTCGCGAATTCGAGCTGGGCATTGACCTTGAGCGCATCGCGACCCTTGAAGCCGACATCTAGGCAAAGCACCGACTGCGGCTTCAGGTCGATCATGGCCCGCAGGGCTTCGCGCGTCAGCTCGCGGGCGAGGCAGATGAGCAGCCGGCTCTCATCCAGCAGATAGACTGCCATGCCGGCGGCCGAGGCCGTCTGGGTCGGAGACGAAAGCGGCAAGCCGCATTTGAGCATCAGCTCGTGGAGCAAGGCCTGTTCGCTGGCATCAACCCGGACGTTGTCGGCCGTCAGTTCCCATTGCTTGCCCAAACCCGCGGCGTCGTGCGGCGCGAGACTCGGGTCCCACACCGAGAAATTGCTGTGGGCCAGCTTGAAGACCTTGAAGCCGAGGTCCGCCTTGGGTCCGTCGGCGAGCGCGAGCCGTCCTGCGTTTGCGGATTCCATTTTTCGGATCACCCGGCGCACCCGCTCCTTGGTGATCTCCGCAATGGTGGGAAAGTC
>CAMTVF010000031.1:0-15386 GCA_947085115.1 uncultured Opitutaceae bacterium | reverse complement strand
TCATTAGAAATCCCTCCGGAATCGATAGACGCTTTGGACCAGTCCTTGCAGTAAACAGCAGCTGAGCACGAAGGTGCCGCCGTAGCTAATGAAGGGAAGCGGGATGCCTTTCACCGGCACGAGGCCGACGGTCATGGCGATATTGACGAAGATATGCACGAACAGCAGCGCGGAAACGCCGATGACGAGCAACATCCCGAAACGGTCACGGGCGAGGCCCGCAATGCGGACTCCGTTCCATAAAACCACTCCGAACAGTCCAATAACAGCAATGCTTCCCAGGAAACCTTTCTCCTCAGCGATGACGGAGAAGATAAAATCGTTATGCGCGACCGAGCGCGGCAGGTAGCCGAGCTTGGCCTGTGTGCCCTCAGTCCAACCCTTGCCCATGAACCCGCCCGAGCCGACCGAGATGAGCGACTGACGTTGGTTCCAACCGATCCCCATCGGGTCGATCTTGTCGGGCGAGGCGAAGGCCAGGACGCGGTTGCGCTGGTAATCGCGCAGGGGCAGCCAAGAGTGCGGTTCATAGGAACCGCGGTCACTGGTTGGCGACAGGTTGTTGTCCTCCAAATAATTGGCGTAACGCCACACGTCGAGAGAAACGATGCCGACGAAAAGCGCGAACACGCCCAGTGCACCGGCAAAAAACCGCAGCGAAAGATTGGAGACGAACAACATGGCGAAGACCGTCGGTGCTATCACTAATGCACTACCCAGGTCAGGTTCGGCCATTATCAACAGCATGGGAAAACCCACCGCAAGGGCTAACTTGGTCAGCACCTGCAACGAGTCGCGCACGGTCCCCAGTTTGTTACCCGTGAGGATCAAGGCCGTCGCGATTATGACCGCCAATTTGGCAAATTCGGACGGTTGAAACGATACGGGTCCGAAATCCAGCCAGCGCTGAGCCCCCATTTTGACGCTGCCGACGCCCGGAATGAGCACCGCGATGAGCAGCAAGATCGCCGCAAAGTAGACCCAATGAGCGTATTTCAACCACAGCCGGTAATCCATCAGCGAAGTGACGAGGTAGACCCCCGCTCCCAGCCCCAACCACACCAACTGCATCATCCATTGATCCTGGGCCGAAGCCATTTGAGCGCTGTAGATGAAGAACACTCCAAACGTCGCCAACACGACCATGCACACAGGGTTGATCCAGTCCGACCGTTCGCGGGTGGTGAACTTGAAAAACCGACGCAGATCGAGACTCGGGCTGATTCTCACGATAAAGTGCAGCGACTAAACACCCGCCTCCCCCGCGCGCAACGCTACAGTGCGTTCAAGCCGCGAAGGATTCCGTTTTCTCCGCGGCCGCGACATCGTTTTGCACGGAAGCCAGCCCCAGCAGAATCCAAAACGGCACAGCCCCCATCGGCCCCTCCAGCACGACCCCAAACGTCGCACTGACCAGTATCACCACCAACGCGCCCCAAGTTCCCCAGGTGAACGCATCATTGGATTTCAGCCCCCGCCAACCTTGCAGGGCAAAGGCTGCGCAAAACCACACCCACACTGCGGCCCCCGCCAGTCCCATGCGACCCAGCGCCGATACCGCGATGCTGTGCGGACTCCGGGCAAGAAATTCCTCGCCGAGATCCTGATCGTAGTCGCGCAAGAACCCCGCTGCCAGATCGTGGCCAAAACCGAGACCGAAAATTGGATTGGTGTTCCAGACCTCGAGGCCGACCGAGCGCCACCAAACGAGCCGAAAACGATTGTTGTCGACCTTGTAGCTCATGGTGGTGGGAGCCACTCCGGGGGCATCCACCCGAAAAATTGTCACCACGCGGGCGACGAGGGTGTCGAGCTTGCTCCCCGCCCAAGTATCACCGGGCAACTGCGCGAAGATGAGCAGGGTAGCCAGTCCGAGCATGGCAAGGGAACCCTGCACCGCGGCGAAATTCCATCGCCGTGCAAGCAACAGGACTGCCATGGAGATAACCCCGCCGACCATTGCCGCGCGCACGTCGGAGGACAGGGCCAGCATGAAAACAAGCGAGGCGAGCGGCCACGCCCAAGTGCGTTGCCGGCCGCGCGCCCAGTGAAAGAGCAGCACGCCCCCTGCGGCGAAGAAAGTTTGGAGGATGTCCTCCTTATGGAAGACGAGCGGCGCATCATTGAGCACCAGTTGGCGGGAAAAAAACGCCGGAAACGAGATCGTCAGGGGATAAACCAGCACGAGCCCGATGCACCCCGTCAGCACACAGCCCAACAGGTAGTTTCGAGCGCCACTCTCCCGCGCCATGTGGCGGACGAGAAAGAAAAAGAGCGCGTAGTAAACCATCGCAAAGTCCCGCATGGCCACGAAGCCGTATTGCGCCACGTCGAAACCGATCCGCGCGCCGCCGAGGACGACCCAAGCCAGCACCGACCAATTGAGCGCATCACGCGTGAAAGGCAGGCGCCGCTCGAACGCGCACCGCACCCCGCGCCACGCCAAGGCCGCCCCGAGCGCAACCTCGGCCGGCAAGAGTGGCAGACCCCGCGCCAGGGTCACTTGGGCGAAGCCGCGACTCCCCACCAAATAACCGATGACCACGAGTCCGATCAAAATCACATCCGTCTCCAGCCGCAACAAACGAGAAAGCACGAATCCGAGCGCCAGCGCCGTTGCCAGGGCAGGCCAGAAATAGTCCCCACTCGCCAAGTCGATCGAAAGCCACACCGCAATCGGCGCGGCCGCGACCATGATCAGGGTTTGCTTGAGCCGCAGACTCATGGGCTCAACAGACTTCTCGTCTGCTCCAACATTTCGCGACACGCGTGCTCGACCGCCTCCGTCGTCCAATGGCGCAGGCAAATCAGTGGATCCGTGCGATTGGCGCAGAATTCAGTGCCGGTGCCGGAATCCTCGCAAGCGATGCAGGCGAGTCCCGGCATCCGCAACACGCGGTTGCGTTCGGGATTCCAATAGGGGTCCCAGTCAAAACTGGTGGGTCCGGAAATGACGACGAGCGGCGTGCCCAAGGCGTTGGCAATGTGCAAGGGGCCGGAATTGTTGCAAAGCAGGAGGGCGGCGCGCGCGAGCAATCCGGTCAGCGTTTCCAAGTTTTCGCACGGCAGCGGTGTCACCCCTGAAGGTGGCGTGGCCAACCGTGTGTCCGGCCGATTCACCCAGATCACTTTCCAACCCGTCGCGGCAAGCCGTGCACCGACAAGAGCCATGCGCTCAGCCGGCCAGCGGCGGATATCGTTACGGGCACCGGCATGAATCACCACCAAGCGTTCGCGAGCACCAATGGGTCCTGCAAGTTCGGCAAGATCCGGCGGGGGCGGATTCTCCGGCCAGTCGCTGCCGCCGGCGGCTTCGATCAACCTGCGACCCATCGCCCAATTCCAATCGACGATCTTGCGGCTCGCGGTGCGCGGCACCTCGTGGGTCATCGACCCGGCGACCTTGAGAAAAGGGAGGCGTGCGCCGATGCGCACCCGCGCGCCGGACCACTTCGCGAGCAGATGCGCCGCATTGCACTGATCGTAGCTGAGCAGGCAGGCGTCGGGCAGCTCGCGGCGCAGACGAAACCACCACCGCCCAAAGATAAATGGATTTCGCCAACTGTGGTGAAAAGCAAGTCGGCTCGGAGGTGTCCAGATCCGCCCAGCGGGCAGATGCCCCCGGTAGAGAATCTGTTCGGGCTGAGAGGTGATGACCGTTATCCGCCAATCCGGCCGAAGTCGGCGCAGGGTTTGCACGACCGGCACAAAGACGACGTTGTCGCCGAGGTGGTTTACTTTGAAAAGGACGACGCGCATGGGGACTACCCGGGGAGGAGCAAGGCTTGGCTGTCCCAGAGTTCAACCAACCGCCAGTCGGAGTGAGTGGAAAGGAACTCGTCCACGGCGGCCTTGGTGCCGGGCACGGTGGAGTTGTTGTAGTCGTGCACCAAGACAAGTGCGCCGGGAGCCAAGCGTGAGCTGAAGAACTCCAGGCCGGCGAGCGTTGAGCGATGCAGATCGACGTCGAGATGCACAAACTTGAAACGCAAATCGGGCGGCAAGGTTGCGGCGGAGTCGGGAAAAAAACCGGCGTGAAAATGGACTTGTGTTGTTGAGCTGCCCGGCTTGGAAGCGGCCATCGGTTTTCTCATTGGCTTCCGGCAGACCCGTGAAGGTGTCGAAGAGGTGCAACGCCGCATCCCCTTTGGCCGCGGCGACGATTTGGGCGCTTCCGCCGCGATAGACACCCGCCTCGGCCAAGGCGCCGGGCGAGTCAGCGGGCCGGCGAACCAAGGACCAAAGATTGTAGCGCTCGCGCAAGGTGCAGAGACACTCATCGGATTCCACCAGCCGCGCATGCACCTGTAGAAAATCAACGTCGGCTTGTGCGCGATGTTCACGCAAGCCCTTGAGCCGGAAATAGAGGCCGGGACGGCGACGAATCAACCAGGCTTGAAATTGACGAAAAGGACGCACGGTGCGAATCAGGGAAGCTCGGCAGTTGTCGACGGAATGGTGCGATGGCACTCCAGCACGAGGGTTGGCAGGAGGAAAAAAATCAGGCCGGAGATTCCGAAGGCTAGTGCGGCGAGCGGACCCCACCCGTAGCCACCAACCAGCAAGCCGATCGTTGCCGCCGGGTAACCCAGCGCCGCTGAGCGCGCGAGGGCCCGCTGCTGGCCGAGGCCAATCAAGAGGGTGCTCAACGGCTGGGCGAGTGCGAGTGTGGCCAACCAACCAAAACTCAACCACGCCAGCAGCGGGGCAAGATCAGTGACCGTCCGGCGCGTCCAGAGGGCGATCAACCAATCGGCTTGGCTCGTGACCGCGGCCATGGCCGCGAGCAGTCCGACCGTGATCCACAATGTCTGGGAAAATTTGTGTTTCACCCAGCGCGTATCGCCGCGGGCCTGTGCTTCGGTATAGGCGGGCCAAAGCGTGGCCAGCATCAGGCCCTGCGCTTGCGTGAGCGGCGTCAACAAGCGTTGCACGAGGTTGAACGCAGTGACGGCAACCGGACCGCCCGCGATCGAGAGAACGGTTGATGGCATGGCTTGAACCAGCGCGAGACCGAATTGAGGCACCGCGTAATAACCGCAGGCTCGACGCAATTCTCGGGCGGCATGGCGCGGGAGGGCCTCCCACCGGGCAGGAGACCATTTGAGTCGGCGCAGCGTGTGACCAGCCATCGCGATATTTTGCAGGAGAGCGATCACGGCTGCGCCGCCAACCAAGACCCCGAAAGACCAATGCGCGAGGGCAGCGAACACGACCCACATCAGGGTGGCGGCGCTTCCGGCCGCGCTCCAGAGCGCCTGCACCCACTGCAACTGGGCGGCACCCGCGAGGCGCGGCACCATGTTGAGGGGAAGCGCGAGCGCCGTGAGGAAAAGCAGCGCGAGTGCAGCGGGTCGCACGTCCGCGGCGATTGTGGTGAGCCCGCTCCAAGTTGGCCAAGCGGTGAACAGGAGAACGGGAAGACTGATGACGACCCCGGCAACCGCGACCCAGCTCAACAACACCGCGCCTTCCCGCGCGATCCCGCGCGCCCGGGTGCCATCGTTCTGCCCCAGCGCTTCCGCCATTGCCCGTTGTGCGCCGATCCCGATCCCGAAATCGCAGGTGTGCGCAGCACCGGCGATGGCCAACAACAGCATCCATGCACCGTAAAGATTTTCGCCGAGGTAGGGCAAGGCCACGGCCACCTGCGCCAGTCCGAGGGCCACGGTCAGCCCGCGGCTGCCGACCAGGGCGGCGATGTTCAGCCGCAGCCGACCTGAGCGACTGGAGGCTGAACGAAGGGGAACAGGGGAAGCGTCCATGCAGGTGCGTGCGACGGATGCTTTACGTGCGCCCGGGAAATGACAACCTCGCAGCCCATCTGTGTCCGCTGTCACGCCATGTGTTTATCTTGTCGTTGCGACCTACCGGCGCCCGGAATTGCTCAAGCGCCTGCTGGCTTCGCTGGCCGGGGAGATTCCCGCGTTGGCTGGAGTCGTGGTGGTGAACAACTCCGGAGACGAGGAAACCGCGACGGCGGCATTGGCGGCGAGCGTGCCGGTGCGATTGATCACTCCACCTGCTAATCTCGGCACCGGGGGTGGTTTGGCGGAGGGGTTGCGGATGGTGCTCGCCATTCCGGCTGCGACCCACGCGTGGATCATGGATGATGATGCCTGCGCTGCTCCGGGGGCGCTGGCGGCCATGCTGGCGGCGCAAATCGAGACCGGGGCCGCAGTGGCGTCGCCCTTGGTGCCGAATGAAGCGGGCATCGTGACCTGGTTCCCCGGTCCGCTCGCCCAACCGGCGTGGAATGTCATTCGCGCCGGCGTCACGCCGGAAGAGTTTCGCCGGCATTGTGGCAACACGCCGCTGCGGTGGAGCTGGGCAACTTGGGCGAGCCTGTTGGTGAGTTGTCGGGCGATCGAAGCGGTCGGTCTGCCGCGCACCGATTTTTGGTATCAGGCGACGGATATCGAATACACGCTGCGCCTGTCGGCGCGCTTCCGTTGTGTGCTCGCTCCGGCCGCTGTGTGTCCGCACCTGCCACCGCCGGAGTCGATGGAGCAACGCCGACGCAAGGACCTGTGGTCATTGCAAAACAATGCGTTTCTCAGTTTTCGGTTGAGACACGGCTGGCGCGCTTTGCGCCACTTGCCCGGCAATCACTACCGCTATTGGGCGCGGCATCGCGGGATCAAGGCTCTGACTGAATCAATCCGGGCGTTGTGGCGGGGCGCTGTGCTGGGCCGTCCGGTCGGGGCGGACGACTACCATGTTCACGAACGCAAGGCCGGTTGAAGTGCCGTCCAAACTTGGTCCGCCGACAAATCGCGGATGCAATGGGGTGAACCAAAGCGGCAGGCGTCAGAACAGGGTTTGAAGACGCACGGGGCACCCTCGATCCACGCGGCCTGGGGGTGTTGCGGGGCGAATAGCTCGGGGAGTTGAGGTCCGAAGATCGTAAAGGTCGGCACGCCGAGCAACGCGGCGAGATGCCCCGGACCGGAGTCGTTGCCGACAAAGTGATCAGCCGTTGCCAGCACGTCGCCCAGTTCGTCGAGGCTGCGCAGCGAGTCATCGAGCAGGGTGACCTGCCAACCCGCCGCGCCGAGCCGGGCAGCGATTTCCTCGAATCGTTCGCGCGGCCACTCCCGCACCGCGTGACCGGCTCCGGTGTGGATGACGACGTGTTTCCCGGAGCGTGCCGCGAGAGATGCCGCGTCGGGAATTTCCCAACCAAAATGTTCCGCGAGCGCGTGCCAGTGGGCGGCGCGATGCCGGGAGGAAGGTGCGCCGAGTGAGTCGGTGAGCAGCACCCGCGATCCAACCCGCGGAAAACCAACCCGTGCGGCGGCTCGCCCCAGTGCCATGAGCAAGTGATCACGAGGATCGCGCCGGGCGGAGACGGCCGCCGCGAACGAGCGGGAACGCAAACCGGAGACCACGGCGCTGATTTCCAACCAAGGCCAATGCAGCAGGTCGTATTTGCCCCGGAAGACCGTCCACGGCGCGGTGAATGGCACCAACTCCACCTCGGGACAAAAACGACGGAGCAGGGGCTCGGCGTGCGGCCGGGCGACGAGTGTGACGCGACTGTGGCGCACGGCGGCACGCAGAAAAGGGACGGACAAAGCGACATCGCCGACGCCCCACAACTCGACCACCAGCAGCCGGGGTCGGCGGGCCTGGGGTGTCGAGATGCTTTGCATGGACGGGTTATCCTGCTTTTGTGCCGCGCATGGCAAGCCCCGTGGCCGACGGCTCAAATTCGCACGCCCCGCGCATCGCGGCGACGGTGATATGCGCCTTGGCGGGCGTGGTGGTCTTCCAATTTTTTGGCAACGCGACGCGGGGCTACATCGATTCGTCATCGCTCTTCTATTGGTGGGGATTTCAGTGGACAAACCCCGGCTCGGAGAGCGAACACGGGTTGCTCGTGCTCGGGCTGAGTGCGTGGCTGTTTTGGCGAAACTTGCAGAGAGAGGGGCGCCGATTGGGATTTGATCAACCGGCTTATACGGCAGCACTGGCTTCGCTGTTGATCGGGCTGGCGTTCCATTTGCTCGGTTATGCGACGCAACAGGCGCGCATTTCCATTGTTGGTCTGCTGGGTTTCACGTGGGGCGTCATCGCGCTGGGGGGAGGCCGACGCTGGGGGCGGGCGGCGGTGTTCCCGCTCGGCTTCATGGTGTTTGCCATTCCGCTCAACGTGCTCGATTCGCTTGGCTTTTTTCTCCGCGTCGGTGTGACCGACGTGGCCTATCTCATGGCGCGGGAGGGCGGCATCGACGTGGTTCGCAATGGCACGCAACTGCTCTCGCCCGACGGCAGCTATTCCTACGATGTCGCGGCGGCGTGCTCGGGTGTGCGGTCGCTCATGGCGCTCGCCGCGCTGTCGCTGCTGCTGGGCTACCTGAGCTTTCGCGCGTGGTGGGCGCGGGCGTTGATCGGGTTCCTGTGTTTGCCATATGCGTTTGTGGGCAACGTCGTGCGGATCTTCGCGATCATCATCGCGGCCGAATGGCAGGGCCAGCGCGCCGGCGAAGTGGTGCACGAGTGGTTTGGCTTCCTTATTTTCGTCATCGTCCTCGGGCTCGTGCAGTTGACCGTGACGCTCCTGCAACGCCTGCATGTGGCCTCGCCCCTCATCATCCCTGTTCCCCCGTCTCTCGCCGCTAGTAACCTAATAGGTTACAAACGAGCGGGCGTGCTGGCCGGGATGGTGGTGGTGGTGGCGGTGGCGGTGGCCGCGGGGACGAAGCAGATTGATGCGATTCAAGTGAGTCCGCGCACGGGCGTGAAGCTGGCGGTGGACGGGCTGAATCCGGCGGCGTTGCCAAGTCTGCTGGGGATCGACTGGAGCGGTCAGGATGTGGCGGTGACGGCGATCGAGCGCGAATTGCTGCCGCCGGACACCGGCTTTGCGCGCAAGAACTACGTGTCGCTCCGCAATCGAAATGATCAGGTTTTTCTTTCGCTCGTGCTCAGTGGCCGCGACCGGACCTCCATTCATCGACCGGAGCTTTGTCTGGTTGGCCAAGGTTGGACGATCCGGAGTCAAATGGCCCATGCGTTTGCCTGGCCGGGTCGGCCCGATTCGCCCGTGCCGGCGACGATTTTGCGGATCGAACACGAAGCGACCAATGAGCGGGGAGAGCAGGTCAAGGTGCCGGCGTTGTTTGCGTATTGGTTTGTCGGGGCCGACCGGGTGGTGGCATCGCATTGGGAGCGCGTTGCTTATGCGACCCTTGATCGTGTGCGGCACTTGCAGAGTCACCGTTGGGCCTACGTGGTGGTGCAGACTTACGCGTTGGATGGCGAAGCAGCGGCCTTGGCGCGGATGCAGGAAGTGTTGAACGGCACGCTTCCGGAATTTCAGACCCCGTTCCCCGCGCGCTGAGATTCTGCTGGATTCTGAAATCCAGATTCCGGATGGTGTCGGCATGTCCGATCCGAAGCTCTTGGAAACTTTTCCGAATCCCGCCCCGCACCGCGATTTCCTGATCGAACACACGCATCACGAATTCACCTCGCTGTGCCCGATGACGGGTCACCCGGATTTTGCGGACATCAGTGTGCGCTACGTGGCCGACAAGAAGTGCGTCGAGCTGAAGTCATTGAAGCTGTTCTTCCACGCCTTCCGCAATGAGGGCATTTTCTTCGAGGCGGCGACGAACAAGATCTGCGACGACCTGGGCAAGGCGCTGCAACCCCGCAGCCTGACCATCGTGGCCGATTGGAAGGCGCGCGGCGGCTTCACGTCGCGGATTACTGCGGAGTGGAAGGCGAAGCGCCGTTCACGTCGTTAGGCGAATCGTCGGGCAAGGGGTCTGGGGTTCGCTTCGTTGTAGTTGGTAAGGGCGTGTGAACATCAATGACCACGCGCCAGACGATTTCCGGGAATCGCCGACCTCAATCTCCTGAAATTTCACCTGATGGATGCTGCCGAACGGGCGGGGAAAGATCGTTTATGAAACTATCGCCGCTCGACGGCGCTGAGTGAACCGTTTGTATCAACGTTCGATGATTGCCCGTCTCACGCCTCCCGCCGCTCGCGCCTCTGCTCTGCGGAGGAGCATGCTGGGCAGCACGTGGGAGGGGATATTGGCGATGCCGCTGGTTTACCTCAATCTGCCGGCGAATCTGGTGGTGGCCACTTTGCTGGCCGAGGCCTTGCGGGTGCCACCCGACATCTATGGGTTGCTTGTGTCGCTGCCTTTCTGGTGCAACCTGTTGCAGCTCTTCCTCGCCCCGGTGTTGTTCGCGCGCTACCGCTCGCGCGATGTGTTCCTCGTCACTATCTGGATGAACATCGCGGTGTGGGGGGCATTTGCCGCGACATTGGCCCTGCTGCCGGATCTCGTGCGGGCGAACCCGGGAACGATCGCCGGGTTGTTCCTGATGGGCGGAGGAATCACGACGGCGGTCATGGCGGTGTCGTGGACGACCTACATGCAGGGGTGGGTGCCGGCGCGGATACGCGCGGTGTATTTTTCGCGCCGCAATCGGGCGGCCCAGTTTTCAAATCTCGCCTTCCTTCTGCTCGCCGGCTTGGCGCTGACGTGGCCGACGCTGCCGGTCATCGCGGCGATTATCGCCGCGAGTTGCCTCTTGCGCACGATTTCTGCCGTGGTCGCGATGCGCGTGCCTGCGCAGGGTGAATTGGTGGCGGAGGGTGGGGGCGACTGGTCCTCGCAGTGGCGGCAATTGCGCGGAGCGGGAGACTTTTGGCGGATGGTCGTTTTCGGTGCGGTTTGGGGCGCGGTGGCGAACGGCTTCGGTGCATTTCAGCCGGTGTTCATGCTGGAGATTCTCAGCGGGTCGGCCCAGCAGGCGAGTTTGCCGCTCGCGCTCTCCTTGCTGTTTGGCGCGCTGGCGATGCCGGCGTGGGGCCGGCTGCTCAATCGCTTTGGGGCCAGACCCGTGCTGTTTTGCGCTGTGCCGCTCTGGGCCATGGTCAACTTGCCGTGGTCCTTTCTCACGCGGGAAACATTCTGGATGCTCTATCCGTTGTGGGCCTTCACCGGGGCGATCAACGCGGGCATTGTGCTCGCGCAGTTGAACCTGTTGATGAAGCTGCTGCCGCCGGGCGTGCGCGGACTGGCGGTGGGCAGCAACATGGCTGCGGCCTCGCTGGGCACGGCGTTGTCACCGATTGCGGCCGGTCAGATCCTAGCGTGGGCACTGGCCAGTGGCTGGGCGAGCCAGACCGTGTTTCATGCGTTCTTCATGATGCTACCGGTCTTCGCCGGACTGACCTTGCTGTTGTTGCGCCGCGTGCGTGAGCCGCAGGCGGCGCCGGTGGAGCACGTTGTGGGCGCCTTGCGCAATGTCCGCACGCTCGCGGGTGCGCTGGGTCTTGGATTTTTGGCGCAGACCCTTTTCACGCCGCGCGGCGCTGGGCGCAGGAATGAGTATTAACGGTGCGCAAACATTTTGGTGTGATTCGAATCAATCGTGGGCCATAAGAGCAGCCCATGCTTTGGTCTGAAACCCCGATTCACTTCATCGACTTCGAAGGCAGCCGCACGTCGGGTATTCTCGAGTTTGGCGTGGTGAATCTCCAAGGGGGTGCGATTACCCGGACCCGCACGCGACTCTGCGCGGCAACTGGCAATGTGCCGCTGGCGGATACGGCCGTGCACGGGCTTGACGCAGCGGTGGTGGCGCGGGAGGCACCCTTCAGCGCCGAGTGGGACTACTTCGCTTCCCTGCGGGAGAGCGGCCCGTTGGCCGCGCATTTCGCGCAGGCGGAGAATCACCTGATCAAGTCTGTCTGGACGTATCCGCGGATCTCGCCCGATTTTGCCCGACCGGAACGCACTGCCAGCGAGTGGGGACCCTGGATTGATACGGGTCGACTTTATCCCCAGTGTTTTCCGGTCGCGGGCGAAGTCGCACTTGAGCGTCTGGTCGCAGTGACCGGGTTGCAGGGCGAACTGGACACGCTTGCGGTCGAACACTGTCCGCCTGATCGCCGTCATTACCACGCTGCCCTCTATGATGCACTCGGCGGAGCCCTGCTGCTGCTGGCACTTTTGCGGCGACCAGAGTTTGCAGAAACGACGGTGCCGTGGCTGCTCCAGATGAGCACGCTTGATCCCGAAAAGCGCGGCGACCTCCAACAAACAGACCTGTTCTAGGCCGTCGGATATTTTTTCCAGCCGACAAGTTGCAGGCCGGTGCGGACTACAAACAATGGGCTGTGGATCAGGTAGCGGCGCCAGAGTCGGCGTGGCTCGGTGACGAGACGAAAGAACCATTCGAGTCCGCAACGCTGCATCCAGCGTGGTGCCTGGGGCACCCGACCGGAATGAAAATCGAATGCGGCGCCGACGCCGATGAGCACGGGGGCATCGAGTTTGTCCCAAGCCGCGGCCATGAATTTTTCCTGCTTAGGCGTGCCCAAGCCCACCCACACCACATCGGGCCGCGTGCGAGTAATCTCGGACTGGAGCTGATGAAACTCCTCGTCGGACAATTCGCGAAACGGGGGCGTGAATGTGCCAACGACGCTGAGCCCGGCGAACCGCGTGCACAGCTTTTTGCGCAGTGTCTCGGCCACGCCGGGTTGCCCGCCGTAGAAGAAGTGTTTCAGGCCAGGGGCGCGACCCGCATCACAAACCGCGAGCATCAGGTCCGGTCCATAGACGCGCGTGATGGTGCGGTGCCCGTGCCAGCGTCCGAGCCAAACCAGCGGCATGCCGTCTGGGGTGGTAAGTCGGGCGCCGTTGTAGGCGGATCTCAGCGCGACGTCGGCGCGTGCGAGGTTGACATTATAAGCCGTCGCGCAACAAACGTAACCGTGGGGCGGTTGCCCCTGCAGGGAAAGGACGAGCCGGCGCGCTTCTTCCAGCGACACCGCGTGGACGCCGGTGCCGAGGACGTTGAAGCACGGAGGAGGGGTCACGCGCGCGACGTTGAGCGTTTGGAGCGCCCGGCGCAAACCGGGATCACTCCGGGTGGGCCGTTCGCGCGGAGCGATCAGAGTCCGTGCCGGTCGACAAGGTAAACGAGCGCGGCCATGGCGGCGGCGCCGAGTTCGAGTTCCCGGCGGTGCACCTTGTCGATCGTGTCGGCGCGGGTGTGATGATAATCGAAGTAGCGTTGGGAGTCGGGCATGAGACCGGCTACGGTGTAGCCCTTTGCCAGCAATGGACCGACGTCAGCACCACCGCGTCCCGCTTGGAACTGGGAAATGCCATACGGTTCGAAGAGTGGTTTCCAACGCGCGGCTTTTTGATGAGCGTTGCCGGCGGCATTGCCGAGATTGAAACCGCCCGGGCGAAAACCGCCGCTGTCGGTTTCGAGCGCGAGGGCGTGGTGTTCTCTTTTCTCGCCAACGATGCGGGCATACTCCAGTGAGCCGCGCAGGCCGTTTTCCTCGTTCGTAAACAGCACGCAGCGGATGGTGTAGCGCGGTTGATAGCCGACGGCCTTGAGCAGGCGCAGCACTTCGATGGATTGGATGCAACCGCTGCCGTTGTCGTGTGCGCCGGGTGAGATGTCCCACGAGTCGAGGTGGCCACCGACGAGGATGATCTGGTCGGGAAATTCCGAGCCGCGTATCTCGCCGATGACGTTCGCCGATGGCGCGTCGGGGTGCCAGGTCGAGTTGATGGTCAGGCTCAGTTGCACAGACGGGTCGGCGCGCAGGGCGTCGCTCAAGCGATTCGCAGCGATTGTGCTCAATGCTGCTGCGGGGATGCGCGGCAGATCGGGCAGGTAGGTGGTGCTGCCGGTGTGGGGTTCGTCGTCGAGGGCGTGGGTCAACGAGCGCACGACCACTGCAACCGCTCCGTGCCGGGCTGCCTCGGTGGGACCGCGATTGCGTTGCGCTCCGGCTTCACTGTAGGCGCGGCCGGCATTCACGTGGGCGGGGTTCATCGGGCCGTTGAAAAAGACGATCTTGCCGCGCACATCGGCGGTCTTGAGCGCCTCGACGGAGCGCAGCTCGATGACGGGGGCGGTGATGCCGCCTGCGGGCGTCGGCACGGAGCCGCCGAGAGCGAGGGAGGCAAGGGGCACGGAGGTGCCGCCGCTCAGCAGTTGAACAGATTCCGGCGTGCCGCGTTCCCAATGCGGCACCATGACGGGTTGCAGTTCGGTGCGGTCGCATCCGAGTTGGCGCAGGAGCTCGAGCGACCACTGCGCGGCACCGTCGTAGGCGGGGGTGCCGGAAAGTCGGCCGGGAAACACCTCGGTGAGCACGCGCAACTGCTCGTAGGCCGGACTGTTCTCGAGGGCTGCGTCGTAGAGGCGACGGAGCATCTGGACATCGGGATCGGTGGGGGCACCGGATTCCTGGCCCGAGAGAGGCGCGATCAGGGCGAGTGCGGCAAGGGCGGCAAAAGGACGCATGGCCGGAGATTTGCGCCCCGACACGGACTGGCAAGCGACGAGTTGCGCGGAGGATGCGCCGCCGAGGCTGACGCACTCGTCGCCGTGCGCGCCACGCGGCCGGATCAGAGCCATTTTTTGCGCTTCAGCCAGAACAAGGTGAACACCGTGGTGAGGAGCGTAACGGCGATGACAGCCTTGTAACCGTAGGGCGAATGCAGCTCGTGCATGAACTCGAAGTTCATGCCATACCATGTGCCGATCGCCATCACCGGAATGGTGATGGCGGTGATGGCGGTCAGGAACTTGATGCCCTCGCTCGCCTCGAACGAGGCCTTGTTGAGGTAGATGTCGAAGGCCAGGAGCAGGCGCTCGTGGTAGCCTGCGGCGGCGTCCTCGATGCGCACGAGGTTGTCGCGCAGGTCGCGGAAATAGGGGATGAGCGTGTTGCGGATCATCTTCGAGTCGCCGCGGGCGAGGCGCTCGATGAGGTCGCGCTGCGGGCGGACGATCTGGCGCAGCTTGGAAAAATCGCTGCGCACATGCAGCATCTCGTGCATGAATCCCTCGGGGGACGATTTCTTAAGGACGAGCTCCTCGATCTCCTCCAGTTCGCCGCGCAGCTCGTCGATCACGGGCGCGAAGTTGTCGATCATCAGGTCGAGCAGGGAGTGCGCGAGCCGGTCGGGGCCGCGCGGGGCGAGCGTGGTGTTCTTGGCGGCCCGCTCCCTCAGCGTCGCCACCGAGCGCAGGGGACTGCGGTGGAAGGTGACGAGGAAGTCCTTGCCGAGAAAGAGGTCGAGTTCGGCCGTGGCGAATTTCGCCTTGCGCGTGAATTCCACGGCGTGGGTGACCATGAAGACATAGTCCTCGTAATCCTCGATCTTGGGCAGGTCGCTGGGAGTGACGCAGTCTTCAATGGCGAGAGGGTGAAATTGGAAGACCCCTTCGAGGATGGCCTTGATCTCCTCGTCGGTGGCATTGTCGAGGTCAACCCAAAGGATGAGCCCTTTGTCGGCGCGCACGAGGCGCAGTGCTTCCACTTCGAGGTCGCGCCCGACCAACTTGCCGTCGCTGAAGATGAAGGAATGAATCATGCG
>CAMTVF010000030.1:0-13586 GCA_947085115.1 uncultured Opitutaceae bacterium | reverse complement strand
GCACAGAGGTAATTCCGGCAGAAGGATCGAAAAACCGCTTCATCTGGCAGGTGAAATTCCATTGGCTCGATTTGCTCCGTCAAATTTCTGGCTCTGTGTGCTTTGTGTCTCTGTGGTTCAAATCCAACTGAGGGATTTGGGATGATTTGCACTATGGAACAGCATGGGATGGGCAGTGCGCGCCCGCTGGGCGCGCCGTCAGGACTCTGCTGGCCAGCAGAGCGGACGGCCCGGCGGCGCGAAGTGCAATCGCCTTCGCGGTCCGTCCCTACCGGCGCTGCTGCGCCAAAGTCCAAAAGCTTCGGGCGTTTGGTATCAGATCAGGCCGAGTTTCATCTTACCTTCCTCGGAGATCATCGACTGGTTCCACGGTGGTTCCCAGGTGATGCGCACGTCGGCTTCGGCGACGCCGGGGACCAGCAGGATTTTGGATTTCGCGTCTTCCGCAATGACGGGGCCCATGCCGCAACCGGGCGCCGTGAGCGTCATCGCGACGTCGATTTTGTGCCCGCCGTCGTCCCGCTTCGAGATATCTATCGAGTAGATCAGGCCGAGGTCCACGATGTTGACCGGAATTTCCGGATCGAACACCTGGCGCAGTTGATCCCAAACGGCCTCGGGGTCGGGAGCGCCGTCCGGAGAATTTGAAATTTGAGATGCCGGATTCGAAACGGCGACCTGCTCGCCGAGGGCGTCGGCATCGGCGCCGTTGATGCGAAACAGACCGTAACCGGTCTGCACGGTGTAGCTGCCACCGAGCACTTGGTGAATCATCACGGTCTCTCCGGACGGGAGCGTGTGCTTGTCGCCGGAAGGGATTTGGTGAGCGACGACGTCGCGGGAAAGGGTGCGGTCTCGGTTCTGCATAGTGGTGAGGAGTGAGCAGTGAGTAGCGGATAGCGAGTAGTGGGGAGCGGGTAGAAGTAGAGTGAGGGCGAGAGACGCGGAGCGCAAATGCTCGCTCCATGCTACTGGCTACTCGCTACGGTCGTTTCAGCCCTTGAATTTCGCGCGGATGAGTTCGGTGAGGCTGTCGTGCAACTCCTGGTTCTCGATTTTGCCCAGCACCTCCTCGAAGAAGCCGAAAACGAGGAGCTCGTCGGCCTGCGCCTTGGCTATGCCTCGGGTCTGGAGGTAGAATTCCTGTTCCGCGGGGATGCGGGCGCTGGTGGCGCCGTGGGAGCAGCGGACGTCGTTGGCTTGGATTTCGAGGCCCGGCAACGAGTGCGCTTCGGCGTCGTCGGAAAGCATCAGGTTGCGGTTGCTCTGGTAGGCGTCGGTTTTCTGCGCGTCGGGATCGACGACAATCAGGCCGGAGAAGATCGTCTTGGCCTGGTCGAGCAGGGCGTTTTTGTAGAGCAGGTTCGAGGAGGTGTTTGGCGCCTGGTGAATCTGCAGCGTGCGCTGGTCGAATTCCTGCGTCCCATGCGCGATGGTGAGCGCGAGCATCTCCGAGTGCGCACCGGGCGCTTGCAACTGCGAGAAACTCTCGTGCCGCGCCTGGCGCGCACCGGCGTGGAGGTTGATCGAAAGGACGCGCGCGTCGCGGCGGGCGATGTTGGCGTTGAACTGCAGGGAGAGGGCCTCGCGGCTCCAGTCCTGCATGGCGACGTAGGTGAGCTGCGCGCCGTGAGAGACAAACAGGTCGTTGCCGCCGCAGATGAATTGTTTCTCGTCGGCCTGCGTGGAACGATGGAAGTCGGAAACGGTGACCCTGGAGTTTTCCTCGGCCACGATGAGCGTGTGGGGAAAGAGGGCGCTGCCTTCACCGCAAACGTAATGGAATATACCGAGCGGGAGGGCGACCTCGACGCCCTTGGGCACATGGACGAAGGCGCCGTCCTCGAGGAAGGCCTCGTGCAGGGCGGCAAATTTCGCGGAGTCGAGTTTCGAGGGCTGCGTCAGCAGGTGCTCCCGGACAATCTCCGTGTGGTTGAGCAGTGCGTTTTGCAGCGTGTCGAAGATGACGCCGGCCCTTTGCAGTTCGGCCGGCAGCGCTTCAAAGAGCGCGACGCGTTGATTGGCAAACACGAGGGTGCCGGCACCGGTGACGCCCACGGCTGCGTGGTGCACGTCGTCGAGGGTGACCTGGTTTGGCAGGTGGTAGCCGTCGAGCGAGAGGGCC
Source organism: uncultured Opitutaceae bacterium (assembly GCA_947085115.1). Classification (GTDB taxonomy): domain Bacteria; phylum Verrucomicrobiota; class Verrucomicrobiia; order Opitutales; family Opitutaceae; genus Didemnitutus. The sequence continues at coordinate 11,461 of CAMTVF010000030.1, read as the reverse complement.
TGGAAGTTGGAGAACCGCCAGCCTTCGTCGGTGCGCGTGGGCATCGGCAAGGTGGCGAAGCGTTCGTAGGAGGCACGCTTGCGGTCGAGCCACCACGCGGGCAGATGGGCGACGCGCGCGAGGTGGGCGTCGAAGACCTCGCGGGTGAAGGAGCCGACGCGGGAAGTGGAGGAAGTGACGACTGAAGACATCTTAAATAAGTATTTGGAACCACAGAGATCACTGAGTGAGACAGTGGTTTGGCTCTGTGCACTCGGTGTCTCTGTGGTTGATTTAGATCAGCCGACCGAGCCTTCCATTTCGAGGTCGATCAGGCGTTTCAGCTCGACGGAGTATTCCATCGGGAACTGGCGGGCGAGGTCGTTGATGAAGCCGTTGACGGCCAGGCTCATGGCCTGCGCTTCGGAAAGACCGCGCTGTTGCATGTAGAAGATCATGTCTTCGGAAACCTTGGAGACACTCGCCTCGTGCTGCGTGGCGTTGCGGTCGCCACGGACGGTGATCGCGGGGTAGGTGTCGGTGCGGGAGTTGGTGTTGATCAGCAGCGCGTCGCACTCGGTGTTGTTTTTGCAACCCTTGAGATGCTTCGGGATGTGGACCACGCCGCGGTAGGTGGAGCGGCCCTGGCCGACTGAGATGGACTTCGCGATGATGTTGGAAGTCGTGTTGTTGGCGGCGTGAACCATCTTCGCGCCGGTGTCCTGGTGCTGGCCGTCGTTGGCGAGGGCGATGGAGATGACTTCGCCGCGGGCGCGCTCGCCCTTCAGGACGACGCCCGGGTATTTCATCGTAAGGCGGCTGCCGATGTTGCAGTCGATCCATTTGATCTCGGCGTCCTCGTGCGCGACGCCGCGCTTGGTGACGAGATTGAAGACGTTGTTCGCCCAGTTCTGGACGGTGATATACTGGATCTTGGCGCCCTTGAGCGCGACGAGTTCGACCACGGCGCTGTGCAGCGTGGTGGTGGAGAACTTCGGCGCGGTGCAGCCTTCCATGTAAACGACCTCGGAACCTTCGTCGGCGATGATGAGCGTGCGCTCGAACTGGCCGAAGTTTTCCGCGTTGATGCGGAAGTAGGCTTGGAGGGGCTGGGCGACTTTCACGCCCGGGGGCACGTAGATGAACGAGCCGCCGGAGAAGACCGCGCTGTTGAGTGCGGAGAATTTGTTGTCACCGGTGGGGATGACCTTGCCGAAGAATTTTTTGAAAATCTCCGGATGCTCGCGCAGGCCCTCGGTCGAGTTGACGAAGATGACGCCTTGTTTGGCGACGATCTCCTTGATGTTCGAGTAGGCGGCCTCGGAGTCGAACTGGGCCTCGACGCCCGCGAGGAACTTGCGCTCCTGTTCCGGGATGCCGAGGCGCTCGAAGGTTTTCTTGATGTCGTCCGGCACTTCGTCCCAGGTGCGTTTCGGTTTCTGCCCTTGGGAGAGGTAGTAGCGGATCTTCGCGAAATCGATGTTCTCAAGGTCCTTCGTCGCCCAGTGGGTGGGCATGGGTTTGGAGAGGAAGGTCTTGAGGGCTTTGAGACGGAACTCGAGGATCCACGGTTCTTCCTTCTTCACCGAGCTGATATAGCGGACGGTGTCTTCGTTCAGGCCGGTGCCGGCGTCAAAGGCGTAGGTGACGTCGTATTTGAAGTCACCCTTGGTTTGATCGATGCCCGCAACCGGATTTTCGGTCGCCGCAGCTTCAATTTCGGTGAGTGGTTTCATGGGGGTGAGAGATTGGTGGAATCAGGCCTTGGCGGCGTATTCCTGTTTCACCCAGTCGTAGCCTTTGGCTTCGAGTTCGAGGGCGAGGTCTTTGTCGCCGCTCTTGACGATGCGGCCGTCGTGCATGACGTGGACGAAGTCCGGCACGATGTAGTCCAGCAGGCGCTGATAATGGGTGATGAGCATGATGCCGAGCGGGCCGGAGCGGAGCGTGTTGACGCCATCGGCAACGATGCGCAGGGCGTCGATGTCGAGGCCGGAGTCGGTCTCGTCCATGATGGCAAATTTTGGCTCAAGCATCGCCATCTGTAAAATCTCGCAGCGCTTTTTCTCGCCGCCGGAGAAGCCCTCATTGACCGCGCGGGATGTAAACTTCCGGTCGATCTTGAGCATGTCCATTTTGCTGTAGAGACGCTTGTAGTAACCGGTGGCGTCGAGTTCTTCGCCCTCGGCCATGCGGGCCTGCACGGCGGCGCGAAGAAAATTGGCGATGGAAACGCCCGGGATTTCGCTCGGGTATTGGAAGGCGAGGAAGAGGCCGGAGCGGGCGCGCTCATCGACTTCCATGCTGAGAATGGATTTTCCGTCCACCAGCACGTCACCACCGGTGATCGTGTAATCCGGGTGACCGGCGATGGCCTTGGCGAGCGTGCTCTTGCCGGTGCCGTTCGGGCCCATGATGGCGTGCACTGCGCCCTGCTTGATCGTCAGGTTGAGGCCCTTGACGATGGACTTCTCGCCAATGCGGATGTGGAGGTCTTTGATTTCTAGTTGGCTCATTTGAGGAAGGATTGGGAAAGGGGAGGAATCAATTCTGGGCAACGTTGCGCCGGACTCCGGCTGCGCCGCGGAAACTGAGTTCGATGGCGCTGGCGTCGTAACCGTCGGGCAGCAATTCGCGCAGGCGCGCCATCACTTCGGGCGGCACATCAATGTCGTGCACGGCGCCGGTGCTCTCGTCGTGAAAATGCGCGTGCTCGTGCAAATGCGGGCAATAGCGAGTCGGCGCGCGGTCGAAGTTGACCTGCCGCACGAGGCCGTTCTGCACGAGCGTCTCCAAGCAGTTGTAAACGGTGGCGAGCGAGATAGTGGGCATCTGGGTCTTCACCCGGGCAAAAATTTCGTCAGCCGTGGGGTGATCGCGCTTCTCCAGAATCACTTTGAACACCACTTCACGCTGCGGCGTCGCCCGAAGACCGGTATCGGTCAGACGTTTGGTGAGCGCATCGGGGTTTTCGTGGAGAGAAGACATGAAAGACGGAGGTTAAGCGAAATCCATTGGGACTGAGTTTCAAGAAGGAATTAGAATAATTCTAAGCAATAATTGAAGAATCAACGATTCTTGATAGTTTGCGGAGGTAATTTCGCGCAATCCCGGAGCGATTCAGCAGCCGGTTCTATTCGGCTGAATCAATACTAATCTATTGGTGGCCAACGTAAAACCAATGCCACGGTTCGTAGCCAATCCGATGGAGATTCCGGGCCGGATACGACAAACGAAAGCCGAATCGCGCCGCATTTTTTTGGAGCCACCGATACTCCGGCGTGCGAGCGAAAGCGCGGTCCAGTCGCAAATCGCTCGGCGAGGCCAGATCGAGCGCCCGTCCGGTGTGATGCTCGCTGCAGCCCGGCGCGGCGACGAATCGGAGGATGTCGGCGATTCTTTCGCCCGACGCCAGTTTCTCGCGGATGATCGCCGTCTGGCGGGCAATGCTGCGAAAGGCCGACAATGGCAGCAACTGCACGCCATCGTTCGCTGCGGCGGCGCGCATCCGGCGCCACGCCGAAGCCGCGCGCGGCGTGAGCTTCAGGCGTCGACCGTCATCCGCAGCGAGGCCAATGGAAACGAGCCGCTTGGCCTCGGGTTGCAGTGGCATCCCGCGCGCGGTGACGTAATCGGCGGGGATGCCGAGTTCCGACCAGACTAGCTGAAGCGAGGCTTTCAAGCAGTCTAGCCGCCGTGTTCGGCGAGCCAACGCTCGGCCTCAATCGCAGCCTGGCAACCCATGCCCGCGGCCGTGATCGCCTGCCGGTAATGATGGTCAGCACAATCGCCCGCGACGTAAACGCCCGGCGTCTTGGTCTTCACCTGACTGTGATCGGCGGGAATGAAATACCCCTGGTCGTCGGTGTCGACGGCCTCCTTAAACGGCGCGGTGTTCGGCACGTGACCGATCGCGACGAAGATGCCTTTCAACGGCAGCACGCTCTCGGCGCCTGTCTTGACGTTTTTGATCTTGAGGCCGGAGACGGCGCCTTGGGCGACACCCTCGACCGACACGGGCACGCTGTCCCACACGGGTTGAATCTTTGGGTTGGCCAGGACACGGTCGGCCATGATCTTCGAGGCGCGGAGCGAGTCGCGACGATGCACGAGATAGACTTTGCTGGCGAAACGCGTGAGAAAGAGCGCTTCCTCCGCGGCACTGTCACCGCCACCGAGGACGGCGACATCCATGTTGCGATAAAACGCACCGTCGCATGTCGCGCAGGTCGTCACGCCCTTGCCACCGTAGAGTTCTTTCTCGCCGGGCACGCCGGTGAGGCGCGGCGAAGCACCCGTCGCAATGATGACAACCTTGGCCCGGATATCGCGGTCGGCGAGTTTGAGTGTGTAGGGCCACGCCGAAGCATCGAGGCCCGTGACGGTGCCGCTCTCGTAGCGCGTTCCGAATTTGCCCGCCTGCTTGCGCAGGTTCTGCATCAGTTCATAGCCGTCGATGCCCTCGGGGAATCCGGGAAAATTTTCCACTTCCGAAGTCGTGGTCAGTTGGCCGCCGGGCAACACGCCCTCGAGAACGAGCGGCTGCAGATTGGCGCGGGCGGTATAAATGGCGGCGGTGAGACCGGCGCAGCCGGTGCCGATGATGACGACGTTTTCGATTTTGGCGGACATGGCGAAAGGATGGCGAAGAGAGCCCAACATTCCGGCCAGCGCAACTCCACAGATAGGATTGACGCCAAAGAACCATTGCGTGCCGTCGCACCGCTCATACCGTCCGCCGATGCCCCCTCCGACAGGTCCGCATGATGGATTTTTCACCATCGATACGCATATTGATACGCCGACGGCGTCCCTCATGCGTGAGGGTTGGGATTTTGGCGCCCGGCACGATCGCATCGCCGACCGCTCGCAATGCGACCTGCCGCGCATGATCGAAGGCGGCATCGATGCCCTTGGGTTTGCGGTCTATGTGACGCAGGCGGCGCGCACGCCCAACGGTTTTGCGCTGGCCCATGGCATCGTGCTGGAAGTGATCGAACGCACGTGCGCCACGATTGCCCGACATGCCGATCGTTGCGCGCTCGCGTTGTGCGCCGATGACGGCCCGCGACTCAAAGCCGAGGGCCGGCGCGCGCTGTATCTGACGATTGAGAACAGCTATTCGCTTGGGCTCGAGTCGGGCAACGTCGCCAAGTTTCACGCGCTCGGCGTGCGCATCCTTGGCCTTAATCACATTCTGCACAACGACGTCGCGGATTCCTCCACCGATCCCCGTTCGCCGGAGTGGGGCGGATTGAGCCCCTTTGGCCGCGAGGTGGTGGCCGAATGCAATCGACTCGGAATCGTGCTCGACGCTTCGCATGCCTCTGATGACGCGCTGCGCGACCTGCTCGAGGTTTCGCGAACGCCAGCGCTCCTCACGCACACGGGTTGCCGGGCGGTGTGTGATCACCCGCGTAACATTGGCGATGACCTGCTCAGGGCGCTCGCAGCCAAGGGCGGAGTGATCCAAATCAACGCGCTGCCCATCGCCGTGGTGGAGGCGCCGAAGACGCAACTGACGGAGGCACTCACCGAATTTTCGCTCCGCGTCGGTAACATCGAGCTGACGCCCGGGGCGCGCGCGATGATCAGCGCGGAGTGGCTGCGGATCGGGAAGGAGCTCGCGCAACATACGTGCACCCTGGACGACTATATCCGGCACATTGAGCATGCCGTGAAAGTAGCGGGCATCGACCACGTCGGCATCGGCTGCGACTTTGACGGCGGCGGCGGCGTGCATGGGTTAGATCAAGTGAGCGATTTCCCCAACCTCACCACGGCGTTGCGCGCGCGCGGATGGTCCGAGGAGAACCTGGCAAAGCTCTGGGGCCAGAACACGCTCCGTGTGATGCGCGCCTGCGAGGCGCAGGCTCTCACCCAATAAAATCGGGAACCCACGCCGGCGAACTTCAGAGGGAATGACACTTAACAAGTGTCATTCGACCGGGTGCGCACACGCCGGCGGTGGAGGCACCGGGGAGGATTGGCGATGGTCAGGGACGCTGATCTTGAGCTGCGTTTCGCTCGCGCGCGGTCGGACCGATCTGGAATTCCGTGAAATCGTTCCAGACGTGCTCGCAGGGTTTGTCCTGCTTGAAAATCTGCAGCACGCGCGCGTGTTCCTGGTCGCTGGTGGGAAAAATGCGCGCGGGTTGGCCCGGCAGAAACATCGCCGTGTAGGAGCGCCTCCCATCGTCCATGCGTCGGATCACCAGCATCGGCAGTAGAGAAATCGTGTTGGCGGAAAACGCCAGCCTGCGACCGGAGTCGGCGTGCGTGCGCCCGGCTCGTCAGCGCCAGTTGTAATTGAAACTGACGCTGATGCGTTCGGTCTTGGAGCGGTTGGCCGCGACTTCGTGGCGCAGCCAGCTTTCGAAAAGCAGAACCCATCCGGCTTTGGCGGGGTAGGTGATGTGCGTCTGGTTGGCGGGGCGCGCCTTGGCGAGCTTCGGCGGTGCGGCCATGAATTTGCTCAGGCGTGGGTCCTCGAATTTCAGGCCGGGACACCCTTCCGGGGTGACAACATAGTAGGTGCCCGAGATAAAGGACAGGGGATGCAGGTGGAGGCTGTGCGCGGAATGTTCGGGCATGATGTTGACCCAAAAATCCGTCATGAACACTTCGCGGCCGCGCAGATCCATATCGAGTCCGGTGGCAAAGCGCCGGACGTGACGCGTCAACTTGCGTTCGAGGCTGGCAAAAGTGGACGAGAATTCGTGCAGCCGGTTCAGGGTCGCATAGGACGTGTAGCCGCCGGGGTAGTTTTTCCCCGACCATTTTCGGCCGGCGACATCGTAGTCGCGAATGTGGCGGCATTCCGCAGCCAGTTCTGTGTTAAAGCGTTCGAGGCCGCGCTGCTGCAATGGCTCATGATAAAGAGGGGTGGAAAACCATGCACGGGTGCCCATGAGTGCATTGCAGACGCCTCGGCGCTCCGGTGCAATCGTCGATACCTTGCGAAGAGCCCAGGCAGTTTCGGCAACCGAAGTTTCTTATTGAAATAGGGGAATGGCCCCAGTGTCTTGGGGAAAATTTATGCAAAACACAGTCCAGCGCCGCGTTGTTGGTGCATTCCTCTCACTGGTGATGGCGCTTCCGCTCTGGGCGGATCGCATCGAGTTGTCCGACGGTTCCGTGATTGTGGGCAAGTTACTCTCCGCTGATGCAGGCAAGTTTAAGATCGAAACATCTTTTGCGGGCACGATTGAAGTCGCCCAAGCTCAGGTGCTCAACTTCAGCACTGACGAGGCGGTCAACGTGACCCTTGCTGCAGGCAGCACGATGCTCGGCGTCGTTCAGGCAATGGACGCCGGCATCACGGTCGTCGCGGCCGACGGGCAGATGAGCGCCGCCGCCAACAAGGTTGCGGCCATGTGGCGGGTCGGCACGGACAACCCTGATGTTCGCGCCGCCAAGGCGATCGCCGAGAAAGCCCGTCGCACGTGGGCCTACGAGTCCTCGGTGGCGATCACCGGTCGCACCGGGGTCAGCGAAAAACTCAACGCCTCGGTCGGCTTGAAGGCGACACTTGCGGGCTCGGCGGACAAGCTGGTTTTCGCCCTCGCCGCCGATCGCGCCGATGACAACGGTGTCCAGACAGCCAATCGCGAGAAGGCCAGCGCGGACTACTCGACTTTCAGCGGGGTGTCGGGTGCGAGTGGTTGGTTTGTCCGTTCGGAAATTGAAAAGGACAAGATCAAGCGACTCGATCTACGCTCCACCACGGCCTTGGGTTTGGCTCGCAAGTTGCACAAGACCGACGCGCAGGACCTTGAGGCCCGCGTGGGTGTGAACTACCTTTACGAGACCTACGCCACGGGCACGGTCTTCGAGTCTCCCGGTCTCGATCTTGCGCTCCAGCACAGCTACCAGTTTCGCACGTCGAAACTGACGCAGGCGCTCAGCTTCACACCCGCGTTTGAGGACTTCGGCAATTACCGCATTCACCACGAATCGGCGTTTGAACTGCCCATCAGCGCGAGCTTGTGGAAGCTCAAGATCGGCGTCGCCAATGGTTACAACAGCACGCCCGCGCCCGGCACCGGCAATCTCGACACGACCTATTTCACGAGCCTCATCTTGAACTGGAAGTAACGTCAGCGCAATGGGATGCCCTTTCCGGCGGAACCCGCGTGACTCCGCGTCATTCGGCTTCGCGTCCGCAGCTATTTCGCCAGTGGGAACGTCTGGATGATCGAATGGCGCGGGGCGCCGGTTGACCGCAAGTCACTGGCAAAAAGCCGGAACTCGCTCACGCGAAACGGCGGCGCCTCGAACGGCGCGCGAGCGTCCAGAAACCGGGCGAGACCCTTGGCATCGGATTCGTCGCCCAAACGGGCAAGCGTGATGTGGGGTTGGAAATTGTGCACGTCGAGCGACGGGTCCACGGCCAGCAAAGCCTCGTCGACCTGCTTGCGCAGTTGAAAGAGGCGCGGGTGGGCGTGACCTGCTCCCGCCCACAACACGCGCGCCCTGCCGCGCGAGGGAAACACGCCCAATCCGGCCACGGGCAATAAGAAGGGTTCCACGCGCACGCTTTGCAACGCCGCCGCCAGGGCCTCGCGGCGCGCGGGCTCGCACTCGCCGATGAAACGCAACGTGAGATGAAGGTTTTCCTCCGGCACCCACCGCGCACCCGCGAGTGAGGACATGACGGCGGCGAGGTCGGCGCGCACCATCGGGGGCGGCGTCAGGGCCACGAACAGACGTTGCGTTGCCATGCTTGCAGCGAAACCAAACGCGCCGTCACCGCCATTCGAAATTTCGCCGGATCGCGGGGCGCTACTCGCCCGCGACGTCGAACTCCAAGCGCAGCTTCTCGCGTCCCTCGTGATTCAAGCCGCGGAAGAGCACGTGGATCGTGTCGCCACGGTCCTCAACCTCCACGAGTCCGAACTGACCTTCGCCTTCCTCGGGCAGCACCGGCGCCACCGACCATGGCCCGCCTTTGATCGAGCCATTGCGATCAAGCGGCGCGGCTTGCAACGCAGGAAAATTGGGGCCGCCGTTGCGGGCGTAATTATTGTTTCGCCCATCGTCGGCCGCGAGCATGTGGGCGTCGCCGCTGAGGAAACAGACGCCTTTGATGCCGTGGTCGAGCATCCAGTTGCTCAACTCGGCGCGTTCGGTGGCAAAGCGGCCCCAGTTGTCGCGCCGCGTGGTCTCGTCGGAAACCCACGAAACTGAACTGACGATGAAAACCAGCGGAAATTTCCCCTTCGCGGCGAGCAATTCGCGTTTGAGCCAGTCCTTTTGCCATGCGCCGAGCATCGTTTTGTCGCTGTTATCGGGCTGCTCGGCCGCGTCGCGCGCGCTGCGGCAATCGAGCACGATGAACCGCGCCCGGCCGATGGTGAAGGCTTGGGCGATCGGGCCGTCCGGTTCCGGGGCCTCGAGCGGATAATGCGGCACGTATTCACGGTAGGTGGCGAGGGCAGCGAGCCGGCCGGGCGAGTGCCGGTCGGAACCGTTGGGTCCGAAGTCATGATCGTCCCACGTATAAACGACCGGCACGGCGCGATAGAGTTCGCGCTGGGGGCCGGAGCCGAGGACGGAATCATAGGCGCTGCGGAAAGTTTCGCGGTGGTCCCACTCGATGTCTTCGTAGTGGAGGTCGCCGATCGTCAGAAAAACACGGGGTTGTTGCGCCCTGATCTGCCGATAAACCTCATGGGTCGATCCCGTCTGGCCGCAGGCAGAGAAGGCGAATTGGAAGGACACAACCGAGCCCGGCGAAGGGAAAGTGCGAAACTGTCCCGCGCTGCGGGTGTCCTTGTCGTTCAGCGCGAGGCCGGGAACACGAAACCGATAATAGTAAAGCGTGTCCGGCTTGAGGTCGTTGAGCGCAAAGCGCACAATCTCGGGTGATTGGTCGAGCGCAGGTGCGTGCCGAGCGATGGTTTGGGTGGTGGCGAAATCCTCCTGCGTGCTGAGATCGAGCCACGCGCCCCTCGCTGGACCGCCCAGTTTTCCCACCACGACGGCGGATTCATGAGTGACTGCTCCGGACCAGGGACCACGTGAGACAACATTGGCAAAGGCGCCGAGCGAGAGGGAGGTTGCCGCAAGAAAGAGCAGAAGTGAACGATTCATGATTGGTGGTGAAGGGTGCGAGTGGAACCCGGAGGCGACCTCACGCGAACGGGTTGGGTGAGAGGCTTACCTCGCAGGTGCGACGACTTCGACTTCGCGCAAGATCCAGCGGTTCTGCTCGTCGCGTCCCATCATCCCCTTGATGGCGTCGCCCTTCTTCACTGCGGCCAACACTTCGGGCTCGACGCGAAACATCATCGTCATCGCCCGCATCACGCCGGGGATCTCGTCATGCTTCACCAGCAGCGCCTGCCGGCCGGTCATCACGTCGACCACGACACCCGTCAGCGGATGAAGCGGAGCAGCGGCCTTTTCTTCGGGCGGAGTTTGCTCGCTCGCCGGATGGGCGAGCGCGGGTGTGACAATGGCAAGGAGCAGGCAAACAAGACGGATTCTCATGGGGAAGAGCTTGATGGAGTTAGTTCGACAAGCAAGGTCGCGATCCGGGAGACGCCGGATTGGGAGGTGTAACTTAACAGCAATTGGGTGGGGCTGAGACGTGCGATGCGCGGAAACCCGCCCGCGCGCGCCGTTGTGCTCGGGGCGAGCAACACGGCGTCGCTCAACACGCCATCAGGCGTCAGGCGTCGCAAAAAAATCCCGCCGGACTTGCCGGCCTCGTTGCCAGTCAGCTCCAACCAGGTGAAGACAGCGGAACCATCGTCAAGCAGCACCGTGTCGACGCGGCCTTGCGGGTGGCCAAGATCGATCGCGATGGGTTCGCCGAAAGTCGCGCCGCTGTCGTGGGAGAGTTTTGCCTGCACCCTCGGGAGTCCCTGCGCTGCGGTAAACCAAATGGCCGCCACCGTTTCACCGCGCGCTGCGAGCCGGGGGCCGTTCACCGGACAGGCGTTGATCTCCCAGTTGTCGGCGTGGAGCACGCGCGGGGCGTCCCACGTGCCGTCGCGCCAGCGGGCGAGGAGAATGTCGCGCACTTCGGTGTCGGTCCGACCGCGATAGGCGAGCAGCGCGCCGCCCGCCACGCGCACAAGAGACAACTGGCAGCAATCGCACACCGAGGCATCGACGAGCATGTCCGGCCCACTGGCGAGGAGCGTTTGCGCGTAGAGCCGCTGCATGGGGCGTTGACCCGCGCGTGCGCGGGCGTCGAGCCACGCGACCAGCGCTCGCGAGTGCTCATGGAGTGGAAGGACCGCGGTGAATTCGGTGATCGTGCTTTCGCTGGTGGTTGCCTGGGGTCTGGACCACGTCGCGCCGCGATCATTGCTCAAACTGTATTCAGCATGGTAGCCGCCGCCGTGGTGTCCGTCGGCCTGCGCGTGCTCGCCTTCGGGATTGTTGACGAACCAAACCGCCATCAGGTCTGTGTCGGAAAGCGGAGTGACGCTTGGGAAATCCGCCCAGTTGATGAACCAATCAGCACCCG
>CAMTVF010000029.1:0-17779 GCA_947085115.1 uncultured Opitutaceae bacterium | reverse complement strand
CGTAGAGGCCTCACTCGATAGATCCTGCGCCTGAAAGGGACGGGACGGTCCCGCTATGAGACCGAAAGCATCGCTTGCCGCGATGAGTAGCGTCGGGAAACACCTGGCCCGCCAATCGGCGAGAGCGCCAAACAGGTGTAAATGGGGAAGAGCGCTTGGCGAACGCCCACACCCGAATTTGGCCCGGAGACCGCAAGGTTTCCGGGCCTCATTCTTTAGTAGAACCCTTTGGCAACGCGTCGGGGTCGATCTCTGCCCGGAACCACGAGCATGAGTTTGCCCCGGCGCGTTGTCCGACGGTTCTTTTTTTGCTCCTTCGGGCGGGGTGCTGGCTTGCGCCTGTGAATCTTCCCGTGTGAAGTAGACGGTGGTGACCCATTCTCCTTCCGCCCCTTCGAAAAACGACAATTCCAACCCGGCTGATGAGCTTACGGCGCTGAAAATCGCAGCGTTGAGCGACATCGCCGGGCATCTGGCGCACGATTTAAACAACTTGCTAGCGGCGATATCGGGCTCGGCTACGTTGATCGAAATGAGCGGGGCGGCGCCCGAGGTTTCGCGTCACGTCAATAATATCAAGATCGCAACCCTGCGGGCCGCCAAGGTGATGAGCCAACTCCTCGCTTTGTCTCCTCGCTCAGACTGTCCGTTCGAAACGCTAGCGGTGGCGGCATTGCTGAATGAGGCCACGGCGGCGGCGAAAGCCACTCTCGGCCATTCCCATTTCGTCTCCTTTCTTGCAGCCGACAACCTGCCGCCCATCTCCGTCGATCATGGTCAGCTGCTGCAGGCGCTGGGCGCGCTGATCGAAAACGCGCGCGATGCCATGCTAGGTGGGGGCACAATCCTTCTCACCGCGCATTGCCCACCCCCGACGGATAGCACCGAGCAGCGCTTCGTGGCCATCACGGTGCAGGATTCCGGTTCCGGCATGACCCCGGAGGTGCAGGCGAGGATTTTCGAACCGTTCTATACCACGAAAGCCAAGAGCAAGGGTGCGGGTCTTGGTCTGTCGATAGTCCAGCGAGTCATCATCCGGCACGGCGGCTCACTTGGGGTTTCGTCCGAAGTGAGTAACGGCACGCGAGTTACCTGTTTCCTACCAGCCGCTACCGAGGTGCCAAAATAAGCGACGGGGCGGAATCAAGCTTCCTTCTTGCTTTGCGCGGGGCCGGGCTGCACCGTGACTCTTTTATCTCTTTCCAAGCGCCTCGGCCCATGAACCAGAACATCCGCAACATCGCCATTATTGCCCACGTCGACCACGGGAAAACCACCCTCGTTGACAAGCTCCTGAAGGAAGGCGGTGTCTACCGCGCCAATCAACAAGTCGAGGAGCGCGCCATGGACTCCATGGATCTCGAAAAGGAGAAAGGCATCACCATCAAGGCGAAGAACACTTCCGTTCACTGGAACGACAAGATCATCAACATCGTCGACACCCCTGGCCACGCTGACTTCGGCGGCGAAGTGGAGCGAGCCCTCCGGATGGTGGACGGCGTATTGCTGGTAATCGACGCCTACGACGGTCCACAGGCCCAGACCCGTTTCGTGCTCCGCAAGGCCCTCGCCCACGGCCTCAAGGTCGTCATCGTCATCAACAAGATCGATCGCGACAATGCCGAACCCGCCAAGATGTATGACAAGGTGTTGGAGCTCCTGATGGAGCTCAACGCCACCGAGGAGCAATTCGATGCTCCCGTCGTTTACGGCTCGGGTCGCGATGGCTACATGATGTATCACCTCGGCGAGGAAAAGACGGACATGACTCCTCTTTTCCAGACGATCATCGACCACATCCCGCCTCCGTTCGCCAAGCCTTCCGAGCCCTTCCACATGCTCGTGTCGAACATCGACTGGAGTGACTATGTCGGTCGCATCGCGGTCGGAAAGATCCTCGGCGGCACCATCAACATCGGAGACCCCGTTTTCGTAATCCGCCACTCGGATGGAAAACGCGTCCGCTCCAAGATCACCAAGATTTTTGAATTCACCGGCCTTGGGCAACGCGAAGTAGAATCTGCGGTCGCCGGCAACATCGTCGGTCTCGCCGGTTTCGAAGATGTCGACATAGGCGACACCCTCGACGTGCGCGACAACGGCCACGCCCTCCCCTTTACACAGATCGACCCGCCCACCCTCGAGATGCAATTCTGCGTCAACGACGGTCCTCTGGTGGGTCAGGAAGGCAAGCTCGTCACCTCCCGCCAGTTGCGCGAGCGCCTGATGCGTGAGCTGAAGACCAACGTCTCCATTTACATCGAGGACACCGACAAAGCCGGCGTTTTCAACGTCAAGGCCCGTGGCGCTATGCAAATCGCCGTGTTGGTGGAGACCATGCGCCGCGAAGGCTTCGAAATGCTCGTGTCCCGCCCGACCGTCATCGAAAAACTCGTCGACGGTCACCGCCACGAACCATTCGAAACTGTCTGGATTGAAATCCCTGAAGAATGCGTCGGCCCGATCATGCAGAATCTTGCTAACCGCAAAGGCCGCCTCACGAACATGGAGAAGCTCGCACACTCCACGATGCTCGAAGCCGTTATCACAACCCGCGGTCTCATCGGCATGGAAATCGACGTCGTCAACGCCACAAGCGGTCGCGGCGTGCTCAGCCATCTCTTCAAGGAATACGCTCCCTACGCCGGTGAAGTGCTCACCCGCATCACTGGCACACTCATCGCCACCGAAGCCGGGGAGACGACCGGCTACGCCTTGGTCATGTGCCAGGAGCGCGGCAAACTCTTCGTCAATCCGGGCGAGCAGGTCTACGAAGGCATGATTGTTGGTGAGAATCCTCGCAATGAAGACATCGCCATCAACGCCGTGCGCGAAAAGAAGCTTACCAATTTCCGCTCCCAAGGGGAAGGTGTTGCTGCTGGCCTTACGCCTGCGACCAAGTTGTCGCTCGAACGTGCGATCGAATACATCGCCGCCGACGAGTTCGTCGAAGTCACTCCGAAAAGCCTGCGCCTCCGCAAGCGGATCCTGAACAACGGAGCCCGCCAAAAAGCGGCCAAGGCTGGCAAGTAACGCCCCAGACAACTCCGCAAATTTCAAGGGCGACCGGCTTCGGTCGCCTTTTTTGTGATCAGCTCCCGCGCCGCGCCGAGCTCACACCGTCGAGGGAACTGTGGACGAAGTCTCGCGTTCGATCTCCTTTGCCTTGATCAACCCATGGGCGCTAGTGCGACCGGTGAACGTGACGCAAAGCTTGTCCATCAGGATGTAGACGAGCGGGATCACATAGAGCGTAATCACCGTTGAGAGGAGGAGACCACCGACAATGACAATGCCCATCGGATTGCGCGTTTCCGCGCCAGCGCCACTGGCGAAGGCGATCGGCACCGCGCCCAAAATTGTGGATATCGAGGTCATCAGGATCGGCCGGAAACGCAGCGTCGCAGCTTCGAATGCCGCTTCGGTCGCGCCGATGGCCTTCTCCACTTGGAGCTGGTTCGCAAATTCGACAATCAAGATGCCATTCTTCGCCACGAGGCCGATCAACATGATCAACCCGAATCGGGAAAAGAGATTGTCGGTCATCGCCACCCCCCAGAAACGCGTGCTGTAAAGCACCAGCAGGCCGCCCGCAATGGCGATGAAGACACCGGTGAAAATGGTGGTCGGGTGAATCCACGACTCAAACTGCGCCGCGAGAATCAGAAACGTGAAGACCAGCGCGAGACCGAACAAGATCACGGTGTCGTTGCCGCTTTCGACAAACTCCCGGGTCTCGCCGTCCCATGCGTAGGTGTAACCCGGCGGAAGTTTGTTCTGCGCCAATTCCTGCATGAACGTCACGCCGTCGCCGATCGTTCGGCTATCCGCCATCTGCCCTGAAACGGTCACCGCCCTCATCCGATCAAAATGCGGGTAGCTCTCGGGCACCGTGCTTTCCGACCACGTGACCACATTGCTTAGTTGCACCAAATGACCGTCGGTCGAACGCACATACAGTCGTCCCAGATCGGACGGTGTCGTGCGGTTCTGATCCGTAACCTGCACGATTACATAATACTGCTGATTGCCGCGCTGAAACTCCGTAACCCGGCGACCGCCGAGCAGCGATTCCAACGTCGACGCGACCGCGCTGACGGGAACTTTCAAGTCAGCTGCTTTGGCCCGGTCGATTTTCACATCGAGTTGCGGTTTCGTCGGCGACGGATCCACCCGCGGTTGTTGGAACTGACCGCTTTCGCGCATCGCTAGCACAAACTCGTTGCCGAGGCGTTGCAGTTCATTGAAATCGCTGCCGAGCAAAACAAAACTCACGCCACCCGCCCCGCGACCACGACCGAACGGACGCATCGGACTCGCGGTCGCTTGTCCGCCGGTGATTTCGCGTTGAAAGCTTCGGCGCAGTTCGGCCGTGATTTCCTGGGTTTTGCGTTCCCGCTCCTCCCACGGTTTGAGGGTGGCGAAAATGAAGGCACGCCCGCCGTCACCGGTGCGATGAAACGTGCGTTCCATTTCCGGGATCTGCAGCACCATCTGCTCCATGTCGTAGGAGTAAAGGCGCAGATACTCAGGCGTCGCTCCGATTGGCGGGATCAAGTTGGCCATGAAAATCCCGCGGTCCTCCACCGGAGTCAGCTCGCGTTGCAGTTGCGTATAGAGGGTGAAACCGCCCGCCGTGAACAGCGCGGCCAAGACCAAAATAAGCGGCTTGAACCGCAGACTCACCTTGAGGGTCTTTGCGAAGACTTGGTTCAACCAAACAAAGAACGGTTCCGTGCGTTCGTAGAACCAACCGTGCACCGCTTTGCCGTTGCTCGATTTCGCCCGCAATATCCGCGAGCATAACATGGGTGTGAGCGTCAGCGCGACGAAGGAGGAAACAAAAACCGAGACGGCCAACGTGACACCGAACTCGTAAAACAGGCGCCCTGTTTGACCGGTTTGAAACGCCACCGGCAGGAACACCGCCGCCAGCGTGAGCGTAGTCGCGATGATGGCGAATGCGACCTGTCGTGCGCCGAACACCGCCGCGTGGATCGGATTTTCGCCGCCTTCGATCCGCCGGTAAACATTCTCGAGCATCACGATCGCATCATCGACGACGAGTCCAACCGCTAGGACCAGGGCAAGCAGGGTCAGCGTATTGATCGAGAAACCCAACGCAGACATGACAGCAAACGACCCAATGATCGAAACAGGGATTGCCACCAGCGGCACCATCGTGGCCCGCCAATCGCGCAGAAAAAGAAAAATCATCAGCACCACCAAGACACCCGCCTGCCATAGCGTTTGGTAAACTTCCTTGACCGAGCGGTCGACGAACACAGAGCTGTCGAAACCGACCTCGACATTCACGCCTTCCGGCATGTCAGCCTGAATCAGCGGGATCATGGCCTTCGCGCCGTTGGCCACGTCGAGCACATTAGCTTGGGCTTGCCGCAAAATCTGCACGCCCACGGTTGGGCGGCCCTTGAAGTAGCTCTCGGAGCGGTATTCTTCGGCCCCGAGTTCCACGCGACCAATGTCAGCGAATTTAACCTGGTGTCCGCCGCGCGTCGCCAGGACGAGATTTTCGAATTCAGAAACTTCCGTCATGCGCCCTTCAATGCGGACCGGAAATTCGCGCGAGGCCGATTCGATGCGACCGCCGGGAATCTCCACATTCTGCTGCCGCAAGGCCGTCTCGACATCCGTCACCGTCAGTTGATGCGCCGCCAATCGGTCACTATCAACCCACAGTCTCATGGCGTAGCGTGGTCCCCGCATTCCGACCGAGCCGACGCCCGGAATCGTCTGCAAACGTTGCAACGCGATGCGTTCGACCAGTTCCCGCAGTTCGAGCCGGCTGTAACGTTGGGAGTTGAACGAAAGTGTGATGACCGGCGAGGCGTCCGCGTCCGCCTTCGTCACCTGCGGCTCTTCAATTTCATTGGGCAATCGACCGCGCGCGCGCGCCACGCGGTCTCGCACGTCGTTCGCTGCTTGGTCCACATTCCGACCCAAGTTAAACTCGACGGTGATGCGCGACTGCTCTTCTTGCGAATCCGAGCGGATGACGCGGATTCCGTCGATCGAAGCTATTTCGCGTTCCAGCGGTTCCGTGATTTTTGCCTCCACCACTTCGGCGGACGCGCCGCGGTAGCGGGTCTCCACCGTCACGATCGGAGAGTCGATCAGCGGATACTCGCGCACGGGCAACCGCGAGAAACTCAGGGCACCAACCAGCACAACCAAAATGGAGGCGACCAAGGCGACGACGGGGCGCCGAATGGAAATATCAGAGAGGATCATGACTTATCCTCGGATCTGAAACTCCGACCGGAGCGGACGCAGTTCAAGTTTGATGCCGGGAAAGAGGATCAATGCACCCACGCCCGAGGCCACGACCGGCTGATTTTCCAACACTTCATCCTCTTTCAACGGGGTAACTTCCACGAGCCCGCGTTCACGCAGCCCGAGTTGGACGGAGACGAAATGGGCGACCTTGTCCGGACCTTGCTCACGCACCACGATAATTTGCGTGCCGCGGGAAGTAGCCAGAATGGCACCTTCCGGCACGGTAAGCGCGCCGCGCCTCACTTGGAGGACGATGTCGATATTGGCGAACATGCCCGGCTTCAGGCCAACGGTGGGCGCGGTGAGAAACCCTTTCACCTGACTGGAGCGGGTGGAGCGATCGATGATCGAGGAGACAAAATAGACCTCGCCCGGCGAACTCACGGCACCGTTGGGCGTTTGTGAGCGTATGGCAAAAGCCGAGCCAGCGCGCACGCGATCCACGAAGCGTTCCGGCACCTGAAAGTCGATCTTCATGCGGCTCAGGTCATCAAGCGTGGTGATTGCAGTGGCGGCGGTGACGAAGTCGCCCGGCGAAATACTGCGCGCCCCCACGATGCCATCGAAGGGGGCCTTGATCTCCAACTTGTCGAGGCGCACTCGCAAGAGGCGCAACTCGGCCTCGACCGACGAATGTTCGGAGCGCACGCGATCGAGTTCCGCCTGCGACATCGAACGGGCTTGGGCGAGGTCCTCGCTGCGCTTCAAATTTAGCTCTGCCAGACGAAACCGCGCCTCGGCCTGCGCCAATTGGGCGCGCATTTCCTCGTCCGCGATCCGCACCAGCACATGGCCTTTGACGACATGTTCACCTTCGAAAAAGTTCACCGAACGCACTTGACCGGAAATCTCGGCGCGAATCTGCGCCGTTTCATTCGGAGCCAGTGAACCAACGAGCGAAAGCGATTCCACCAAGTCACGCCGGATGATCGGGGTCACTTCCACCGGTTGCAATTGTGAGCTGGAGCGACCCCCAGGCGCTGCGGTCGATCTTTCCTTGGTGCAACCTGAGAGGATGAGCGCACCCATCAGTGCGCTACAGAGAACAGTCCGAGAAGTCGAAAGCATTGCCGCGCACGGTCGGGCAATTTTCTCCCGCGCGCAAGGGAGAAGCAGCCTAGCGCGTTCAGTTCGTGAGTTTTGCGTAGTCTTCACCCGACAGCAATGCGTGGGTCTCCCCCGCGTTGGTCAGCTTTAGCTTCAGCATCCACCCTTCCGTATAAGGATCACGGTTGAGAATCTCGGGCGTGGTATCGAGGGCCGAATTGACTTCGACCACGACACCTGAAACCGGCGAATAAACATCCGAGGCGGCCTTGACCGACTCCACGACTCCAAACATCTCGCCCGCTTTCACCGCTGCGCCGACTTTGGGCAACTGCACGAAGGTGATGTCACCAAGACTGCTTTGGGCGTAGTCGGAAATACCCACCAAAGCGGTGGCATCGTCGGCCAGCTTCAACCATTCGTGGGACTTTGCGTATTTCAATGCGCTAGGGATGTTGCTCATGGGGAAAGTGTTAATTCTTTTTTAAGGTGACGAAGGGCGGTTTGACCAGTTGCATTTGGATTTTTGTGCCGCGAAGTTCGACTTGAAGTGCGTCTTTGGCGAAGGCGGCATCAACCAAGGCGGAGCCGATTGCCTCGTTCAGAATCGGCGACAGCGTGCCCGAAACCACGCGCCCCACCTCGGCCCCCGCTTCATTCAACACCGGCGTCTCAGCCCGGACAATCCGGCGATCGCCGGTCTTAAAATAGATGATTTTCTTGGCCGGCCCTTTCTCTTTTTCCGCCTGCAGCGCGGCGGAGCCGATGAATGCGCCTTTATCAAATTTCACTACCCAGCCGAGGCCTGCCGCGATCGGATTGATGTGCTCGGTTATTTCGTGGCCATAAAGAGGAAACCCCGCCTCAAGTCGCAAGGAGTCGCGTGCGCCCAATCCGGCCAACTCCAACCCGACCGAGGCCCCGGCAGCGAAAACCGCCTCCGCGAGTCGTTCCCCCTCCCCGGTCGGACAGTAGAGTTCAACTCCATCTTCGCCGGTGTAGCCGGTGCGACTGATGAGGCAGTCCACGCCCGCGACCTTTCCGTCTGTGAAATGATAGTATTTCACCTCAGCCAAATCGGTCGCTGTCAGTGTTTGCACCAACTCGACCGCGCGCGGGCCCTGCACCGCCAATTGCGCGTAATCCGCGGAACGGTCAGTCACTGTGCACTCAAACCCTTTGGCTTGTTCCTGCATCCACGCGATATCCTTGGCGATGTTACCTGCGTTAATGCAGAGGAAATAGTCGTCGGGGCCCCGCATGTAGACGAGGAGATCGTCAACCACACCACCGTGGGGATAACACATCACGGTATAAAGGACGCGACCGGGGAAAAGCTTGCTGCAGTCGTTGGTAACGAGGTGTTGCAGGAACCTGAGCGCCTCCGGTCCCTTGACGTCGGCTTCACCCATGTGGCTCACATCAAAGAGCCCCGCGCGTTGCCGCACGGCCTTATGCTCTTCCAGGATGGAGCGGTATTGCACCGGCATGTCCCAACCGGCGAAATCCACCATCCGTCCGCCCGCGCGACGATGAAATGCGTTCAACGGGGTGGTCTTGGGGACGCTCATCACGACAAGCTAGTCGCTCCCGTTTCCTCCCGGCAAGGCATCTTTCCCCTCCAGCCACGGAATAAAGGCCACGCGCCAAGGTTAAAAGAAATTGTGTTCAAGTCCTGCTCCGGCGGTAGTGTGCGGCATGGTCATTTTCCTCGCGGCAGCTTTTTTTACGATCGTGGTTTCGTTCCTCTGCTCGTTAACGGAGGCGCTGATTCTCAGTTCCACGACGGCGGAGATCGAATCGTTAAAGCGCACCAATCCAACGCGAGGCGCGCTCCTAGCCGACTTTCGGCACAATCTCGACAAGACGATCTCCACCATCCTGACCCTCAACACGATTGCCAACACTCTGGGGGCAACCGTGGTCGGCGCTCTGGGCACGCGGATTTTTGGGAACGCCGCACTCGGATTCATCTCCGGCGGCCTGACCTTTGCGATTCTCATTCTCGCCGAGGTGATCCCAAAGAATCTCGGCGTCGTCTACCGCACGCATTTGCAGCCGCATGTCGTGTATCCCCTCCTTTGGGCGCAAAAGGGCCTGATGCCGATCATCTGGTTCTGTCAGCATGTCGTTCGCTTTGTCATCCCCCAGCAGGTCAACATTCATGCCGCCGATCGGGAAATCATCTTGCTCGCGGAAAAGGGCGCGAAGGACGGCACACTCACCCGGAGCGAATCGAGTATCATCGCCAACGCCCTTTCGCTTGATGACGTCCGCGTCGGGGAGATAATGACTCCGCGAATCGTGGTAACGGCTCTGCCTCGCAACGCGACTGTCGGTGAAGTGTTTCGGGAGCATCCCAATATTCCGTTCGCCCGGATGCCGGTCTATGGCCGCAACATCGACGACATTGTGGGAGTCGTCCGCAGGCGCGATTTGCTCAAGGCCAAGGCCAACGACCTGGACCTTGAGCTCGTCGAGAAACTGGCGCAAGAGGTGCAATTCGTGCCGGAGACCATCACGGTGGCGCAGGCCTTGCAGCAGTTCCTGAAAACGCATCAACAAATCGCCGTCGTGGTCGATGAATTCGGCGCCACCACCGGCGTGGTAAGCATGGAAGACATCATGGAGCACATCTTGGGTTTGGAAATTTTCGAGAAAGACGATGTTGCGGTCGACATGCGTGAACTTGCTCGCTCCAAGTCGCAGAAATCCAGCTTGCCAAAAAAATCCGGCGGCGCACTTCCACCCTCAAGCTAAAGTCCCGTGTTCTCTGGAACTCCCCCGGCCCACTGGGTCCACGACCTCAGTCCGTTCCTCATCCGGTTCGGTGAGAATTTCGGCATCCGCTACTATGGTCTGGCCTACCTGCTCGGCTTCGTCGGCGCAGGTCTCCTTTTGCATCTCTACCATCGGGCGGGTCGAAGTAGACTCGGCTCGGAGGCAAGCATTGATGTCATCTTCGTTGTCGTGGTCGGTGTGCTGCTCGGCGGCCGCCTCGGCTACTACCTCCTCTATCAGTTCGACACGGTGCGTTTCGATCCGCTCGCGCTCCTGCGCGTCTGGGAAGGCGGCATGTCCAGTCATGGCGGATTCGTCGGGGTGACGCTCGCGCTGCTGTGGTTCGCCCGCTCGCGCAAGGTGTCGCTGCTTCACTTGGGCGACCTGATTGCGTCGGTTGCCTCGATTGGATTTTTCTTCGGACGGGTCGCGAACTTCATCAACGGGGAGCTCTGGGGCCGGGTGAGCACGGTGCCCTGGGCAGTGATATTCCCCCAGAGCGCGAGGCCGGGCCTGCATCCGCTTCTGATCGAGCCGCGGCATCCCTCGCAACTCTACGCCGCGGTGCTGGAAGGATTGGTGCTGCTCGCCATTTTCCAGTGGCGCTTCTGGAAAACCGACTGCGTGCAACGCGCGCCGGGTCGCCTCGTCGGCGAGTATCTCATCCTCTACGCGGTGCTCCGCATGATCGGAGAGCTGTTCCGGGAACCCGACGCAGCACTCCTGTTTGGCATGACGCGCGGTAGTTTCTATTCACTCTTCCTGATCATCGGCGGTCTGGTCCTGATCCGCCTTGCGCGCAAGAGCTCACAGGGAAAAACCTGAGGGAATCACGGCGTTCTTGCACACGCAGAGCACGCCGTCGCGAATGACGATGCCGTGCTCGTAGTCGCCATCGGCCTTCCCCCCGGCAATCAGCGTTACATTGTCGCCGATGCGCGCTCCCTTGTCGATGATCGCGCCCTTGATCACACAGTGCTTGCCGACGCCAAGCCCGGGAATGCCGGTCGCGAGCGAGGATTTTCGCTCCAGATCGCTTTCATAAAAATCGGCCCCCAGCATCACCACGTCTTCGAGAGACGAATTTTCTCCCAGGATCGAGCGGATGCCGATGACGCAGTGTTTCAACATTGAGTCGGTCACGATGCACCCGTCGCCAATCACCACGTGGTCGATGCTGCAGCGATTGATCTTCGAGGCGGGGAGGTAGCGGGCGCGCGTGTAGATCGGTGCGTCGCGGTTGAAGAAGTCGAACGGCGGCAGCGGCTGGGCCATGGCGAGGTTCGCCTCGAAAAACGCGCGCACGGTGCCGATGTCCTCCCAATAACCCTCGAAGATGTAGGCTGAGAGATTCGCCTTCCCGAGCAGGCTTGGGATCACCTCCTTGCCGAAGTCCTTCATTGAGTTCTCCAGCGCGCGCGTCAGCGCGTCCCGGCCGAACACGTAGATGCCCATCGAGGCGAGGCAGCGTCTTTCCCCGGCCTTCGTCCCCAACTGTGCCTCCAACGTCTCGCTCATCGCCAGACTGCTGATGACCGCCGGATCCTTCGGCTTCTCCGCAAATTCTGAAATGGTGAGATCATCGGCAACACGCATCAAGCCGAGCCCCTCCACCTTTGACACGGGGAGCGCCACCGCCGCGATGGTCACATCGGCCTTGGTGGCGATGTGCTGGGCGACAATCTTGTCCAGATCCATCCTGTAGAGCTGATCACCCGAGAGGATGAGCACCAGATCGTGACTGTGACGGTTGAAATGCACCAGGTTGCGCCGCACCGCATCCGCCGTGCCTTCATACCAGGCGCTGCTTTTTTCTGTTTGCTCCGCCGACAGAATATCAACGAATCCGCCGCTGAACGCATCAAAGTTATAGCTCATGTTGATGTGCCGGTGCAGGGACGCGGTCAGGAATTGCGTCAGCACAAAGATCCGGTTGTAGCCGGAGTTGATGCAGTTGCTGATGGGAATATCAACGAGACGATACTTCCCGGCCAGCGGCACCGCAGGCTTGCAGCGCTCCTTGGTTAGCGGGTAGAGCCGCGAGCCACGACCACCACCCATGATCACCGACAGGACTTTTTTGGGATTCGCCATACGGAAAGCTAATTTGTTGCTAATCTTTGGTGGCCTTCCTCAAATCGCCAGCTAAAACCCAACCATGTGTGGTATCGTCGGCTACGTCGGAAAATATAAAGCAGCTCCGCTCATCCTCGAAGGACTGAAACGGCTGGAATACCGCGGCTATGATTCTGCGGGCGTCGTCGTCTGGCAGGACGGTAAATTTGTCCTCGTCAAGAAAGCGGGCCGCGTCGCAAATCTTGAAAAAGAAGCCGCGAAACAGCGCCTCAACGGGCATTTCGGCATGGGACACACGCGCTGGGCGACACACGGCGGTGTCACCGATGCCAATGCCCATCCGCACATCAGCAGCGACGGCCAGATCGCCCTGATTCACAACGGCGTCATCGAAAATCACGGGTCGATGAAGAAATTTTTGCTGACGAAAGGGTTTCTGTTTTCATCAGAAACAGACACCGAAGCCCTCACGAATCTCATTGCCTACCATTACGCGAAGGAACCTGCGGATGAGGATGAGAGCCGCTTCGTCACTGCGGTGCGCAAGACGCTGCTGCATGTCGAAGGCACCTACGGCATTGTCGTCATGGCTCTCGACGCCCCCGGCGAATTGGTCACCGCCCGCAAAGGCTCGCCACTCATCCTGGGCATTGGCGACGGCGAGAGCCTCGTGGCCAGCGATGTCTCCGCGATTGTCAGCCGGACCCAAAGCGTGGTCTACCTGAACGACGGCGAAATCGCCCACCTCACCCCACAGTCCTTCTCCATCACGACCCTCACTGCGGGCGAGGTATCCCCCGTGGTGGACAAGGTCACTTGGGCGATCACCGACGCGGAGCTGAATGGCTACACCCATTTCATGGAGAAGGAGATTTTCGAGCAGCCGGCCGCGTTGGAGAACGCCATGCGTGGCCGTTTCTCCGAGGATGGCAGCACGGCAAACTTTGGCGGCCTGAACATCTCACCCGCTGAGTTCCGCAGCATGGACCGTTTCATGTTCTGCGCCTGTGGAACGGCACTCCATGCCTGCATGGTGACAGAACACTTGATCGAACGCTTCGCCCGCGTGCCGGTGGAATGCGACTACGCTTCCGAGTTTCGTTATCGGAACATGCCGCTGTTCAGCAACACCCTCTTCTTCGTGATGAGTCAGTCGGGCGAGACGATCGACACCCTCGCCGCCATGCGCGAAGCCAAGCGCAAGGGCTACAAGGTTCTCGCCGTCAATAACGTCGTTGGCTCGACCATCGCGCGTGAAGCCGATGGCGGCATTTACCAACACGTTGGTCCCGAAATCGGTGTCGCGTCGACCAAGGCGTTTACATCGCAACTGATCATAGGCGCGATGCTGGCGCTCTATATCGCCCGCATGCGCGACATGAGCTTCAGTGACGGTGTGCAGTTTGTGCAGGCGTTGAAGGGTGCCCCCGACCACGTGCGCGCGGTTCTCCAGCAGGCTGATCACATCAAGGGCATCGCGAAGCGCTACGCGAAGTATCGCGATATGCTTTTCCTCGGCCGCCTCTCGCTTTTCCCGATCGCTCTCGAAGGAGCGCTTAAGTTGAAGGAGATTTCCTACATCCATGCCGAAGGTTATCCCGCAGCAGAAATGAAACACGGCCCGATTGCGTTGATCAGCGAGGACTGCCCCGCGCTCTTCTTTGTGTCCTCCGGCGAGATGTTCCACAAGGTCGTCAACTCAATGCAGGAAATCAAGGCCCGGAAGGGGAGGATAATCGCGATCGCGACGGAATCCTGCGAATTGCCCGAGGGCTTGGCGGATGAATTGATCACGATTCCCGAGTGCCACGAAGCCGTGTTGCCCATCGTGGCGACCATCCCGGTCCAATTGTTGAGCTATTACATTGCGCTCGAACTCGAACGCGATGTGGACAAGCCCCGCAACCTCGCGAAGTCGGTAACGGTCGAGTGAGCATGCACGTTACTCCATCGCGCGAAGCCTTTCTCGATTACGCCAAGCGCGGAAATGTCGTTCCCGTTTCGGCGGAGTTGCTCGCTGATTTGGAGACCCCGGTTTCGGCGTTTTCAAAACTGCGCGCGAAGGGTCCCGCGTTCCTCCTCGAGTCGGTCGAGGGCGGCGAACGCGCCTCCCGCTACAGTTTCGTCGGGTGCAATCCGCGAAAAATCATCATGGCACGCGCCGGGGACGGTGACCCCCTGAAGGACTTGGAGGAAGAGATGGCGCGCTACCGGCCCGTCGAGTTGCCGGACATGCCGCCGTTTACCGGCGGCGCCGTCGGCTACCTCGGCTACGAATACGTGCACTGCGCCGAGCCCACGGTTCCCCTCGCCGCGCGCGACGAACTCGCGATGCCTGCCTTGTGGTTCATGCTCTGCGATTCCCTCGTGGCATTTGATCGCGCCCGCCAAACGCTTCGCCTGATCGTCAATGCCCACGTCGGCACGGATCCAAATCTCGCCTACGACCATGCGTTGATCGAGCTCGAGCGGCTCGGCGCAGCCCTGCAACAGCCCTGCCCCTTGCTGCCGGCTGCCTTTGTGCCCGCCGCGCCAAGTCAAGTGCCCACGGGCAACTTCACGCGCGCGGCATTTGAGAAACTCGTTGCGGACTCCAAGGAATTTATCCGCGCCGGCGACGTGTTCCAAATTGTGCTCTCCCAGCGGTTCAGCGGCCCGTTTGCCCGAAGCCCACTCGATCTCTATCGGGCGCTCCGCACGGTAAATCCGTCGCCATATATGTTCATCCTGGAGACGGGCGATTTCGCGCTCGTGGGTGCTTCGCCGGAAGTGCATGTCCGGCTCACCGGGCAACGCGCAGAGATTCGGCCAATTGCCGGCACTCGCCCCCGGGGTGCCACCCCAACAGAGGACAACGCACTCGCGACCGAACTTCTGGCCGACGAAAAAGAAAAGGCTGAACACCTGATGCTCGTCGATCTTGCGCGTAACGATATCGGCCGCGTCTGCGAGTTTGGTTCGATCAACGTGCGCGAGTTTATGACCATTGAGCGCTACTCGCACGTGATGCACATTGTGTCACAGGTGGAGGGACAACTTGCGCCAAAACGCTCCGCCTTTGACCTGATGCGGGCGACCTTTCCAGCCGGCACTGTCAGTGGGGCTCCCAAGGTGCGCGCGATGCAACTCATCGCCCAGATGGAAGAAACCCAGCGCGGCAGTTACGCCGGGGCCCTGGGATATTTTAGCTACAACGGAAATCTGGATTCCTGCATAACCCTTCGCACCGCACTGGTTAAGGACGGCCAAGTGCACGTGCAAGCGGGTGCCGGTATCGTCTCTGATTCATCCCCGGCAGCTGAATATCAGGAGACGATCAACAAGGCTTCCGCGTTGTTCAAGGCCATCGGCCTCGCTGAGAAACTGTAGCCGATTCTATTTCCAGTCGGCACAAACGGCGGGAATTTGGGTCAAAGAGGAGGTTCAGGGAATATCCCTATCCGTTTCGGCATCTTATATGCAGGGACGGATGGAAATGCCCTCCCTGTCCCACCCACTCCCCGACATGCCGACACTCAAAAAAGTTTCCCGCGTAGCACCCAAGGCAAAAGTTCCTTCGAGCTCTCGCGCCGTATCGGTGAAGTTTACGCCGATGGACGAAGCACTGACTGCTCGTCCCGCTATTTTGCCGGTCGTCACGCCAGCCAGGGCAGAGTTTGACAAGGCCTCGCCCGTCGATCGCCGCGACGATCGCTCCAATCTCCAACTCTATCTTAACGAAATCCGCCGGACGGCTCTCCTCACCGTCGAAGAAGAGATCAAACTGGCCGCGCGCATCAAGCGCGGCGACAAGGCGGCCCGCGACCACATGATCTCCGCGAATCTGCGCCTCGTGGTGAAGATCGCCTACGACTACAAAGACATGGGCCTGCAGCTGATGGACCTGATCAGTGAAGGCAACCTCGGCCTGATCAAGGCCGTGGAACGCTTCGACCCCGCCAAGGGTGGCAAGCTCTCCACCTACGCAGCCTGGTGGATCAAGCAGTCGATGAAGCGTGCCCTCGCCAACCAGTCCAAGACGATCCGACTGCCGGTTCATCTCGTCGACAAGATTTCCCGCATGCGCAAGATGATCGCCAAACTCACGGACGAGTTTGATCGCGAGCCCACCAACGAGGAACTCGCCTGCGAGTTGCAGATTCCGGTCAACAAGATCGCCCTGCTCAAGACCGTCAGCGTGCGTCCGGCGTCGCTCGATGCCCCGGTTGGCGAAGACAGCGACGCCGCCACGCTTGGCGATCTGGTCGGTGACGAAAACTCTGTCTCGCCCGACACCGAGCTCGGTGAACGCAACATGCGGGAGGACCTCCATGACATGGTCAACTCCCTCGACCCGCGCGAGGCCAGCATCATCAAGATGCGCTTCGGGCTGGACGGTGAAAACGAGCTCACCCTCGAGGAAGTCGGCAAGAAGTTCAAAGTGACACGCGAACGCATTCGGCAACTTGAGTATCTCGCGCTCGCCAAGATCCGCCGGCAAATGCAGAAACACAACAAACAGCGGACGCTCGACGAGATTGAGCAGGAAACCCGGGCGGGAGATCGCGCTCAGGGCATTCGCGACTACGTCGCGAGCCACGGCATCGAAGCCTAACTCATCTGCGTGGTGCTTGTAACGGCGCCCCTTTCACGAGGGGTGCCTTTTTCATGGGTGCGGGAGTAGCACGCGGAGCGTTGGCGCAACCGGCGGGTTGCTGGGTTCCGGCAAACCGCCGCTGCGCTTCGGACGCGCGCAAGAAAAAGGCGCCCCGCTTTCGCGGGGCGCCTTGAGAGTTTTCCTTGCCTGAAGGCTTATTCCTTCTTCGCGGCTTCGTCGAAGATGTCGCCGAGGCTCGTGAGGTCGGTGCCGTTGGTCTGCTTGGTGAACTGCTCGTAAGAGGCGGTCTCTTGCGCGAGCTGTTCGGCCGAGTAGTTGGCAGCCTTGATCGACAGACCGATGCGACGGCCCTCGCGGTCGATTTTCACGACGCGAGCGGAGACCGACTGACCGGGCTTGAGCACGTCCTTCACCTTCTCGACGCGATCTTCTTGGATCTGCGAGATGTGGACCATGCCGTCGATGCCATCCTTCAGCTCCACGAAGGCGCCGAAGTTGGCGATCTTCGAGACCGTGCCGGTGACGACGTCACCGATGCGGAAGAAGCTGTCGATGTCGGTCCAAGGATCGGTCAGGAGCTGCTTCATGCCGAGGCTGATGCGCTGCTGGTTGGGATCGACGTCGAGCACGATGGCGTCGACTTCGTCGCCCTTGTTGAGGACTTCGGACGGGTGATTGACCTTGCGGGTCCAGCTCATGTCGGAGACGTGAACCATACCGTCGATACCTTCTTCGAGTTCGATGAAGGCGCCGTAGGTGGTCATGTTGCGCACCTTGCCGCGGACGCGAGCGCCCACCGGGTAGTTGTGGCGGACCATGTCCCACGGGTTCGGCTCGAGCTGGCGGAGGCCGAGCGAGATTTTCTGTTCGTCCTTTTGGATCCCGAGAACCACGGCATCCAGTTCCTGACCGACCTTGAGGAGTTCGGTCGGCTTGTTGATGCGCTTGGTCCAGGACATCTCGGTGATGTGGTCGAGACCT